>CAYZYC010000160.1:0-3587 GCA_964481165.1 uncultured Limnobacter sp. | reverse complement strand
GCCGCTGAAGCGCCGGCCGATGCGCCGCTTGCCCGATCGGACTACGCCGGACACGTGCCTGTCGCACCCGATGCCGTGCGCGACGAGAAATCGAAGACGCGAACGAACCCGCGCGAATCTTCGATGAACGACCAACCGACCCCCGAGGAACCCGCCGAGTGAAGACCCGAGTCCTGGCCTGCAATTGCAACGGCACCGTCGATCTCGACCGCGCCCGACTGCACGACGCGCTTCCCGGTTCGCCGAGCGTGCTGCCCGTGGCGCGCGAATTGTGCCGGCGCGAGATGTCGCGTTTCGTCGCCGAGCTCGAAGGCACCGACGACCTGGTGGTCACCTGTACGCAGGAAGCGCCGCTGTTCTCGGAGATCGCCAACGCACGCCAGTTCGTCGCTCCATTGCGCTTCGTGAACCTGCGCGAAACGGCAGGGTGGGGGGCCGAGCGCGACGAAGCCGGACCGAAGATCGCCGCGCTCGTCGCGATGTCGGCGGCAGTGACGGTCGATGCCGTGGCGGCGGTCAACTACCGCTCCGGGGGCAAGGTGCTGATCGTCGGACCCGGTCGCGACGCCTGCGAATGGGCCGAACGACTGTCGGGACAGGCGAGCGTCACCGTGCTGATGAGCGACTCGCGCGAGACCGTGCTTTCGCCGACGCGCGCCTGGCCCGTGCTGTCGGGCAGGCTCGTCTCGCTTTCCGGCTGGCTGGGCGAATTCGAGGCGCACTGGCTGCAGGAAAACCCGATCGACCTCGATGCCTGCGTTCGCTGCGGCGCCTGCATCGAGGCGTGCCCCGAAGGCGCGATCGCGGGCGACTTCCAGGTGGATTCCGCGCGATGTCGCTCGCATCGCGATTGCGTGAAGGCCTGCGGGTCGATCGGTGCGATCGACTTCGCGCGCACCGAAACCGCTCGCAACGAGCGTTTCGATCTCGTCTTCGACCTGCGCGAACACTCGATGTTCGATTGCGAGCGCAAGCCGCTCGGCGACACCTGCGAACGCTGCCCGGTCACCCGACGCGACGCGTCGCGCTTCGATAGCCATCAGCCGCCGCAGGGTTATTTCCACCCGGGGCGCGACGAGTCGGCGCGCACGCGGATGGCGCTCGAACTCGTTTCGATGATCGGCGAATTCGAGAAGCCGACGTTCTTTCGTTATCGCGAAAAGCTCTGCGCGCACGGCCGCAACGGGATCGAAGGCTGCACCGCCTGCATCGACGTCTGTTCGACGCGGGCGATCGAGTCCGCGGGCGATCGCGTTCGCGTCGAACCGCATCTGTGCATGGGCTGCGGCGGGTGCGCGACCGTGTGTCCGTCGGGCGCGATGAGTTACCAGTATCCGACGCCGGTACGCCAGGCCGAACAGATCCGCCAGGGATTGCGTGCGTATCGCGAGCGCGGCGGTCGCGACGCGTGCATCCTGCTGCACGACGGAGACGAAGGGCGCGCGCTGATCGAGGCGCTCGCCGGTGCCGCGGGCCGCACGAGCGGCCCTGCGCAACGCGCTCCGCGCGGCCGCGGCCTGGCGGCGCGCGTGATTCCGATGTCCGTCCGGCACGTCGGCTCGATCGGCATCGATCTCGCGCTCGCGGCGATCGCCTACGGCGCCAGCCAAGTCGTCGTGCTGGCGCCCCCCGGTATTGCATCGCAGTATCGCGAAGCGACGAAGGCACAGTTCGACGTGGCACAGACGCTCGTCTCCGCGCTCGGATACGCCGGTCGCCATTTCCTCGTCGTCGACGCGGGCGTTCCCGGCTGGGACGACACGCTGTTCTCGCTCGCGCCGGCGCAGGGCATCGAGCGTCCCGCGACGTTCGCGCTGTCCGAGGACAAACGCCGATCGATCGAGTTCTCGCTCGATCATCTCCTCGAGCAGGCGAAAGCGCAGGGGCGCGTCGTTGCGCATTCCGTCGCACTCGCGACCGGTGCGCCCTTCGGGTCCTTGAACGTCGATCGTGATGCCTGTACGCTATGTTTAGCTTGCATAGGTGCCTGTCCCGAATCGGCATTGCTCGACAACCCCGATTCGCCGCAATTGCGCTTCATCGAGCGCAATTGCGTGCAGTGCGGCCTGTGCGTACAGACCTGTCCCGAACAGGCGATCACCCTCGAGCCGAGGTATGTGTTCAGTGAGGAGACACGGACACCGCGGGTTCTCAACGAAGGACAGCCGTTCGCCTGCGTGTCGTGCGGCAAGCCTTTCGGGACGCGCCCGATGATCGAGAGCATGCTCGCGCGGCTTTCGACGCATTCGATGTTCGCCGGCGAACAGGCGCAGCGTCGCCTGCAGATGTGCGCCGACTGTCGAATCGTCGACATGTTCGGCAATCGCGGCGAGACGACGATCCACGACGTCCACGACGGGACACGACCATGAACGCGGCGGCACCGGCGGCAGTGGATCTGCGCGCGGTGTCGCCCGAGGACGCAGCGCGTGCGCGCTGGTATCTCACGCTCGCGGAGTTGTTTCGTGCGCCTCCGTCGGCCGACTGGCTCGGATCGGTCGGCAGGCAGGCACCCGACGACATGCAAGCCGCAGACCGCGACGACACCGCTCTCGGCGTCGCGTGGAGCCGGTTCGCTCGCGCCTGCGCGGATGCCGACGCCGAAGCGGTGCGCGACGAATACGATGCCGCCTTCATCGGCGTGGGCAAGGCCGAGGTGTTCCTGTACGGGTCGTGGCACCTGAGCGGTTTCCTGCACGAGCGGCCTCTGGTCGAGCTGCGCGAGCATCTCGCGCTGCTGGGGGTCGCGCGAAGCGCCGACAGTTTCGAGACCGAGGACCACGTCGCGGCGTTGTGCGAGACGATGGCGTGGCTGATCGTCGCTGCCCCCGATCCGGCACGCAGCCTGTCCACGCAGCGCGTCTTCTTCGGGCGCTTCCTGTCTCCGTGGTACGAGGCGCTGGCCGACGCGATCGAGCACAGCGGCTCGACGGATTTCTACAAACAGGCGGGCCGATTGCTGAAGGAATTCCTCGCGGTCGAACGCCAGGCCTTCGACTTCGACTCTCCCGACGGTTTCCAGGAGTGATGCGATGAGCGTGAAGAAAGCCGAAAGCACGAAAGCGACCACGCGACGGGGCTTCCTGCTCGGTGCAGGTCTCGCCGGCGCAGCCGGAGCCGCGGCAGTCGCGACCCGCGGCAAGGTCGCGCAGACCGCGGCGGACGACCCGAAGCCGCTGGCCGACGCACGCGGCGGAGGCGGATACCACGTCACCGACCACGTGCGCGCGTACTACCGCAGCACCCTGCTCTGAGCAAAGAGGGCGAACCATGCAACTGCAGCGTAAATCCAGTGCGACGCCGGCTGCCGGCGCGCTGACGGCGAGCCTCGCGCGCGGTGTCCGCTCGGCCTTCGCGACGACGATCGATCGCCGGACGTTCCTGAAGCGTTCGGGAATCGGGGTCGGAGCCGGTGCGGCGGCGGGAGCGTTTTCGTTCCGCATGGTCGGCGAGGCGCAGGCGCAGTCCGCGCCGGCCGGCAAGCAGGTCGAGGTGAAGCGCACCGTCTGTACCCACTGCTCGGTCGGCTGTTCGATCGACGCGGTCGTCGAGAACGGCGTCTGGGTGCGCCAGGAGCCGGTGTTCGA
>CAYZYC010000159.1:0-5206 GCA_964481165.1 uncultured Limnobacter sp. | reverse complement strand
AGCGGACGCGAGCGGGCGACCGGTGGGAACCCGATCGCCCCGCGCTCAGCGCAGCACGTAGTGCGCCGCGACGCCGGCGAAGATTGCCGCGCCGAACCAGTTGTTGTGGTTGAACGCGCGGAAGCATCCGGCGCGACTGCGATCGCGGATCATCCGGTAGTGCCAGACCGCGATGGCGGCGGCGGCGGCCAGCCCGGCGTAATACGACGCGCCGAGCCCCTCGATGCGGCCGACCACGGCGAGCAGGCCGATGGTCATCGCGTAGCAGAACATCACGGCCGCGACGTCGTAGCGACCGAACGTGATCGCCGCGGTCCGGATTCCGATGCGCAGGTCGTCGTCGCGATCGACCATCGCGTATTCGGTGTCGTAGGCGAGCGCCCAGAACACGTTCGCCGCGAGCATCCACCACGCGGCAGGCGGCAGCGTGTCCTGCATCGCGGCGAAGCTCATCGGGATCCCGAAACCGAATGCGATCCCGAGATACGCCTGCGGAAGCGCGAGGAATCGCTTCGTGAACGGGTAACTCGCCGCGAGGAACGCCGCGACGACCGCGAGCGCCCATACCAGCGGGCCGAAAGGCACCACGAGCAGCAGCGCGACGAGCGAAAGCACGACGAACACCATCAGCGCTTCCCACGGATGCAGCGCGCCGCTCGCCAGCGGCCGCTCGCGCGTGCGTTCGACGTGCGGGTCGAAGTCGCGGTCGGCCCAGTCGTTGATCGCGCACCCGGCCGATCGCATCAGCAGCGTGCCGGCGGTGAACGCGAACAGCGCGTACGCACCGGGCGATCCGTCGGCTGCGACGAACAGTGCCCACATCGTCGGCCACAGCAGCAACAGCGTCCCGATCGGGCGGTGCATGCGCGTGAGCCGCCAGTACAACCGGGCGCGTTCGACAACGAGCGCCTGCGCATTCGTCTGGCTCGAAACCGTCATCGCGGCGGCCCCGGCGCGCCGCGCGCGCGCGATCGCGACGGCCCGCGTGCACGCTCCGGTGCGGCCGTCGCTTCCGCGTCGCGCGGGTGGCCGGCGAAATACTGCACGCGCGACGCCGCTCCGCTTGCGCTTGCGCTTGCGCTTGCGGCGTCGCCCTCGGCAATGTGCTGTACTCCCGTTCGGCCGGTGATCGTCTGCATCGCACCGGCACTGCCCACGGTGAGTCCCGCGGCGCGCATCGCGCGCAGGTTCGTTTCGCCGACGCCACGCACGCGTGCCTGAAAATCGGCCAGGTCGCGAAACGGCCTTCGCGATCGTTCGTCGACGATGCGCGCCGAGAGCGCGGGGCCGATACCGCGAATCGTCTCGAGCTCGTCCTGCGTGGCGGTGTTCGCATCGAGCGCCGATGCCGCCGCGCAGAACCCGCACAGCAACGCCGCGAGCACGAGCCGAACGATCGCCGGCATCGCCTTACCCGAAGAGCTCGGACGGACCGACCGCGGCGGTCCCGAGCTTGCCGACGACGATGCCGGCAGCACGATTGGCGAGCACGACCGCCTCGTCGATCGGGCGCCCTGCCGCGAGCATCGACGCCAGCACCGCGACGACGGTGTCGCCTGCGCCCGAGACATCGTAGACTTCGCGCGCCTGCGCCGCGACGTGGAACACCCCGTCGTCGGAAAACAGCGTCATTCCCTCTTCCGAACGCGTGAGCAGCAGATGGCGCACGTCGAGCGACGCACGCAGCGTGTCGACGCGGCGCTGCAGGTCGGCCTCGTCGCGCCAGCGGCCCACGACCTCGCGTAGTTCCATCCGGTTGGGCGTGAGCACCGTGGCGCCGGCGTAGCGCTCGTAGTCGTCGCCTTTCGGGTCGACGATCACGGTGCGCCCGGCCGATCGCGCGATTCCGATCAGGTCGGCGATCTGCGCCAACGCGCCCTTGCCGTAATCGGAGAGCACGAGCACTTCGCAGTCGCCGATCGCATCGCGCACCGCGTCGCGCGTGCGATCGATGCACTGCGCATCGGGCTCCTGCTCGAAATCGACGCGCAGCAACTGCTGCTGGCGCCCGATCACCCGCAGCTTGATCGTCGTCGGCATCACCGGATCGCGCGCGACGCGCAATTGCACGCCGTATCCGTCGGCGAGTTTCTCGATGCTGCGGCCCGGCTCGTCGTCGCCGACCACACCGGCCAGAGTCGCGCGCACGCCCAGCGCGACGGCGTTGTACGCGACGTTGGCTGCGCCGCCGAGCCGCTCCTCGCTGCGCGTCACGCGCACGACCGGCACCGGCGCTTCGGGCGAGATGCGCTGCACGTCGCCGAACCAGTATCGATCGAGCATCAGGTCCCCGGCGACGAGAATGCGGGCGTTCGAGAAATCGACTCGCGTCGTCGCGTCAGCCACGTTCGAGCTCCTCGCTGCGTTTCGGCGGATACGTATCCCAGCGGTTGCACCCCGGGCACTGCCAGTAGAACTGGCGCGCCTTGAAGCCGCAGTGCCCGCAGACGTAGCGCGACAGGCGACGCGCCTGCGCCTGGATCAGGCGTTGCGCCAGCTCGATCTCGGTCCGGTCGCCTTCACCCGGCAGCGACGACTTCAGCGCGAGCATCTTCTCGAGTCCGAGCAGCGACGGCGACGCGCGCATCGCCTGCTCGGCCCATTCGAGCGCGCGCTCGCCGCCGTCGCGCACGGTGCGCGCCTCGGCGAGCGCCGCGAATGCGTCGATCGACGGATGCGCCCGATGCACCGCCTCGAGCGCGTCGATTCCCTCGTCGCTGCGTCCCAGCGACGCGAACGCAGCGAGCCACTGTGCGGCCACCAGTGCCAGCCAGGCCGGGTTCGATCGTTCGACTTCGCGCCACGCCGCGATCGCGCCCCCCGGATCGCCTTCGGCGACGGCGACTTCGCCGCGCAACAGCGAAGGGCGCGGATGCTGCGGGTCGGCGCGCCGCGCGAGATCGAGCCGATGGCGCGCTTCCTCGTACCGGCCGGGTGCGTTGCCGGCCATCGCCTGCGCGGCAAGCTCGCAATGGAAGTGGGCGATCTCGCGCGCGCGACTCTCGCCCGGATTGCGTTGCAGTCGCTCGGCCAGCTCGATCGCCTGCGGCCAGTCGCGCACCATCTGCGCGAGTTCGAGCCGATGATGCAGTGCCGGCGCCGCGTATCGCGTGCCCTCGAGCCGGTTGAAGGCCTCTTCCGCGCGATCGAGCAGGCCCGCCTTCAGGTAGTCCTGTCCGAGTTCGAACAGGGCGTGTTCGCGCTGCGATCCGTCGAGATCGCGTCGCTCGACGAGATTCTGGTGCACCCGGATCGCGCGGTCGGTTTCACCCCGGCGCCGGAACAGGTTGCCGAGCGCGAAGTGCAGCTCGATCGTTTCCGGGTCCAGCCGAACGACGTCGATGAACGCGTCGATCGCCTTGTCGGACTGCTCGTTGAGCAGGAAGTTCAGGCCGCGGAAGTACGCGTCGGGAAGCCCGTCGCGCCGGGTCGCCGTCGCGTCGTTCCGGGTCTCGTACCGCGACGCGAACCACCCGAGTCCGAAGAACAGCGGAATCGCCAGCAACCACCAGGTCTCGAACTCGAGCATCGTGCGGTCAGATGCCCAGGCCGGTCGCCGGATTCGGCAGCGGTTCGGCGGGCGGCGGCTGCGCAGGCGCGGGCGCCGCGACCGGCGGACGGCCGGCGTGTCGCAGTTCCTTCGTGAGCCGCGCGATCTCGCGGCGCTGCCGGAACATCGCCGGCACCGCGCCGAGAAGGCCGAGCACGACTCCGGCGATCAGGAAGATCAGCAGGAACACGACGAGCGGCGCACGCCAGACCAGTTCGCCGACGAGAAAGCGCAGTTCGACCGTGTTCGTGTTCGACAAAGCGAAACCGAGCGCCGCGACGAACAGCGCCAGGTTGAACAGCCATGTGAGAAACCGCATCGGAGTCTCCGTGCAAGCCCTGCATCCGGATCGCTATTCTGAACGAGCCCGGGCGCGTCCGGCGCACCCGACGATTCGGCCGAACGGCCGCGACGTCGGGCTGCCCCGCGCGATGCGAACGCGCACCGGCGCGCTCATGTTCAACCGGCGTCGGATTCCTTGCGCTGCAGCCCTGCGTCGACGCGTTCGCGCAACTGCTTGCCGGGCTTGAAGTGCGGCACGCGCTTCTCGGGAACGAGCACCTTCTCGCCCGACTTCGGATTGCGCCCGATGCGCGGCGGACGGTACGACAGCGCAAAGCTGCCGAAACCGCGAATCTCGACGCGGTTGCCGGCCGCGAGCGTTGCGGCCATCGCATCGAGAATCGTCTTCACCGCGAACTCGGCGTCCTTGGCCACGAGCTGCGGATAACGCTCGGCGAGCCGGGCGATCAGCTCCGACTTGGTCATCGTCGGACGATCGGCGTCGTCGGCGGAATCGTGGTCGTTTGCCTGCAGGATCATTCGCGTGCTCCGGCTGCCGGCGTGCGCCGACGCGCGGAGCACGCGAACTTCGCCGAGCGCCGCCGGCAACCGCCGGCGGCGCGTCGGGCACTCACTCCTTCGGAGTGTCGAGCTTGGCGCGCAACAGCGCGCCCAGGTTCGTCGTTCCGCTCGCCGCTCCGCTCTCGGCCTGGATGCGCTGCAACGCTTCGGCCGTCTCGACCGTGTCGCGCGCCTTCAGCGACAGGTTGATCGAACGGTTCTTGCGATCGATGTTGACGATCATCGCCTCGATCTCCTCGCCTTCCTTCAGGTGCTGGCGGGCATCCTCGACGCGATCGCGCGAGATTTCCGAAGCACGAAGGTAGCCCTCGACGTCGCTGCCGAGGTCGATGACGGCGCCCTTCGGATCGACCGTGCGCACCGTACCGCGGACGACCGCACCCTTGTCGTTCGTTGCCGCGTAGTTGGTGAAAGGATCGCCCTCGAGCTGCTTGATCCCGAGCGAGATGCGCTCGCGTTCGGTGTCGATCGCGAGCACCATCGCCTCGACTTCGTCGCCCTTCTTGAAGTTGCGAACCGCCTCTTCGCCGGGGCTGTGCCACGACAGGTCGGACAGGTGCACCAGGCCGTCGATGCCGCCGGGCAGCCCGATGAACACGCCGAAGTCGGTGATCGACTTGATCGTGCCGTGGACCTTGTCGCCCTTGCGATGATTGTCGGCGAACTCCTCCCACGGGTTCGGACGGCACTGCTTCATGCCGAGCGAGATCCGGCGGCGGTCCTCGTCGATCTCGAGCACCATCACCTCGACCTCGTCGCCGAGCGCGACGATCTTGCCGGGGTTGACGTTCT
>CAYZYC010000158.1:1867-5212 GCA_964481165.1 uncultured Limnobacter sp. | reverse complement strand
GCACCTGCACCGCGCCCGCGCGCCGGAACGCGGCGCTGTAGATCGCGTCGCCACCGACGATCGCACCCGAATGCGTGCGCGACGCAGGCCGCGGCGCCGCATCGCGCCCGCCCTTGAGCACGACGACGGGCTTGACCGACGCGAGCCCGCGCAGCGCGCTCATGAAGCTGCGCGAATCGCAGACGGCCTCCAGGTAGACGACGACGGCTTTCGTCGACGAGTCGCTGGCGAGGAAATCGAGCACCTGCGCGACGTCGACGTCGGCTTCGGCACCCAGCGAAACCGCCAGCGAGAATCCGATCGCGGTATCGCCTGCCCAGTCGAGGATCGCCGCGCCGAGCACGCCCGATTGCGACACGAGCGCGACGTTGCCCGGAGGCGGCAACGCGCTCATGCGGCCCGCGTTCAGCCGCCGCGGCGGGCGCGCGAAGCCCATCGTTCCGGGTCCGAGGAGGCGCACGCGCGCATCGGCCGCGATCGCCGCGAGCCGCGCAGCGAAGCCGGCGTCCGGCGATTCGCACAGCATTGCCACCGTGCGGGCACCGAGGCCGATGGCATGGCGCAGCGCATCGGCCGCGCGCTGCGGACCGACCGCGACGACAGCCAGATCGAAGCGCTCGACCGGCGACTTCGCGGCGGGCACCCGGGTGGCTTCGACCTGCTCCGCCGGGAGATCGAAACGCGAGCACCCTGCCCTGGACTCCTCGAGTTGCCGCTGCAATACTCCGATCCATTCGGCCGGCTCGCCGGGCTCGACCACCAGCGCGATGCGTTCCGGATCGAACAGCGGTGCGAGCGCGTCGAGGTGCTTCATGTCGACGAATGCCCTGGCGGCCCGATCAGTCGATGCCGATCAGCGCGCGCAGGTGCAGTTCCACGCAGCGCGCAAGCGCGGGAAGGTGGTAGCCGCCCTCGAGCGTGGAGACGATCCGGCCTTCGCAGTATTCGTCGGCGAACGCCGCGATCTGCTGCGTCAGCCAGGCGAAGTCCTCGTCGCGCCAGCCGAGCTGGCTCATTTCGTCTTCTCGATGCGCGTCGAACCCGGCCGACACCAGGACGAGCTGCGGCTCGTACCCCCGCAGTGCGGGCAACCAGTGCTTCAGCACCGCCTCGCGCAACGGACCCCCGTCGCTGTAGGCCGGCAACGGCACGTTGCACATGTTGTCGGCGCGCGGCCGCTCGCCGCTGTACGGATAGAGGCGCGACTGGAAGGTCGACACCATGTACACGCGATCGTCGCCCGCGAGGATGTCCTCGCTGCCGTTGCCGTGGTGCACGTCGAAGTCGACCAGCGCGACGCGTTCGAATCCCAGCTGCTCGACCGCATGCAGCGCGGCGATCGCGATGTTGTTGAAGAAGCAGAACCCCATCGCCTGGGAGCGCTCGGCATGATGGCCGGGCGGACGCACGGCGCAGAACGCCCTGCGGTAGTCGCCCCGCGCCACCATCTCGGTCGCGAGCACTGCCGCCCCGGCCGCGTGCAGCGCGGCGGTCCACGTGTGCGCGTTCATCGACGTGTCGGGATCGAGCTGCAGGTAGCCGTCCCCTTCGGGCACGCCGGCCTGCAGCTCGAGATAGTGGCGCATGTCGTGCGCACGCGCGATCTGCTCGGCGCTCGCCTGCGGCGCCTCGATCGTGTCCATGAAATCGAACACGCCGCGCAGCAGCAACCGATCGGAGATCACGGCGAGTCGCTCGGGACACTCGGGATGGTGCATCCCCATCTCGTGCCGAAGGCAGCTTGGGTGCGTGATGTAGGCGGCCTTCATCGGGGACTCCTCCATGGCGCACTGTAGCGTACCGCGGCGCCGGCAGCAGGACGCGGCGAAGCGGTAGACTCGCTCTCCGGCCACCCGCTCGCCTTCCGATGACCGCAGCCTGTACGCGCAGGGTCGCGTGGATTGCAGCACAGTTCCTGCTGGCGACCGGAGCGCTGGGCGGCTGCGCGAGCCTGCCGCCGCCGCGCGACAATCCGGTTTCGAGCGCTTTCGCGCATCCGGAGCAGACGCGCCTGGGAAAGCTCGTGCGCGCTGCCGCACCGGATGCCGAACGGTCGGGCGTGCGTCTTCTCGTCTCGGGGGAGGATGCCTTCGGATCGCTCGTCGCGCTGGCACGGCACGCGCAGCGTTCGCTCGACCTGCAGTACTACATCGTGCGCAACGACGCATCGTCGAGAACGCTGCTGCGCGAAATCCACGACGCCGCGGAGCGCGGCGTACGCGTGCGCGTGCTGGTCGACGACCTGAACACGTCGGCCAGCGACGAAAGCCTGCTGTGCCTGACCCGCCACCGGAACATCGAGCTGCGGCTGTACAACCCCTTTCCTGCGGGCCGGTTCTCGACGCTCACGCGCATCCTCTCGTCGCTGGTCGACATCGAACGCATCAACCAGCGCATGCACGGCAAGATGTTCGTCGCGGACAACGCGATCGCCGTGACCGGCGGGCGCAACATCGGCGACGAATACTTCGTCCGCAGCCCCACCAGCAACTTCGTCGATCTCGATGCCGTCGTCGCCGGGCCGGCAGTGCGCCGCATGTCGCGGACCTTCGACCGCTTCTGGAACGACCCGCTGGCGTACCCGATCGCGCAACTGGTGTCCGGTCCGCCCGCCTGCGCCGGTCCGGTGTCCACGTCTCCACAGGCCACGCGCGACGCGTCCGGAGCGTGGATCGATGCGCCCGATTCGACTTCGGTCGGCTCCAGCGCGCTGGCGCGCGACCTGGCGGCCTCGCGGCTGCGGCTTTCGTGGATCGACGTGACGGTGATCGCCGATCCGCCGCCAGGCAGCGAAGGCGTGCAGCCGCGAACACCGGAAGCGAGCGGGATCGCCGGCGACATCGCGAAGTTCGTCGCGAGCGCGCGCGAAGAACTGATTCTCGTCACGCCGTACTTCGTACCCGGCGCACGCGGAGTCGCGCTGATGCGCGAACTGCGCGCGCGCGGCGTGCGCGTGCGCGTGCTGACGAATTCGCTCGCCTCCACCGACGCTCCGGTCGTGCACATCGGCTACGCGCGATACCGCCCGGAACTGCTGTCGGTCGGCGTCGAGCTGCACGAACTGCGCAACCAGCTGGGCACGCCCCGCAGCCGGCTCGGCAGATTCGGATCGTCGCTGGCGAGCCTGCACGCCAAGGCGGTGATCGTCGATCGCAGCAGGGTGCTCGTCGGATCGATGAACATGGATCCGCGGTCCATGCACCTGAACACCGAAATGGGGATCGTCATTCCCGATGCACGGATCGCATCGCAGCTCGTGCAGCTTTTCGAAGACATCGGCGCGAACAGCAGCTACCGCGTCGAACTCGACGAAGACGGGCGTCTGCGCTGGGTCGGCGTCTCTGC
>CAYZYC010000158.1:0-1767 GCA_964481165.1 uncultured Limnobacter sp. | reverse complement strand
AATATGGCTCAACAAATCAATCAACCGCTTCCTTTGGAGGTTCTGAAGTCCGTCGAGTTGCTGGGCGAACGCATCCGCACCGCCCGGCTGCGCCGGCGCTTGGGCATGGACGAGCTGGCCAAAGCCTGCGGCATAGGCCGTCGCACGCTGTACCGCATCGAGAACGGTGAGCCCGGCGTGGCGGTCGGCTCCATGCTGGCGGTGCTGTGGAAACTCGGCTTGCTCGACACCGTTCGGGCGGTCGCCAGCCCGGACGACGATGAGCACGGGAAGATTCTCGAAGCGGCCCAGCGGCCGCAGCGCGTGCGTGTGCCCGCATCCGACAACGACTTTTGATACGGGACACCCATGGCTGCCCAGGAAGAATCCTGCTACGTCTACGTCCAGTTGCCCGGCACCTTCGAGTGGGTACCGTGTGCCTCATTGAAAGTACGCGAAGTGGGCGCCGGCGCGTTCCAGGGCACCTTCACCTACGGCAGGCGCTATCTCGAACGGCCGAACGTCATGGCGCTGGACCCCTACCACCTGCCCCTTTCGGGGAAGCCGCTGTACTTCACGAAGCTCGAGGGAATTCCAGGCGCTCTGCGCGATGCCAGTCCCGACGCCTGGGGCCGCCGCGTCATCCAGGCCCGCCTGGCACGGCCCGAGGCCGACATCACCGAGATGGAGTACCTGCTCAACGGACCCGACGATGGCGCCGGGAACCTGCGTTTCGGTCTTGCCGTCGAGCCCCCAGGCCCGGCACGACCCTTCAATCGCACACACCAACTGCAAGCGCTCACCGACGCCGCCCAGCAACTGGAAGAGACCGGCAAGCTGCCGCACGAGATTCTGGAGCGCCTGGAGCCTGGCACCAGCATGGGTGGCGCGCGGCCGAAAGTCACCGTGGAGGACCAGCACCGCATCTACCTGGCCAAGCTGCCCGAGAAGCGGGACCAGCACAACATGCAGCGCATCGAGTACGCCACCCTCGAGCTTGCCCGCGCGGCGGGCCTGCGCGTGTGTGGCACCCGCCTGGAAACCGTCGGCAAGGCCGAAGCCCTGATGCTGTTGCGCTTCGACCGCGAGTGGAATCCAGACGCTCGAGCCTATGCACGCCACGGGCTGGTCTCGGGCCTCACGGTCCTGGATGCCGAAGACGGCCATACCGGCCGCGAACGGTGGTCTTACCGCCTGCTGGCCGACGAACTGCGCCGGTGGTCCGTCAAGCCCGATGAGGACCGGCGCGAACTGTTCATGCGCATGGTCTTCAACGCGATGGTGACCAACAATGATGACCACCCGCGCAATCACGCGCTGTTGCACACGTCTTCCGGCTGGCGACTCTCGCCGGCCTACGACATCGTGCCGGTGCCGCTCGTGTCGCAGGAACGCCGCGACCTCGTGCTGGAAGCCGGACGATTTGGCCGGGTCGCCAGCCTCTACAACCTGCTGTCGGATTGCGGCGCCTTCGGGCTGTCCACCCAAGAAGCCCAGGCGCTCATCGACGACATGCTCGGCGTCGTCAAGGGCTGGTGCGAGTTCTTCGCCAGGCACAACGTGGAAGCCCGCTCCATCGACATGCTGGAACAGGCCATCCTGCCGGATTGCTTCTACCGTACCGAGCCCGTCGAGGCGCCCTGACGGCGAGCCCGTCGAATGAATCTCTCCCGGGGTTCGTTCAAGGGCATGCGGGGATGCAGCAGGTAGGTCATCACGATGGGATTCTCGAAATGAGCGGGTGAAGGGAATCGAACCCTCGTATGCAGCTTGGGAAGCTGCCGTTCT
>CAYZYC010000157.1:0-5215 GCA_964481165.1 uncultured Limnobacter sp. | reverse complement strand
GATGATCTTGCGCGGCTGCGCCTGGATGTCGCGAAAGCGGATCTTCTCGTCCTCGCGATGCAGCGCGAGATGCGCGTGCTCGCGTCCGGTGATCTTCGAGAGCGCCTCCCACGCCTTGACGGCGACGTGGCCGTTCGTCTCGGGCGCGAGCATCATCACCGTTTCGGCCGCGTCGATGTCGCTGACGATGCGAGGCAGCCCCTTTGCGACGCCCTCCTCGTCGACGGAGCCGTTCAGTTCGGCCAGCGCGCGCACCTCGTCCTCGGTGTTCCACGCGATGCCCTTGCCGCCGTTGCCCACGCGCGTCATCAGCGGTCCCAGCGCCGTGAAGCGCCGATACGTGTTCGGATAGTCGCGCTCGACCACGGTGATCTGCGGCGCCGTGCGCCCCGGTTCGAGCGCACATTCGCCGCGTTTCCAGTCGTGCACGTCGAAAGGCTGCGCGAGCTCGGCCGGCGTGTCGTGCATCATCGGCGTGAGGACCACATCTGTCTCGACGCCGAGGTGGCCGACGCAGACCTCGCTGAACTTGCGTGCGAAGCCCTTGTAGATCTCCCAGTCGCTGCGCGCCTGCCACGCCGGATCGACCGCCCGCGACAGCGGATGGATGAACGGGTGCATGTCGCTGGTGTTCAGGTCGTTCTTCTCGTACCAGGTCGCCGTGGGCAGCACGATGTCCGAGTACAGGCACGTCGTGCTCATCCGGAAATCGAGCGTCACCAGCAGGTCGAGCTTGCCCTCGGGCGCCTGCTCGTGCCAGCGCACTTCGGCCGGCTTCGCGTCGTCGGGGCCGAGATCCCTGCCCTGGATACCGTGGCTCGTGCCGAGGAGGTGGCGAAGGAAGTACTCGTGGCCCTTGCCCGACGAGCCCAGCAGGTTCGAGCGCCAGACGAACAGGTTGCGCGGCCAGTTGGCCGGATCGTCGGGGTCTTCGCAACTGAGCTTCACCGATCCGTCCTGCAGCCCGCGCACGACGTACTGTTTCGCGTCGATTCCTTCGTTCTGCGCGTTCTTCGCCAGTTGCAGCGGGTTCGCCTGCAGTTGCGGCGCCGACGGCAGCCAGCCCATGCGTTCGGCGCGCACGTTGTAGTCGATCATCGAAGACTGGTGGCGCTCGCGATCGGCGAGCGGCGACAGGATCTCCTGCACGCCGAGCCGTTCGTAACGCCACTGGTCCGTGTGCGCGTAGAAGAAGCTGGTCGAGTTCTGCTGGCGTGGCGGACGGATCCAGTCGAGCGCGAACGCCAGCGCGGTCCAACCGGTCTGCGGGCGCAGCTTCTCCTGGCCGACGTAGTGCGCCCAGCCGCCACCGCTCTGCCCGACGCAACCGCACAGCATCAGCAGGTTGATGATGCCGCGGTAGTTCATGTCGCTGTGGTACCAGTGGTTCATCGCAGCGCCGATGATCACCATCGACTTGCCCCGCGTCTTCTCGGCGTTCTCGGCGAACTGGCGCGCGACCGCGATCACCTGCGCGCGCGGCACACCGGTGATTCGCTCCTGCCATGCGGGCGTGTAGGGGACGTCGCTGTCGTAGTCGACCGCCGTGCCCGCATCCTCGATTCCGTCGCGCGCGACCCCGTAGTTCGCAACGAGCAGGTCGAACACGGATGCGACCAGGACCTCGCAGGGCCGCCCGTCGCGCACCAGCGAAAGCCGCGTCGCCGGCACCCTTCGGCGCAGCACGTCGCCACCCTGCCGGTTCGCCGGGAAATGCGGCGTGTCGATCCCGCCGAAATACGGGAACCCGACCTCGACGATCTCGCGCTCCGGCGTCGGATCCTCGAGCAGCGACAGCCGCATGCGGCGTTCGCCGCCGTCACGGGCATCACGGCTCTCGAGGTTCCACCTGCCCCGGTCGTCGCGGTCGTCCTTGCCCCAGCGAAAGCCGATCGAGCCGTTGGGCACGACTACCGCGCCCGAATCGTCGAAAGCCACCGTCTTCCACTCGGGGTTGTTGCGCTGGCCGAGCGCACCGTCGAAATCGCTCGCGCGCAGGTAGCGGTCGGGAACGAGCGTGGTGCTTCCGTCGGCAAGCGTCGTCTCGCGCAATTGCACGAGCATCGGCAGGTCGGTGTAACGGCGCACGTAGTCGTCGAAGTACGCCGGACGGCGCTCGACGTGGAACTCGCGCACGATCACGTGGCCCATGGCCATGGCGAGCGCGGCATCGGTTCCCTGCTTCGGATGCAGCCAGAGGTCGGCGAGCTTCGACACCTCGGCGTAGTCGGGCGTGACCGCGACGACCTTCGCGCCCTTGTAGCGCACCTCGGTGAAGAAATGCGCGTCGGGCGTGCGGGTCTGCGGCACGTTCGACCCCCACGCGATCAGGTACGTCGAGTTGTACCAGTCGGCCGACTCGGGTACGTCGGTCTGCTCGCCCCAGGTCTGCGGACTCGAAGGCGGCAAGTCGCAGTACCAGTCGTAGAAACTCATGCAGACGCCGCCGATCAGCGACAGGTAGCGCGAGCCGGCGGCGTACGACACCATCGACATTGCCGGAATCGGAGAGAAGCCGACGACGCGATCGGGCCCGTGGCGCTTGATCGTGTAGACGTTGGCCGCGGCGATGATCTCGTCGACCTCGTCCCATTCGGCGCGAACGAACCCGCCCATGCCGCGCTGCTGCTGGTATTCGCGGCGGACGTCGTCGTTCTCGACGATCGCCGCCCAGGCGTCGACCGGAGATTTCGCCACGACACGCGCAGCGCGCCACGCCTTCATCAACCGGCCGCGAACCATCGGGTACTTGACCCGGTTCGCGCTGTACAGGTACCAGCTGTAGCTCGCGCCGCGCGCACAGCCGCGCGGTTCGTGGTTCGGCAGATCGGGACGCGTGCGCGGATAGTCGGTCTGCTGCGTCTCCCACGTGACGATTCCGCCCTTCACGTAGATCTTCCACGAGCACGAGCCGGTGCAGTTCGTGCCGTGCGTCGATCGCACGATCTTGTCGTGCTGCCAGCGGTTGCGGTACGCGTCCTCCCAGGTGCGGTCCTCGCCGGTGGTCAGGCCGTGACCGTCGGCGAAGCGTTCCGTGGGTTGGGCGAAGAAGGTCAGTCGGTCCAGCAGGTGGCTCATGGTTTGCTCCGATTGCTCCGTTCGCCGCGTTCACGCACGGACCGTTGGCGCGGGCAAAGGCGCGGGCCGCCGGCCGCGGGCGCGCGGGTGCTTGCCCCCGCTGCGCGGGGGTGCCCTGCGATGCTCGCCGCGCCGGCTGGCGCCGCGTAACTCACTGCGCGCGCTGCGCGCGCTCCGTTCGAACAGACGCGGCGAGAATGATTACGACGCGCGCTTCGCGCGCGCGCCGGCCCGGCTGCGCTTCTCGGCTGCGCACAAGCGCGCCCGCGGCCGGCGGCCCGCGCCTTTGCCGGAGACGGTGCCTGTTCGCGCGCGGAACACGCTTCGCGCGGCGACCGTTCTTCCCGTCGCGAACGTTCTTCCCGTCGCGACCATTCTTCTCGTAGCGAACATGCTTCCTGCGACGCGCGGCTTGTTCGCGGCGAGCAGCCTCTTCGCTGCGCACTGGGCGGGGCTGTGCTCAGCACGGCATTTCGGCGTTGCGCCGCGCGTAGTACCACCAGGTGATGGCGGTGCAGAGGATGTAGAAGACGCAGAAGATCCAGAGGGCGGCTTCGGGGCCGCCTGTGGCCGCTATCGAACTGCCGTAGCTCTTCGGGATGAAGAAGCCACCGTATGCTCCGAGGGCGCCTGCGAAACCGAGTGCCGCGGCTGCCTCGGTGTTGCCTTCGCGGATCGCCTGCGCGCGTGCTCCTTCGCCGCTCTCCTCCGCGCCGCTCTCCTCCGCGCCGTTCCCCTCCCCGTTCCGGGCGTCGCCGTTCGTGACGTCTTCGGCACCGGTCTTGCCGTGCAGTTCGAGTTCGGCGAGCTTCTGGTTCAGGAAGATCACCGGGATCATCCGGAAGGTCGACCCGTTGCCGATGCCGGTGGTCAGGAACAGCACGAGGAACATCACGAAGAAGCCGGCGAAGTTCCCGTCGACCGGGCCGAAGGGCAACGCGAAGCCGCCCGATCCCTTGGGCAGGAAGTACAGGACGCCGAGCACCGCGATTGCCATCGCCGCGAAGTTCCACAGCGTCACCGAAGCGCCGCCGAGCTTGTCGGAGAGCCAGCCGCCGAACGGGCGGATCAGTGCTCCGACCAGGGGTCCGAGCCACGCATACGCGAGCGGATTCACGTCCGGGAACTGGCTGCGGATCAGCAGCGGAAAGCCCGCGGCGAAACCGATGAACGATCCGAAGGTGCCCAGGTAGAGAACGCACATCAGCCAGTTGTGCTTGCGCCGGAAGATCGCCGCCTGCGCGGCGAACGATGCTTTCGCGTCGGCGATGTCGTTCATGAAGAACCACGCGGCGAGCGCGGCGAGCGCGATCCACGGAACCCAGACGAACGCGGCGTTCTGCGTCCACACCGTCGTGGCCTGGCCGTTCCGGACGATCGTCTGCGGCTCGCCGCCGAAGATGCCGAAGATGCCCACGGCGACGACCAGCGGCGCGAGGAACTGCACCACCGATACGCCCAGGTTGCCGAGGCCCGCGTTGACGCCGAGCGCCGAGCCCTTGCGCTCCTTCGGAAAGAAGAAGCTGATGTTCGCCATGCTCGAGCTGAAGTTGCCTCCGCCCAGTCCGCACAACAGTGCGAGCACGAGCATCGTCGGGTAACTCGTCGTCGGATCCTGCACCGCGAAGCCGATGCCGATCGCCGGGATCAGCAGCGATGCGGTCGAAAGCGCGGTCCAGCGCCGCCCGCCGACCAGCGGAATCATGAACGAGTAGAAGATGCGCAACGTCGCACCCGACAGCGCCGGGGCGGCGGCGAGCCAGAACAGCTGGTTCGTCGAGTAGCGGAAGCCGAGCGCAGGCAGGCTCACCGCGACCACGCTCCACAGTTGCCAGACCGCGAACGCCAGGAACAGCGCGGGCACCGAGATCCACAGGTTGAGCTTGGCGATCGCCTCGCCTTCGCGCACCCAGAACGCCTGGTCCTCGGGCGTCCACAGCGTGAGCAGTTTCCCGGGGCGGCAGCGCACTGCGCCCGCGACCGATGATGCAGTCATCTCGGATCCCCTTCGATTCGGGCCGCGGCGAGACGCCTCAGGCCCCGGTGGTGACCGCTGCGTGCGGCCCCATGACGTCGGTGCGGCGCACCTCGGTGAAGTACATCCAGATCAGCGACACCCAGACGACGCCGTACATCA
>CAYZYC010000156.1:0-5232 GCA_964481165.1 uncultured Limnobacter sp. | reverse complement strand
GCGACGGGATCGAACTTCCTGATCTCCATCTTCTCGGGCATGTTCCGCTTGTTCTTCGTCGTCGTGTAGAAGTGGCCGGTGCCGGCCGTCGATTCGAGCTTGATCTTGTCGCGCATGCTGATGCTCCGTTCGTCCGGTGCCCGCCGCTCAGGCGGCGCCGCGCGCGCGCAGCTCGGCGAGCACGACTTCGATTCCCTTCTTGTCGATCAGCCGCAGTCCGGCGTTGCTTACGCGCAGGCGTACCCAGCGGTTCTCGCTTTCGATCCAGAAGCGGCGGCTCTGCAGGTTCGGCAGGAAACGGCGTTTCGTATGGTTGTTCGCATGCGAAACGTTGTTGCCGACCATCGGCGCTTTTCCGGTGACTTGACAGACTCGGGCCATGATCGATATCCAGGTTAGCCCGCAATTATAGCGGACCGGCCGACGAGGAGGCAAACTCCACGAGGCCTCCCACGGGCGGCCGCTACAGCATCCCGGCTTCGGCGAACGAGAAGCAGCGGTCGGCGCCGACGATCAGGTGGTCGAGCACCGGAATGTCGAGCTGGCCGAGCGCCGCCTTCAGCGACCCGGTGAGGATGCGATCGGCCGCGCTCGGCTCGGCGATTCCCGACGGATGGTTGTGCGCGACGATTACCGCCGCGCAGTTCAGCTCGAGCGCGCGTCGCAGCACCTCGCGCGGATAGACCGAGGTCTGCGTCAGCGTGCCGCGGAACAGCTCTTCGGCGGCGATCAGCCGGTTCTGGCTGTCGAGGAAGAGCCCGGCGAAGACCTCGACGCCGCGATCCCGCAGCCACAGCGACAGGAACTCGCGCACCGAACCGGGAGACTGCAGCGCATCCCGGTCGCGCAGCGATTCGCGCAGGTTGCGTCGCGCCAGCTCGAGCGCGGCCTGCAGCATCGCCCAGCCCGCGGGACCCAGCCCCGGCTTGCCGCCGCCGCAGCCGTGCGGCGCCGCGAGCAGGCCGCGCAGTCCGCCGAATCGTGCGAGCAGGTCGGCGCCGTACTCGACGGCGCTGCGCCCGCGCCGGCCGCTGCGCAGCAGGATGGCCAGCACTTCGGCGTCGGAGAGTTGCGCCGGTCCGTTCGCGAGCAGGCGCTCGCGCGGCCGATGCTCGGGGGGCCAATCGGTGATCGCCACGACCGTTCCCTTAGAATGCGTCGATGGAATGCGCAACCCAGACGCCGGCCCCGGTGGTGACGGCCGATTCGCACCTGACGCTGCACTACCGCCTGAGTCTCGCCGACAGCGGCGTCGACGTCATTAGCACCTTCGGCGATCGGCCGGCGACCTTTCAGCTGGGGTCCGGACAAATGGCCGAGCCGCTCGAGCGATGCCTGCTCGGCCTGGCGGAAGGCGCGCACGAGACCTTCGAGCTGTCGGCGGCCGAGGCGTTCGGCGCGCGCAATCCGGAACTGCTGCAGAAGCTCGCGCGCGCATCCTTCGACGCGAACGTCGCCGACCCGGGCGAGTACCGGCCGGGCGATGTCGTCGACATCCAGGCACCCGACGGCAGCCGCTACGCGGGCGTGCTCGAGGAGCTCACCGAGCGCTACGCGCTGTTCGATTTCAATCATCCGCTGGCCGGCCAGAGCCTGCGTTTCGAAGTCCGCATCCTGGGAATCCTCTGATGTCCGAAGACGTCGTGCAGCCGCCCGGCGAGGCGCTCCTCGCGCAACCGCGCGGGTTCTGCGCCGGAGTCGACCGCGCGATCGAGATCGTCGAGCGCGCGCTCGAACGCTTCGGCGCTCCGGTCTACGTGCGCCACGAAATCGTGCACAACGACCACGTCGTCGGCCGCTTGCGCTCGATGGGTGCGGTGTTCGTCGACGAAGTCGACCAGGTGCCCGAGGGTTCCGTGCTGATCTTCTCGGCGCACGGAGTCTCGCGCGCGGTGCGCCACCAGGCCGACGGGCGCGGGATGCAGGTGTTCGACGCGACGTGCCCGCTGGTCACCAAGGTGCACATCGAGGTCGCACGCATGCGCCGCGAAGGACGCGACGTGGTGATGATCGGCCACGCCGGCCACCCGGAGGTCGAAGGCACGATGGGGCAGGCCGACGACGGCATCCACCTGGTCGAATCGGTCGACGACGTGGCGAACGTGCGGGTAGCCGATCCGCAGCGCGTCGGCTACGTCACGCAGACCACGCTGTCGATCGACGACTGCCGCGAGATCATCGCGGCGCTGAAGGCGCGTTTTCCGTCGATCGCCGAACCGAAGAAGCAGGACATCTGCTACGCGACGCAGAACCGGCAGGACGCCGTCAAGATGATGGCGCCGCAATGCGACCTGGTGCTCGTCATCGGTTCGCCGACCAGCTCGAACAGCAACCGGCTTCGCGAAGTGGCGCAGAAGGCCGGTTGCGAGGCGAAGCTGATCGGTTCGGCCGACGAACTCGACCCGTCGTGGCTCGAAGGCAAGCGGCGCGTCGGCGTCACCGCCGGCGCTTCGGCTCCCGAAGTGCTGATCACCGACCTGATCGCCCGGCTCGAGTCGCTGGGCGTCGGCTCGGTGCGCAAGCTGCCGGGAGTGCACGAAGCGATGACCTTCCCGCTGCCGAAGGGCCTGCTGCGCAACGCCGATTGACAACCGGGCGCGCCGCCGGGTTCGCCGTGCGCCCCGATCGCTGCGGCGTCGCACGCACACGTTCGCGCGAGGCCTGTCGACGTCGATGACGACGATCCTTTCGATCCGGGACCTGTCGAAGACCTACGCGTCGGGTTTCCGCGCGCTCGACGGCGTCGACCTCGAGATCCGCCGGGGCGAGATCTTCGCGCTGCTCGGTCCGAACGGTGCCGGCAAGACGACGCTGATCGGCATCGTCTGCGGCCTCGTCACCGCGACGCGCGGCACGGTGCGCGTGAACGGCCACGACAACGTGCGCGACTACCGCGCCGCGCGCGAGCAGATCGGACTCGTTCCGCAGGAGCTCACCACCGATGCGTTCGAGACGGTCTGGGGCACCGTGTCGTTCAGCCGGGGGCTGTTCGGAAAACCGCGGGATCCCGCGCACATCGAGAAGGTGCTGCGCGATCTTTCGCTGTGGGACAAGCGCGACAGCAAGCTGATCACGCTGTCCGGGGGCATGAAGCGGCGCGTGATGATCGCGAAGGCGCTGTCGCACGAACCCGCGATCCTGTTTCTCGACGAACCGACCGCCGGCGTCGACGTCGAACTGCGCCAGTCGATGTGGCAACTGGTGCGCCGCCTGCGCGATTCGGGCGTGACGATCATCCTGACGACGCACTACATCGACGAGGCCGAGCAGATGGCCGACCGGATCGGCGTCATCCATCGCGGCGAGTTGATCCTCGTCGAGGAGAAATCCGAACTGATGCGCAAGCTCGGCAAGAAGCAGCTGACGCTGCAGCTGCAGGTGCCGCTCGGGCAATTGCCGGGCGAGCTCGCGCATCACCGGCTCGAGCTGCTCGACGGCGGCGCGGAGCTCGTCTACACCTACGACGCCAGCGGCGATCGCACCGGGGTCGCTGCGTTGCTCGCCGACCTGACGCGAGCCGGAATCGCGTTTCGCGACCTGCAGACGAGGGAGAGTTCGCTGGAGGACATCTTCGTGAGCCTGGTGCGCAGCGAGCCATGAACGTCCACGGCGTGCTCGCGATCTACCGCTTCGAGATGGCGCGCAGCCGTCGCACGCTGCTGCAGAGCATCGTCTCGCCGGTGATCTCGACGTCGCTGTACTTCGTCGTGTTCGGCGCCGCGATCGGTTCGCGGATCGACAACATCGCAGGGGTCAGCTACGGCGCGTTCATCGTTCCGGGGCTGATCATGCTGTCGCTGCTCACGCAGAGCATCTCGAACGCTTCGTTCGCCATCTACTTCCCGAAGTTCACCGGGACGATCTACGAGCTGCTCTCGGCGCCGGTCTCGCACTTCGAGGTCGTGCTCGGCTATGTCGGAGCGGCGGCGACGAAGTCGATCGTGCTCGGGCTGATCATCCTGGCCACCGCGGCGCTGTTCGTGCCGTTGCGCATCGAGCACCCGGTCTGGATGGTGCTGTTCCTCGTTCTCACGTCGGTCACTTTCAGCCTGTTCGGTTTCATCATCGGAATCTGGGCCGACGGATTCGAGAAGCTGCAGATGTTTCCGTTGTTGATCGTCACGCCGCTGGCGTTCCTCGGCGGAACCTTCTACTCGATCGACGTGCTGCCGCCGTTCTGGCAGACCGCGTCGCTGCTGAACCCGGTCGTCTACCTGGTCAGCGGATTCCGCTGGAGCTTCTACGGGGTGGCCGACGTCAGCGTCGCGGTCAGCCTGGCGATGACGCTGTCGTTTCTCGCCGCATTCGTCGCGCTCGTATGGTGGATGCTCGCCACCGGGTACCGGATCAAGCCGTAGCGTTCGAGCGGCGCGGGATTGGTGCTGGTGGGGTGACTCGAACACCCGACCTACTGATTACGAATCAGTTGCTCTACCAACTGAGCTACACCAGCATGCGACGGATTCGACGCCTGTACGAACCCGCCGGAAAGAACGCGCGATTGTATCAGAGCGTTGTGGCTCCGCGCGTTCGCACGAGGTCGGCCAAAGTCGAATCCACGCTCGGCCAGCGCAGGCGGTAGCGCAGTTCGGTCTTCAGCCGGCGGTTGTCGAGCCGGCGCGATTCGGCGAGAAACGACTGCGCCTCGCCACCCGGCTGCGCGGCGAGGGCTGCGCGGGCGACGCGCGGAGGACGCGCCAGGCCGATCGCATCGGCGACGCGATCGAGATAGTCGCCGACCGGCATCGGGCGATCGTCGACCGCGTGATACACGCGCGCCGGTCGTGCCCGGAACAACGCAAGCCAGGCGATGCGCGCCAGGTCGTCGGCGTGGATGTGGTTGGTGTAGACGTCGTCGCGTACGTGGGGCACAGGATCGCCGCGACGCAGCCGGTCGACGGGCAGTCGATCGTGCGCGTAGATGCCGGGTACGCGCAGGATCGCCGCGCGGACGCGGCCGTCGCGCGCGAGCGAGCGGATACCGCGTTCGGCAGCGGTGCGCCGTCGGGCGCGTGCGGTCGACGGCGCGAGCCTGCGCGTCTCGTCGAAGAACGCGCCGCCGGCGTCGCCGTATACCCCGGTCGTGCTGACGTAGATCCATCGCGCGGGTGCGATGCCGCAGCAGCGCGAGCGTTCGAACGCGGGCCGGCACGCGGCGAGCAGGCGTGCCGTGCGCGGATCGCCTTCGCCGTCGCGGCGCGGCGGAGCGAGATGGATCACCCAGCGCGCAAG
>CAYZYC010000155.1:0-5296 GCA_964481165.1 uncultured Limnobacter sp. | reverse complement strand
CGGAAGGCACGCCACGCGCGGAAGGCACGCCACGTGCGGAAGGTACGCCACGTGCGGAAGGTACGCCACGTGCGGAAGGTACGCCACGTTCGGAGGGCACGACGCGCGCGCAGGGCGCGCCACCCGAGGAGGGCGCATCGCGTGCGCAGGACGGTGCGCGTGCGGAGTCGACGAGCGCTGCGATGCGCAGCCGCAAGCGTCCTTCCGCGCAGGGCAGGCGCAACGCCCCGCTGTTCGCGGTCGCGGCGATCGCCTGTGCCGTTGCCGTTGCGTGGATGGCATGGCCCACGGGCCGAAGCGTGGCGAACGACGCAGCAACGGACGCTGCGCTCGTGAAGCGCAACGAAACGCCGTCCGCACAGCGCAACGGTGCGACGCCAGTGCAGGGTAACGATGCCGGGGGCACGCAGCGCGCGGGCAAGGCGGCCGCGGGCCAACCGGTGGCATCGAAGTCCGCGGGCGGGGCGACGACGTCGTCCGCAGCCGCAACGTCGTCGCCGCAGTCCGTGGCAGATGCAGCGCAAGCGTCGGACGCAGTCGCCGCGCCGCAACGCCCTGGCGGGACCGCTTCCCCGACGTCTTCGAAGCGCCCGGCGGCCGGCGCTTCTTCCGCGCGCGCGGGACGCCCGACCGCGAAGGCATCGACTGCCCCGGCCGATCGAACGAAGCAGGCGAACGCATCGACTGCCGCCGCGGCAGCCGCAGGCGCGGACACGAAAGGATCTTCCGGCGCCGACGAAGGCGCCACGAACGCGGGCGCGAAGACCGGCTCGCTGCGTCTTTCGGTGATGCCGTGGGGTGAGGTGTTCGTCGACGGCGTTTCGCGCGGCGTGACGCCGCCGCTGAAGCAGCTCGCCCTGGGCGCCGGAACGCATCGGGTCGAGATACGCAATCCAGCGGGGCCGTCCTGGTCGAAGGAGATCGTCGTTCGCGCCGGGCAGCAGGAAGTCGTCAGCCACCGTTTCCCGTGACGATCCGAACGACGAGGAATGCCGTGATGCCGAAGACCGCGCCGATCCTGCTGACGATCATCCTTCTTCTCGGCGGTTGCGCGTCGATCGGCGAGTTCCGGTTGCCGGCGTCGCTCGGCGGGCCGACTCCCGGCGAAGTGGAACTCGAAAAGGGAATCGCGCGATACGAGGCAGGCGACTACGACGAGGCGATCCGGCTGCTCCAGGCAGCCGGGATCGACGAAGCCGATGAAGCGACGCGAGTCGCTGCCCACAAGTACCTGGCGTTCAGCTACTGCGTCACCGACCGGGCCAGGCTGTGCCGGAGGAATTTCGACGCACTGCTGCGCATCGACGGCAGCTTCCGGCTGACACCGGCCGAGGAAGGACACCCGACGTGGGGCCCCGTCTTCGTGCAGGCGCGCAAGGCCGCCGAACGCCGAGCCAACGGAAGCGCCGTCGCGGCGCCCCGATGATCGAAGGGTGCGCTCGGCAATCGGGCGCGTTATTCTTCGGCCCTTCGGGAGGAATCCGAGCGCAATGGCATTGTTTCGACGTAACGGGCCGGTCGTCTTCGAACCGCACGGCTACCGCAGGCGCCGCGCCTGGCGCGTACCGCGCTGGCTGGTGTTCCTGCTTCTCGGTATCGCGGCGGGCGCGGGCGGGCTGCTCTACGTCCAGCAGGAGTACCTGCCGCAGCGCCTGAGCCCGGAGGAATCGCAACAGTTGCAGGCGCGGCTCGAACAGACCGATGCCGAACGGCAGCGGCTGCAGTCGGCGCTCGACGAGGCGACGCGCAAGGCGCAGGCGAGCGACGCCGAAGGCAAGCGCCTGACGAGCGAGCTTGCCACGGCACGCCAGAGCGTCGATCGGCTGCAGAAGGACCTCGCGCTGTTCGACGACGTGCTGCCGCCGGATCCGCGCGGCGGCGCGGTCGAGGTTCGCGCCGCGCGATTCGCCAACGACTCGGGCCGCCTCGCCTACCACGTGCTGCTCACGCGCGACAATCGCGGCAAGGCGTTCCGCGGCGTGATCGAGTTCGTCGTCTCCGGCGAGCGGGCGAGTGGGCGCACCGACACGATCACGCTCGACCCGGTCGATCTCACGCTGGCCTCGTACGAGCACGCGCGCGGCCTGGCGCCGTTGCCCGAAGGCTTCGTTGCCCGGCAGGTGACGATCCGCGTGCTCGATGCGCCCGGCGGCCGGATGCAGGGCATGCGCGTGATCAACGTGCGCTGAGCGGTGCCGCGCACCCTCGAGAGCTTCCACGACTCCGACCGCGTCCTGCGTCTCGCGGCCGAGACGTTCTTCGATCACCTGTCGGAGATGTGCGAGGGAATCCTCGTCGTCGACGCTTCGGCGCGCATCGTCTGGACCAACGACCGCTGGCAACGCAACATGGCGAGCCTCGGTTTCTCGACGATCGAAGAGATCATCGGCAAGCCGGTCGAGGAGGTGGTGCCGAACACGTTGATGCGCCACGTCGTCGAGACGGGCAAGCCGATCCTGCTCGACGTGCTGGAGAACCGGGCCGGCACCTACCTCGTATCGCGCTTTCCGCTGCGCGACGAATCGGGCTCGGTGATCGGCGCCGTCGGCCTGATCCTGTACGACCAGATCGAATCGCTGAAGCCGCTGATCGGAAAGATGGCGCGCGTGCAGAGCGAACTGGCGCAGGCGCAGAAGGAACTCGCGCGACAGCGCCGCACGCGCTACACGTTCTCGAACTTCGTCGGCAACAGCGAGCGTGCGCTCGAGGTGAAGAGCCGCGCACGCCGGGCCGCGGTGCTCAACACGACCGTGCTGCTGCTCGGCGAGACCGGAACCGGAAAGGAACTGGTCGCGCAGGCGATCCACGCGGCGTCGACGCGCGCGAAGCACCCGTTCATCGCGGTGAACGTCGCGGCGGTTCCCGAGACGCTGCTCGAAGCCGAGTTCTTCGGCGTCGCCCCGGGCGCGTACACCGGCGCCGATCGGCGCGGACGCGACGGCAAGTTCAAGCTCGCCGACGGAGGCACGCTGTTCCTCGACGAGATCGGCGACATGCCGCTCGCGCTGCAGGCGAAGCTGCTGCGCGTGCTGCAGGAGCGCGAAGTCGAGCCGCTCGGCTCGAACACGATGTCGCGCATCGACGTGCGCGTGCTCGCCGCGAGCAGCGTCGACCTCGCGACGCTGGTCGCCGACGGCAGGTTCCGCGCCGACCTCTATTACCGGCTCAACGTGCTGCCGATCCGGCTTCCGCCGCTGCGCGAACGCGTCGAGGATCTCGAGCCGCTGTGCGAGCACCTGCTCGAGCAGATCGCGCTCGACCAGGACATGCTGCCGAAGGAGATCGACCGCGACGCGCTGCAGGCGCTGCAGGCGCTGCCGTGGCCGGGCAACGTGCGCGAACTGCGCAACGTGCTCGAGCGCGCGTGCTCGCTGTGGGACGGGATGCGATTGACGCTGGAAGCGATCCGCGCGGTGCTGCCGGAGATCGACTCGTTCG
Organism: uncultured Limnobacter sp.; assembly: GCA_964481165.1. Classification (GTDB taxonomy): domain Bacteria; phylum Pseudomonadota; class Gammaproteobacteria; order Burkholderiales; family Burkholderiaceae_E; genus Zeimonas. The sequence goes on along the minus strand of CAYZYC010000155.1, from coordinate 1,858 downwards.
CGCCCGCCGGGGACGAGGCCGCGCGCGGCGTGCCGCACGACGGATCCAGCGACCGATCCAGCGATGGATCCCGCGACGGTTCTCGCGATGGACCTGGCGGCGGTTCGCGCGACGGCGCATCGGGCGAAGGGCAGGCCGATCGTTCGCACGCGACGTTCCAGGATCCGGACGAGTCGCTTGCGCCCGAATCGGCCGTCCCGGCCGCGACGCTGGCGCAGCGGATCGCCGAACTCGAGCGGACGGCGATTCGCGATGCCCTCGTCGCAACGCGAGGCAATCGCGTCCAGGCGGCGCGCAGGCTCGGCATCGCGCGCGCGACGCTGTACCAGAAGCTCGCTCAGTTTCCCGAACTGGAGGCCGCCGGGCCGCAGTGAGCTGCCGCGGCTCGCTACGTGCGCAACGAAATGACGCGTTTCCGCTCGTGGAATGCGTTCCACCGGAGAGAACGCATCATTTCGTTGCGGCGAGCGAACTCGAACTCGCAGCGCGCCGCTGGCGGACTACGCGGACGAACCGCTGCCGGCGCGCGCAACCTCCGGCTGCATGCGCTGCACTTCCTCGAGCCCTGCCGCAGCGCGCATCGCGACCGCGCACATCAGCGCAAGCAGCACGAGCACGGCCACCGCGCCGAAACGCTGGTCGACGAAAGCGAAGACGCCGGCGCCGAGCATCGCCAGGCCGCCGATCGTGTTCGTCAGCGCGGTATACGCACCGCGGTCCGATGCGCCGGACATGTCGACGACGTGCGTCGTGCGCCCGAGCTTGACGCCCTGGTCGGCGATCGTCGCGACGAAGACGAGCGCCGGGAGCGCGTACACCGAATCGGCGTGGATGCCGAAGGTGTCGCCGAAACCCGCACCGATCGCTGCCGCGAGCAGCAGGCATGCCGCGCCCATTCCGGCTGCCACGACGAGCACGCGCCGGCTCGAGACGTCGGACAGGCGGCCCCAGACGTAGCTGCTCGCGATCGTCGCCAGCGCCACGGCGACGACGAAGGGACCGAGCGTTCCGGTACCGGCCCCGGCCGATTCGCGCTCGCCGAGCGCGACGACGAAGGGCGGCGCGAGCGCGGTGGCCAGCAGCAGGCAGCGCACGACGATGAAGCGCACGAGCTGCGGGTCGTCGCGCAGAAGCCCGAACTGCCGGATCGCGACCGCGAGCGCGTTGCCGCCGCCCTCGGTGGCGCCGGGCGCCTCGGTGAGCGATGCGAAGAGCAGCGACGCGACGATCCACAGGATGCCACCGACGACGAGCGCCGCAGCGATCGTCGCGATCGAACGCTCGACGATTCCGACGCCGAGCAGCACGCCGAAGACCAGCACGAGCACCGCCGACAGCGTCCCCGCGGTGCCGGCCACCGTGCCGCGCGTCGCCTTGCGAACCGTCTTGCCGAGCACGTCCTTGTGCGCGATCGAGCACGCGCTGCGCGCGAGCGACAGCAGGGTGAGCAGCGCGAGGATCGCCCATCCCGCCGCGGCGCCGTCGAGCAGCAGCGCAGCCATCGCGATGCCGATCGCACAAAGACCCTGCACGGTGCTGCCGATCGCCCAGACCCGCTTGCGGATCGGCATCGAGCGGATCGCCGCGGCGATCACGAGTTGCGGCAACAGCGCCCCGGCCTCGCGGATCGGCACCAGCAGCCCGAGCATGAAGGTCGGCGCGCCGATCGCGCCGACGAGCCACGCGAGCACGATCTTCGGGTCCAGGATCCCGTCCGCGGTCTTGGACGCCGACAGCGCCGAGACGTGCAGCAGGAAGTTGCGCGGCTGTTCGCGACAGCTTTCCTCCGGGATGTCGAGGCAGACGCGGTCGACGTCGTCGCCGGTGAGCACCTCGTAGATGCGGTCGCGGGTAGACG
>CAYZYC010000154.1:0-5391 GCA_964481165.1 uncultured Limnobacter sp. | reverse complement strand
GGCTCATCGAGCTCGGCGTCCGGCGCGGCGAGGTCGTCAGTTTCATCGGCAAGAACCGCCCCGAGATGGTCTGGAGCGAGCTTGCGATCCACTCGATCGGCTGCATGTCGCTCGGCATCTATCACGACGCGATGCCCCAGGAGGTCGCCTACCTGGTCGACTACGCCGCGGTGCGGGTCGTGCTGGCCGAGGACGAGGAGCAGGTCGACAAGCTGCTCGAGGTCGCCGAGAACTCCAGGAGCATCGAGCGGATCGTCTACTTCGACCCGCGCGGCATGAGGAAGTACCACGATCCGCGGCTGGTGAGCTGGGACGAGCTGAAAGCGATGGCGTCGCGCGTCGAGGCGCGCGAGCCCTCGCGCTTTGCCGACGAGGTGGCGCTGGGCAAGGCCGAAGACGTCGCGATCCTGTGCACGACCTCCGGCACCACGTCGAATCCGAAGCTGGCGATGCTGCAGGCGGGGCCCTTCCTCGGACACTGCGCGGCCTACCTCCAGGTCGACCCGAAGCTGCCGACCGACAACTACGTGTCGGTGCTGCCGCTTCCGTGGATCATGGAGCAGATCTACGCGGTGACGCAGCAGTTGATCTGCCGCATCACGGTCAATTTCGTCGAGGAACCCGAGACGCAGATGGCCGACCTGCGCGAGATCGGGCCCACTTTCGTGCTGCTGGCGCCGCGCGTGTGGGAGCAGATCGCGGCCGACGTGCGCGCGCGGATGATGGACGCGAGCCCCTTCAAGCGCAGGATGTACGACCTGGGCATGAAGCTCGGGCTGCGGGCACTCGACCAGAAGCGCCGCTCCCGGCTCGCCGACCTGATCCTGTTCCGGCCGCTGCGCGACCGGCTCGGCTTCACCTTCCTGAAGTCCGCGGCCACCGGCGGCGCGGCGCTGGGCCCGGAGACCTTCCGCTTCTTCCAGGCCATGGGCGTGCCGCTGCGCCAGATCTACGGCCAGACCGAACTGGCTGGCGCCTACACGATCCACCGCCCCGACGACGTCGATTTCGACACCGTGGGCCTGCCCTTCGGCGATACCGAACTGCGCATCGACCAGCCCGACAAGAACGGCGTGGGCGAGATCGTCGCGCGCACCTCGGGCATGTTCCTCGGCTTCTACCGCAACGACGAGGCCACGCGCGCAGACGTGCGCGACGGCTGGATGTACACCGGCGACGCCGGCTACATCAAGAAGGAGAACGGCCACCTGGTCGTCATCGACCGGGTCAAGGACCTCGCGACGACGTCCACGGGCACCCGTTTCTCGCCGCAGTTCATCGAGAACAAGCTGAAGTTCTCGCCGTTCATCGCCGAGGCGGTCGTGCTGGGCAACGAACGCACGTATCTGGCCGCGATCGTCTGCATCCGCTACTCGATCGTCTCGAAGTGGGCCGAGCAGCGCAGCATCGCGTTCACGAACTACACCAGCCTGTCGTCGCGCCCCGAGGTCTACCGGCTGCTGCGCGAGGAAGTCGAGAGGGTCAATGCCACGCTGCCGGAGCCGCAGCGCGTGCGCAAGTTCGTGCTGCTGTACAAGGAGCTCGACGCCGACGACGGCGAGCTGACCCGCACGCGCAAGGTGCGGCGCAACGTCATTGCCGACAAGTATGCCGACATCATCGACGCGATCTACGGCGACACGCCGAAGGTGCACGTCGACACCGTGATCCGCTTCCAGGACGGCACGACTTCGCGCATCGTCACCGACCTGGTGGTCGAGAAGCTGCTCGACACCGGTGCCGCCGGCCCGGCGCGCGCAGAGCCCGTGGCCGCCAAGCGCGTCGCGTAGCAGAGGCAACCATGAACACCGACCTGCTCATCCAGCTGATCGTCAACGGCGTGATCATCGGGACGCTGTACGGCGTCGTCGCGATGTGCTTCGTGCTGATCTACAAGTCGACGCAGATCGTGAACTTCGCGCAGGGCGAGTTCCTGCTGATCGGCGCATGGGTGTGCTGGTGGCTGCTCACCTACTGGCAGCTGCCGTTCTGGATCGGCTTTCCGATCACGCTCGCGTTCATGATGGTGTTCGGCATATTGCTGCAGGTGATCGTGCTGCGACCGATGATCGGCGAACCGATCATCTCGGTGATCATGGTCACGATCGGGCTGGCGATCTTCTTCCAGGCGATGATGAAGTGGATCTTCGGCGTCTTCGCGCAGCCCTATCCGCAGGTGTTCGGCACGCAGGCGGTGAACGTCTTCGGGATGAACGTGCAGACGCCCTACATCATGTCGATGGTGATCTCGCTGATCATCATGGTGGGCTTCGCCTGGTTCTTCAAGTTCTCGCGGCTGGGGCTGGCGATGCGCGCCACCGCCTTCAACCAGCAGGTTGCGCAGAGCCTGGGCATCTCGGTGAAATCGGTATTCGCGATGGCCTGGGCGATCTCGGCGATGGTCTCGGCGCTGGCCGGTGTCGTCGTCGGAATGGTCAACGGCGTCTCGTCGGCGCTGTCGTTCTTCGGGATCAAGGTGTTCCCGGTGGTGATCCTCGGCGGGCTCGACTCGATCATCGGCGCGATCCTCGGCGGGCTGATCATCGGCGTGCTCGAGAACGTTGCCGAGTTCGTCGACAGCCAGTACCTGAACTGGGGCAACCTGTACACGATCGCGCCGTTCTACGCGCTGATCATCATCCTGATGATCAAGCCGTACGGGCTGTTCGGCACGAAGCAGATCGAGAGGGTCTGACCGGTGGCAACGACTCCCGCGGCGCAGATCCCGTGCGGCCAGTACAAGACGACCTACCGCCGGGACACGACGATCTTCCCGACTCCGGTGACCCGCGGGTTCGCCATCTTCGGCGTGGTCGTGCTGCTCCTGTTGCCGCTGCAGATCGGCGGCTTCTCGCTGCTCAGCCCGTACCAGATGAACCTGCTGATCCAGATCGGCTACTACGGGATCGCCGCGCTCGGAATCAACATCCTGGTCGGCTTCACCGGGCAGATCTCGCTCGGTCACGCCGCGTTCTTCGGCTTCGGCGCCTTCGCGTCGGCATACCTGAACAACGTCTGGGGCGTGCCGGTGTTCTGGGCGATTCCGCTCGCCGGGCTGCTGACCACCTTCGTCGGACTGCTGTTCGGAATTCCGGCCGCGCGCATCAAGGGCCTGTACCTGGCGATCGCCACGTTCGCCGCGCAGTTCATCCTCGAGGACTTCTTCGCGCGCGCGAACTGGTTCACCGGCGGCTCCTCGGGCACGCTCGCGCAGCCGTTCAGCATCTTCGGCTACGAGATCAGCGGCGACCACAACTACTTCTACGTCGTGCTGTTCTACGTCGTCGTGATGTACCTGCTCGGCACGAACCTGATGCGCACGCGCGACGGGCGCGCGTTCATCGCGGTGCGCGACCACTACCTGTCGGCCGAGGTGATGGGGATCAACCTCACGAAGTACCGGGTGCTGTCGTTCGGCATCTCGGCGTTCTACGCGGGGATCGGCGGGGCGCTGTTCGGCCACTACCTCGGCTTCGTGTCCTCCGAAGCGTTCACGATCCTGCTGTCGATCCAGTTCCTGGGGATGATCATCATCGGCGGGCTCGGCAGCGTCATGGGCACGCTGCTCGGCACCGCGTTCATGGTCCTTCTTCCCGAGGGCATCTCGATGGTGTCGCAGAGCCTCGGCGGTGTCTTCCCCGCGATGGTCGAAGGCCTCGCGTTCGTCAAGGAAGGAGCGATCGGCCTCGTCATCGTCCTGTTCCTGGTCTTCGAGCCCGACGGGCTCGCGCATCGCTGGAAGATGATCAAGGCCTACTGGAAGCTCTACCCGTTCTCGTACTAAGCAGTCCAAAGGAGGAAACGAAAGATGAAGACCAGCGTATTCGCAGCCGCAGCCGCGGCGCTCGTGCTCGGTGCCGGCCCCGCCTCTGCGGCCGACCCGATCTTCGTCGGCCACCTGGTCGACTTCACCGGGCCGACGTCCGACGTCGGCAAGCCGTACGGCCAGGGCGTAGCCGACGCGATGTCGTGGATCAACAAGAACGGCGGCGTGGCAGGCCAGCAGTTGAAGTTCGAAACGGTCGACTACAGCTACAACGCGCCGCGCGCGATCGCCACCTACAAGAAGTGGGTGGGCACCGACAAGGCGGTCACGATCCAGGGCTGGGGCACGGCCGACACCGAGGCGCTGGTCGGCTTCCAGGCGGCCGACAAGATCCCGAACTTCTCGGCGTCGTACTCCGGCCACCTGACCGATCCGCAGGGCAAGGGGCCGAAGGGCACCAAGCCCGCGCCGTACAACTTCTTCTATGGCCCGTCGTACTCCGACGGCTGCCGCGCGCTGGTGCAATGGGCGGCCGCGGACGCGAAGGCGAAGAACATCAGCAAGCCCAAGTTCGTCCACCTGGGTGACAACCACCCGTACCCGAACGCGCCGAAAGAGGGCTGCGCTGCCTACGCGACCGAGCTCGGCTTCGAGATCATGCCGCCGATCCAGTATTCGCTGAAACCCGGCGACTTCAAGGCCCAGTGCCTGAGCCTGAAGGAATCCGGCGCCCAGTACGCCTTCGCCGCCAACACCGGCGGCTCGACGATCTCGCTGCTGAAGTCGTGCGAGACGGTGGGCGTCAAGACGCAGTTCCTGGCCAACGTCTGGGGCATGGACGAGAACGCGCTGCGCGGCGCGGGCGATGCGGCCGACGGCGTGATGTTCGTGGTCGGCGGCGCCGACTGGAAGTCCGACGCGCCGGGCATGAAGACGGTGCGCGAGATCTCCAAGCTCTCCGACCCGAGCGGCAACGAGTATCGTCCGGTGCACTACATGCGCGGCGTCTGCTCGGCGTTCTACATGCGTGACGCGATGGTCGCGGCGACCAAGATGAGCGGCGGCGTGACCGGCCCGAACATCAAGGCCGCGATGGAGAAGTTCAAGGACCACGTCCCGGCCGAGCTGCAGGGCGTGTGCATCCCGTCGACGTGGACGGCCGAAGACCACCGTGGCACGACCAAGGTGTTCATCTATCGCGCCAACTCCAAGGGCGGCCAGCAGTCGATCTCGAAGGCCGGCGAGGCGGACATCCCGCGCAAGCCTGAGTGGCTCGGCTGGTAAGCAGCCTGCACGCCCCCCTCTTCGACTCCTGAAGAGGGGGGCCCCGGAAAGCAGCGGAGCAGCACGCATGGCGCAAGCCGAATCCGTCCTCGCGGAGCCGGCGAAGACCGGAACGAACGCAGCGACGAAGCCGCCGATCCTGACGGTCAACAACATCGAGGTCGTCTACGACGAGGTGATCCTCGTGCTGCGGGGCGTCAGCCTCTCGGTGCCCGAGGGCGAGATCGTCGCGCTGCTCGGACCCAACGGCGCGGGCAAGTCGACCACGCTGAAGGCGATCTCGGGGCTGCTGCGCACCGAAGACGGCGAGGTCACGCGCGGCAACGTCACCTTCATGGGCG
>CAYZYC010000153.1:0-5430 GCA_964481165.1 uncultured Limnobacter sp. | reverse complement strand
GCGCCCATGCGCCGCCGCGTCAGCGCGGAACGACCGCCGTCGCTTCGAGCTCGATCTTTCCGGGATTGTCGAGCAGATCGGATACGAAGATCATGCTCATGGCCGGATAGTGCGTGCCCATGTGCTTGCGCCAGATCGCCCCGAGTTCGCGACGCGCTGCCATGTATGCCGGCTTGTCGCAGCAGTAGGCGGTCATGCGGCAGATGTGCTCGGGCTTCGCCCCCGCTTCCGCGAGCACCGCGACGATGTTGCGCAGTGCCTGGTCGAACTGCGGCGCGATCTCCTCGGAGTGGAACTTCTGCTGTTCGTCCCAGCCCACCTGGCCCGCGACGAACACGATGCGGCCGTCGGCTTCGATGCCGTTGGCGTAGCCGATCGGCGCGGCCCACCCTTCGGGTAACAGCGTTCTCATCCGTGCGTTCTCCTGATTTCGGGTAGTGCGAAGGCGGGTGAAGTCGGATCACGCGCCTAGTCGGTGTAGCGCGGCGGGTCCGGGTCGTCTGCCCAGTTCCGGTCGGGTTTCGGCGTTTTCTTCATCCACGCGCGGATCAGTTCGACGTGCTCGACCTCTTCGTCGCGCAGCTCGAGTGCCGCCTGCCGAATCGAGTCGACGGTCGCCGCCTCGGCGATCTGCGCGAAGAAGCGAACGGCACGCTCCTCGCTCTCGAGTGCGAGCGTCAGTGCGTGATACGGCTGCATCAGGTAGTGCACTTCGTCGATCGGCACGGTCTCGGGGGCCTCGAAACCTTCCCACGAAGGCCGGCCCGAACTCGCCGGCGGCGCTTCGGTCCAGCCCATCTCGGCCATGATCTGCGTGGCGTGTTTCCCCTCGATGTCGGCCATCTTCCGAAACAGCGCCGCCACCTCGCGGTTGTTGTGCGTCTCCATCGCGTCGGCGAATTCCGCGTACCGCTGAGACGCCTCGATTTCCATCTGCAGCGCCTGCTGCATGAAGTCGTCGAGCGTGCCGGCGCCTGCTGCCTTGTCGCTGCTCATAGTGCGAACTCCGCTTCGAGATCGGTGGGAGTGGCTTTCGCCGTGCGGGGTCCGAGCGGGTAGGGCGTGCGATTGCCGGCATACAGCACGCCGATGTTGAAGCCGTCGTCGGTCATGATCCGGCGCGCCGCACGTGCCGCGTCGTCGGTCGGCCCGACGGATGCGGGCCGGGCCTGCTCCTTCCATTCGCGCTGCTCCGGACGGAACGTCACGCAGGGGCTCATGATCTCGACGAACGAGAACCCGGGATGGCGGATCGCCTGCGCCAGGATGTCGGCCGTTCCGTTCGGGTCTCCGGCGAACGCCCGCGCCACGAAATTCGCGCCCGACGCGAGCGCGATCACCAGCGGGTGGAACACGCGAATTCCGGTGCCTCCGGGCGCCAGCTTGGAATCCCAGTCCGGCTCGGTGGTCGGCGACGGCTGTCCCTTCGTCATCCCGTAGACGTGGTTGTCCATGACGATGTAGGTCAGGTCGACGTTGCGACGGCACGCGTGGAGAAAGTGGTTGCCGCCGATCGAGTAGCCGTCTCCGTCGCCTCCGGCCGCGAGCACGGTGAGTTCGGGGCGGGCGACCTTCAGTCCGGTGGCGGCGGCGAGCGCGCGACCGTGCACTCCGTGGAAGCCGTAACACGCCGTGTAGGCGGGAATCCGCGACGAACAGCCGATTCCGGACACGACCGCCACTTCCTCGGGCGGCGCGCCGACCATCGCGAGTGCCTTCGTGACCGAACCCAGGACCGAGTAGTCACCGCAGCCCGGACACCATACCGGCTTGTACGACGACTTGTAGCTGGCCGCGGTCAGCGGCTTGCGATCGGTGGTGCCGACGACTTCGTTCATCCCCGTCTCCATTCGACAATGGCTTCCGCCAGCTCGGCCGGGCGCAGCGGCAGCGGCCCGGGGCGATGGAGACTGGCAGGTTTGCCCGGCAGGTCGTACATCGAGCGCAGATACCGGTACAGCTGCGCCGAGTGGTTCTGTTCGACGATCAGTACGCGCGAGACGCCCTCGAGGGCCTTCTCGAGCCGTTCGGGCAGCGCCGGAGCGAGCAGGCGCAGCGCGATCAGGCGGACTTTCGTGCCCTGTTCGGCCAGCCGCGCGAGCGCTTCGCGAACCACTCCCGTGACCGAGCCGAAAGTGATCACCGCTGCGTCGCCTTCGCCTTCGATGTCGGCCCACGCGCTGCCGTAGTCGTGGCGCAGCAGCTTGCGTTCGCGTTTGTCGAGTTGCAGCTGGTGGTCGCCCGCCTGGCTGCTCGGGATTCCCGCTTCGGTGTGTTCGAGTCCGTCGGCCGTGTAGACGACTCCGGGCGTTCCGGGGATCGACATCGGCGAGACGCCGGACTCGGTATTGCGATACCGCTTGTAGTCGGGATCGTTCGCCTCGACGGTGAGTCGATTCGCGACGAGGCCGGAATCGGCGGGCTTGTCGATGATCGCGCGCGACTGCCCCATGAACTGATCGGACAGCACGATCGCCGGCGCCTGCAGCGCTTCGGCGAGATGCACCGCCCATTGGGTGGTGGCGATGCAATCGGCGATCGACGTCGGTGCCAGCACGAGGCGGGGTGCGTCGCCGTGCAGTCCGTTGACCGCGTAGGACAGGTCGCTCTGCTCGCTCTTGGCGGGAATGCCGGTGGATGGCCCGCCGCGCATCACGTCGACGACGACGATCGGTACTTCGGCCGTGACGGCCAGTCCGATCGCCTCGGTCATCAGCGACAGCCCCGGTCCGGCGGTGGCGGTGAGGGACGGCACGCCGCCGTAGGAAGCACCGACGATCATGTTGATCGACGCGAGTTCGTCCTCGGCCTGCAGCAGCGTTCCGCCCACCTTGGTGAGCGCGGGCGCCATCCATTCGAGCAGTTCGGTGGCAGGCGTGATCGGGTAGGCGGCGACGAAGCGGACGCCGCCGCGCAACGCGCCGAAGCCGGCTCCCTCGTTGCCGCTGATCATCCACCGCGTGCCGTTGCCGGCGGCTCGGGCTTCGATGCGCGGCAGCGCGCCGATCTCGACCCCCTTGTCGAAGCCTGCGTGCAACGCATCGAGGTTCGCCTTCAACGCGGCCTCGCCGCGCTTCCAAGACGCGCGCAGCGCCGAATCGAGCGCCTCGACGGGAAGCCCCGCCATCGCGCCGGCGACCCCGAGCGCAACCATGTTCGTCCAGCTGCCGGGGATCGCCTTGGCGGTCTTCTTGAACGCGACGGAAGCGTTGCGCGCGCCGGTCTGGCGAAAGACCTCGGGCGCTTCGCCTTCGTCGGCATCGCCGACCAGAACGCCGGTGGAACGAAGCGGAATCTCGTCGGCGAATCGATGGATGTTCTGCCAGTCGATCGCCAGCAGCAGATCGAAGCTGTCGTCGAGCGATTCGGTCGGGGTGGCTGCGAGCCGGATCAGCGCGGCCGCTTCGCCGCCGCGGATCTGCGGTCCGCTGGTGCGCACCATGAGGCCGTAGAGTCCGGCTTTGGCCGCAGCGTCGAGCAGCAGCGTTCCGGCGGTCATCACGCCGCTGCCGCCGCTGCCGGCCATCGCGATCGAGATGCTTCGGCCGTTGCCGTGCGAAGAAGGGTTCATGCGAGTAGCGCCTGTTGCGTTGACCTGATCGTGAACACCCGCAAAGGTACCTCCATTTGCGGTGACCGGACGGAGGTTTCGACCCGCGTGGCGGAGGCTCGTTGATTCAAATCAAGGCCCGCCAAAGGGGTTTGTTCCAATATTCTCTGCAGATATCCGTATTTCGGTACCGCAATACCGGAATAACAGCATACACAAGGGCCGAGCAGCCCGTCAAACCCCCGGAACGCCGGCTCGTCCCCTGCCTGCAGAATGCGGCGCGCGAACCGGCGCCCGGCACGTGAACCGAAAGGAAAGCCCGATGAGTATCGAAGCGCACCGCTGGATGATGACCGCAGTCGATACGCCGATGCAGCGCGAGAACTTCGTCGCAGCTCCGGCCGCCGGCGAAGTCGTCGTCGCGATCGCGGGCTGCGGCGTGTGCCACACCGACCTGGGGTATTTCTACGACGGCGTACGCACCAACCAGCCGCTGCCGCTCGCGCTCGGCCACGAGATCAGCGGGCGCGTCGTCGCCGCAGGCGACGGCGCGAACGACTGGATCGGCAAGTCCGTGATCATTCCGGCCGTATTGCCGTGCGGGGAATGCGATCTTTGTGCGCGCGGCCTCGGTACGATCTGCCGCAAGCAGAAGATGCCGGGCAACGACATCCAGGGAGGTTTCGCGTCGCACATCGTCGTGCCTGCGCGCGGATTGTGCGTCGTCGACGAAGCGCGTCTCGCGAAGGCGGGCCTGACGCTGGCCGAGGTATCGATCGTCGCCGACGCGCTGACGACCCCGTACCAGGCGGTGCGCCGCGCAGGCGTGCAACCGGGGAGCGTCGCGGTCGTCGTCGGTGCCGGCGGCGTCGGCGGATACTGCGCGCAGATCGCCGCCGCCTTCGGGGCGAAGGTCGTCGCGATCGACGTCGACGACGCGAAGCTCGAAGCGATCGCCGGGCATGGCGCTGCGCTGACGCTGAACAGCCGCCAGATGGATCAGAAGGCGATCAAGTCGGCGATCGTCGAGTTCGCGAAGAAGAACGGCCTGCGTACCACCGAGTGGTTCATCTTCGAGTGCTCGGGAACCGCTCCCGGCCAGCTGACGGCCTTCGGCCTGCTGGTGCACGGCGCCACGCTTTCGGTCGTCGGCTTCACGATGGACAAGGTCGAGGTACGGCTGTCCAACCTGATGGCTTTCGACGCGCGCGCGATCGGCAACTGGGGCTGCCCCCCGGAGTTGTACCCCGGTGCGCTCGACCTCGTCCTCGACGGGAAAGTGGCGATCAAACCTTTCGTCGAGACGCATCCGCTCGACGACATCAACCGCGTCTTCGGCGCGGTCCATCATCGCGAGATCCGCAAGCGCGCGGTTCTCGTACCAGCCTGAGCAAGGAGTAGCTGAGCAATGAACGCCCCTTCAGAGCCGACGATGCGCGACTTCAAGAACCACGATCTGGTCGACGACATTACCAAGCCGCGCGTGCGCTACGAGAAGCGCCCGGCGAAGACGCCCGACGGAGCGGTCGTCCCGGGGCTGTTCAACGCGTGGATCACGCTGGAGAACCCCGAGCAGTACAACTCGTATACGACCGACATGGTCAAGGGCACGATCCTCGCGTTCCGCGCGGCATCGAACGCCAGGGACGTGAACTGCGTGGTCTTCACGGGCGCGGGCGACAAGGCCTTCTGCACCGGCGGCAACACGAAGGAATACGCCGAGTACTACGCGGGTCACCCGCAGGAATACCGCCAGTACATGCGGCTGTTCAACGACATGGTCTCGGCGATCCTCGCCTGCGACAAGCCGGTGATCTGCCGCGTGAACGGCATGCGCATCGGCGGCGGCCAGGAAATCGGCATGGCCTGCGACTTCTCCG
>CAYZYC010000152.1:0-5457 GCA_964481165.1 uncultured Limnobacter sp. | reverse complement strand
CGCAGCGCGCGCAGTGAGTTTCGCCGCGGGGCCGGCATCGCAAGCATCGCAGGGCACCCCCGCGCAGCGGGGGCAAGCACCGAGCGCACCCGCCGCACACGTCGCGCGCCTTTGCCCGCGCCATCGTTCGAGCGACCGCCCGCGCCTTTGCCCACGCGAGGAGCACCAGCATGACCCGCGCCCTCGACGGCATCACCGTAGTCACCCTCGAGCACGCGATCGCCGCCCCGTTCTGCACGCGCCAGCTCGCCGACCTCGGCGCGCGCGTGATCAAGATCGAGCGGCCCGGGGTCGGCGACTTCGCGCGGGCCTACGACCAGCGCGTGCGCGGACTCGCGTCGCATTTCGTCTGGACCAACCGTTCGAAGGAGAGCCTGACGCTCGACCTCAAGCACGCGCAGGCCGGCGCCGTGCTCGAGCGGCTGCTCGAGCGCGCCGACGTGCTCGTGCAGAACCTCGCCCCCGGCGCGGCGGCGCGCCTGGGTCTGTCGTTCGATGCGTTGCACCCCCGGCATCCGGGCCTGATCGTCTGCGACATCTCGGGTTATGGCGCCGACGGCCCGTACCGCGACAAGAAGGCGTACGACCTGCTGATCCAGAGCGAGTCGGGTTTCGTCTCGATCACCGGGTCGCCCGACGAACCCGCCAAGGCCGGATGTTCGATCGCGGACATCGCGGCCGGGATGTACGCGTACACGAACATACTCTCGGCGCTGATCGAACGCGGGCGCACCGGGCAGGGAAAACGCATCGACGTTTCGATGCTCGAGAGCATGGTCGAGTGGATGAGTTATCCGCTGTACTACGCCTTCGACGGCGCCGACCCGCCGCCGCGCGCCGGGGCGGCGCACGCGACGATCTATCCGTACGGGCCGTTTCCGACCGGCGACGGCCGCACGGTGATGCTCGGGCTGCAGAACGAGCGCGAATGGCAGGTGTTCTGCTCGAACGTGCTGCAGCGCCCGGAACTCGTCGCCGACGAGCGTTTCAGCTCGAACGCGCGCCGCACCGCGTCGCGCGACGTGTTGCGCGCGTTGATCGTCCAGACGTTCGCGACGCTCACGGCCGAGCAGGTCGTCGAGCGGCTCGACGCCGCCGGAATCGCGAACGCGAGCGTCAATTCGATGGCCGACGTCTGGGCGCACGAGCAGTTGCGCGCGCGCGATCGCTGGGTCGAGGTGCAGACGCCGGCCGGTCCGGTGCCTGCGCTGCTGCCGCCCGGCATGCAGCGCGGCGACGATCCCCGGATGGATCCCGTGCCGATGCTCGGCGCGCATACCGAATCGATCCTCGCGTCGCTGGGATACCGCCCGGACGAGATCGAGCGACTGCGCACGGATGGCGCGCTGTGAGTACGCGCACACTCGCCGAATTCGCCGCGGGGCTGCGCTTCGACGCGATCCCGGCACCGGTCGTTCGGCGCGCCGAGGATCTTTTCGTCGACTGGATCGGATCGGCGCTCGCCGGCAAGGGCGCGCGTCCCGTCGAGACGATCGCGCGGTACATGGAATCGATGGGGCCCGCCGACGGGCCGTCCGAGATCCTGATCCACCGGCGCGGAAGCAGTCCGCTGGTCGCGGCGGCGATCAACGCCGCGGCATCGCACTTCGCCGAGCAGGACGACGTGCACAACGGATCGGTGTTTCATCCCGCGGCCGTCGTGTTTCCGCCGGCGCTTGCGGTCGCGCAGGCGCTCGGGCGTTCGGGCCGTGAACTGCTGTGCGCGGTGGTCGCCGGCTACGAGGTCGGCATTCGCGTCGGCGAGTTCCTCGGCCGCTCGCACTATCGCGTGTTCCACACGACGGGCACGGCCGGAACGATCGCGGCGGCGGCGGCCGTCGGCAGCCTGTTGCGCATGTCCGCGCAGACGATGCAGCACGCGTTCGGTTCGGCGGGCACGCAGGCGGCCGGGTTGTGGGAGTTCCTGCGCGACGCGGCGGATTCGAAACAGCTGCATACGGCGCACGCGGCCGCCGCAGGGCTTTCCGCCGCGTACCTGGCTGCCGACGGGTTCACCGGCGCGAAACGCATCTTCGAGGGCGAGCGCGGAATGGCCGCCGGAATGTCGACCGATGCCGATGTCTCGCGCCTCGTCGATCGCCTCGGCAGCCGATGGGCGCTCGCCGAGACGTCGTTCAAGTACCACGCGTCGTGCCGGCACACGCATCCGGCGGCCGACGCGCTGCTCGAAGCGCTTCGCGCGAATGCATTGCGCGCCGACGACGTCGACGAGGTGACGGCACGGGTGCACCAGGGTGCGATCGACGTGCTCGGACCGGTCGTCGATCCGCAGACCGTGCACCAGGCGAAGTTCTCGATGGGCACGGTGCTCGGACTGATCGCGACCCACGGGCGCGCCGGGCTGGCCGAGTTCGACGAGCAGTGGCGCGCGCCGGAAGTCGTCGCGCTGCGCGAGCGGGTTCGGATGACGCTCGATCCCGAAGTCGATGCCGCGTATCCCGAGCGCTGGATCGGCAAGGTGCGCGTGCGAACGAAGGATGGCCGCGAATACGATGCGCGCGTCGACGAGCCGAAGGGCGATCCGGGCAACACGCTCGACGAGGCCGAGCTCGAGGAAAAGGCGGTGCGGCTCGCGCAGTACCGCAACGGCGCGGATGCCGACGAGATGCGCGACGTGATCCGGCGCGTGCGCGCGCTCGGCGAGACTCCGGTCGTCGCGACGCTCTTCGCCGCTCCGCGCGGTTGACGGTCGTGGCGATGGGGTGACTGCCGTGGCGAGGGTTTACTGCGGTGAGCGGGGGCTCACTGTCTTGACGAGGAGCTCATTGCCGTGCCGCCGATCCTGCGTTCGTGGTTGTTCGTTCCGGGGAATCGCCCCGAGCGTTTCGACAAGGCGCTGCGCGCCGGCGCCGACGCCGTGATCGTCGACCTCGAGGACGCCGTCGCTCCGCCCGACAAGGAGGCCGCGCGCGCGACGGTCGGCGCGTGGCTCGACACGAAGCCGCTGGAGTCGCTCCGGTCGACGGCGGCAAACGCCCGGAACGCGGATGCGCAGGTCTCCCCGGACCCGCAACTCTCGCGTGTCCCGGCGCTCGTCGTGCGCATCAACGGCGCCGACACGTCGTGGTTCGCCGACGACCTCGCGCTCGCCGCGAAGGGCGGCCTGCACGCGCTGATGATTCCGAAAGCCGAACGCGCGGGAACGCTCGCCGCGGTGGTCGACGCCGGCGCGCGTGCCGTCGTGCCGATGATCGAGTCGGCCAGCGGCTTCGCCGCGTTGCCGACGCTGTGCTCCGCCGCGGGGGTCGAGCGGCTCGCGTTCGGCAACATCGATTTCCAGGTCGACCTCGGCATGCGCGACGCCCACGAGGACGAGCTGCTGTATTTCCGGTCGCGGATCGTGCTCGAGTCGCGTCTCGCCGGACTCGCAGCCCCGATCGACGGCGTATGCACCGCGATCGACGATGCCGCGCGCCTGGCGACCGACGTGCAGCGCGCACGCAGGCTCGGCTTCGGCGCGAAGCTGTGCATCCACCCGCGGCAGGTCGCGCAGGTCAATTCGTCGTTCGCGCCGAGCGACGAAGAGCGCGCCTGGGCGCGCCGCGTACTCGATGCCGCCGCCGCCGCCGGCGGCGCCGCGGTCGCCGTCGACGGGAAGATGGTCGACAAGCCGGTGATGCTGCGAGCCGAGGCGATCCTGCGCGAGGCGGGGGGCGGGAGCGGTAACCGGAGCGGGTGAGGCGCCTCGTTCAATCCCGCCCGGGCATCGCGTTCGACGAGCGAAGACCTCCGAAACGCAGCGCTCCCCAGCACAGGCCGAGTACTGCGGACACCAGCGATGCGATCAGCACCCCGAGCTTGGCGGCTCCGAGCCACTGCGGCTGCGTGAACGCCAGATTGGCAATGAAGATCGACATCGTGAATCCGATGCCGGCAAGAAGCCCGACCAGGCCGATGCCCGACCAGGTGACGTCGGCGGGCAGTCGCGACCACCCGACGCGCACGGCCAGCCAGGCGGCACCGACGATACCCAGCGGCTTTCCGAGCACGAGCGCGGCAATCACTCCGAGCAGGATCGTGCGCGAGGCCCCTTCCGATACATCGATTCCGTCGACCGTGACGCCCGCATTGGCCAGCGCGAACAGGGGCATCACGCCGAACGCTACCCACGGGTGCAGCGCCATCTGTACACGAACCACCGGCGGCAGGAGCTCGCGTTGCGCGGTGCGCAGCTCGCGCAGCCACTGCATCAGGCTGCCGGGCTGGACCTCGGCGGAATCCGACAAGGCCGAGAGCTCGCCGACCGCGCGTCCGGCGGTTTCCAGTGCGCTCGCGCGTAGCGGCTTGGATCGGACCGGTGTGATCAGGCCGAGCACCACGCCGGCGAGCGCCGGATGCGCGCCGGTCTGAAGCAGGCCCAGCCAGACGATCGCGCCCGGAACGACGTACATCCATGCCGATCCGATGCCGATTCGCTGCTGGCCGATCGTCAGCAGGATGCCTGCCGCCGCCACGGCGAAGCCCGGGTATTCGAGCCCGCCGGAATAGAAAGCGGCGATGATCAGGACGGCCGCCAGATCGTCGATGACCGCGAGTGCGAGCAGGAGCACGCGAACATTCGGTGGAATCGAACGGCCCAGCAGCGCGAGCACGCCGACGGCGAAGGCGATGTCCGTGGCGGTGGGTACGGCCCACCCGTCGCGTTGCGGAGCCTCGGCGTTCAACGCCAGATAGATCAAGGCCGGCACGACGACACCGCCCGTTGCAGCGGCCAGGGGCAACGCAGCGAGACTCGGGTTCGCGAGCGCACCTTCGTGCATCTCGCGGCGGATTTCCATGCCGATGACGAGAAAGAACACCGTCATCAGGCCGTCGTTGATCCAGAAGTGGAGCGATCGGCTGACGGCGTAAGGGCCGACGCCAAGTGTGACAGGGGCGTGCCACAGCGCGTGATAGCTGTCGGCGATCGGCGAATTGGCCCAGAGCAGCGCCGCCGCTGCCGCCAGCAGCAGCACGATGCCGCTTACCGCTTCGACGTGCAGAAATCGCTCGAGTGCCAGGAATGCGCGCTCGGCCAGATGCTGCGCAACGGGGATGTGCCGCGGGGTCGGGTGATCGTGCACGATGCGTCGCCTCCGCGTGGCGGCCCGACCATCGCAATGTCCTGCGCCGCCGCAGCAGGAGGCGACGCACCCTGGCGGGCGATCCTAGCAGAGACGCGTCGATCTGCTCGCGGCAGGGGCGACCCGCCTTCGCTTCACTTGAGCAGCGTCGGCAGCGCCAGCGAGATCCACGGCACGTAGGTGATCACTGCAAGGAAAGCGAGCAGCACCATCAGCCACGGCAGCGAGGCGCGGATCACCTCGCCCACCGGCAATTTCGTGATGCCGGCAGTGACGAAGAGGTTCAACCCGACGGGCGGCGTCACCAGCCCGATCTCGAGGTTCACGACCATGATGATCCCCAGGTGCACCGGGTCGATGCCCAGCTGCATCG
>CAYZYC010000151.1:0-5478 GCA_964481165.1 uncultured Limnobacter sp. | reverse complement strand
GAAGCGCTCAAGGACGTGAGTTTACGGGTTCTTCCTGTTACGCCGGAGGATGTCATCGAGATGCTTGGAGAGCTGCGCGGCGCGCAATTGCTCGGGGGCTTCCGTGGCGCCCCGCCAGTTGATATTCCCGCGGTGGCACGGGTCGTGGCGGACATCGGCGCGGCTGCACTGGGATTGGGGCCGACGCTCGACACCCTGGAGGTCAATCCTTTGCTGGCTTCGCCCAATCGCGTCGAGGCGTTGGACGCTTTGGCAACGTACAAATCTCCGTAAAATTACAGCAGTTGACGACGAGCCTCTTGCCGGAGAGCGGGCAGGGTGCTTCGCCCAGTAGCGGGCAGGTCAGTTGGGCTCGTGGGCCGGAGCACGCAGACGAAGTACATCGCGGACGGTTCGCGGTACAGCCCAGTCGGTCGCCGAGGCAAAGTGGCACCCCCAAGTGGCACCCGGGCAAGAGAAAAAGGCCTCGCAAGTCGTAGACTCACGAGGCCCCTTTCGGCAACTGGTGGCGCATCAGGGACTCGAACCCCGGACCTGCGGATTATGATTCCGTCGCTCTAACCGACTGAGCTAATGCGCCAGGGAACCGGCAATTCTACGAAGCGGGCGGATGCGTGTCAAAGCACGTGCCGCTTCGGGAACCGGACGGTGACCCGGGTGCCGCGCGCGGCGGCCGCATCCAATGCCGGATGCGCGTCCTCGATCGTCACGGTCGCGCCGTGCTGCGAGGCGATCTCGCGCACGATCGGCAATCCCAGCCCGCTGCCGTCGACCTGCACGCCGGGCACCCGGTAGAACCGTTCGAACACCATCTCGCGTTCGTGCTCGGGGATGCCGCTGCCGTTGTCCTCGACTTCGAGCAGTGTCTCGTGGTCGGTGCTGCGCGTGCGCAGCGTGACGACGCCGCCCTCGGGCGTATATCGAAGCGCGTTGTCGACCAGGTTGCCGATCATTTCGCGCAGCAGCAGTTCGTTGCCGGCGATCGTCGCCGGCAGCGCGTCGTCCTCGACGCCGAAGTCGATGCGCCGGCTCAATGCCGCATCGGCCCAGTCGGAGGCGACCTTGTGCGCGAGCGGGCGAAGGTCCAGCGGCTGCAGCACGGCCGTGTTGCGCAGGTTCTCGGTGCGCGCGAGCGCGAGCAGCTGGTTGATCAGGTGGGCACTGCGCTGCGAGCTGCGCGCGAGCTGCGCGAGCGTGCTGCGCAACTGCACCGGGTCCGAGTCGCGCAGCGCGAGTTCGGCCTGCATGCGCAGCCCGGCCAGCGGCGTCTTCATCTGGTGCGCGGCGTCGGCGATGAAGCGTTTCTGGGCAACGAGATTCTGCGACTGGCGTGCGAGCAGGTCGTTGAACGCGTCAACGAGCGGGGCAACCTCCTCGGGTGCCTCGCGTGGATCGATCGGGGACAGGTCGTCCGGCCGGCGCTCGCGGATGCGCAGCTGCAGCGACGTCAGCGGCGCAAGGCCGCGCGACAGCCCGAACCAGACGAGCGCGATCGCCATCGGCAGGATCACGAACTGCGGAAAGATCACGCTCTTGATGATGTCGTTGGCCAGCGCGCTGCGGCGATCGAGCGTCTCGCCGACCTGCACCAGCACCCGGCCGTCGGGCTCGGCCGTGTAGACGTATGCCACGCGCATCTCCACGTTGTGCAGCAGCGCGTTGCGCACGCGCACGGTGCCCGGCTCGGTGAAGTCGTACAGCCGCGGTTCGGGAATGTCCTTCTCGCCCGCGAGCAGCGCGCCGTATTCGTCGCGCACCTGGTAGACGACGCCTTCGTCCTGCGCATCCTGGTGCAGCAGGTCGCCGGCCAGGCGTTCGAGCGACTCGGCGGGCGGCACCGCGGGGGCGCTGCGCACGTGCTGCGCCACCAGCAGCGTGCGGTCGATGAGCGAGCGGTCGAACGGCACGTCGGCAATCGCGCGCGCCGCCAGGAACGTGAGTGCGACCGACAGCGGCCACATCAGCAGCAGCGGCGCGAACATCCAGTCGAGGATCTCGCCGAACAGCGAACGCTGCTCGGTGAGCGCAGCGATCTTGCGCCGGCCGGGGCGCGAGCGATGGCGCGTGGCGCGCACGAGCGCGCGATCGGGTGTCTCCCGCGTGGCGAGGAGGTCGTCGAATGCCGACGGCACGCGATGCGGATCGTTCATTGCATCGGGTCTGCCGTGTTCGGACGCTCCAGGCAGTAACCGAGGCCGCGGACGGTGACGATCCGGATCGACGCGCCTTCGAGCTTGCGCCGGAGTCGATGCATGTAGACCTCGACCGCGTTCAGCGTGATCTCGTCGCCCCATTCGCACAGGTGATCGACGATCTGCTCCTTGTTGACCAGTCGGCCGATGCGCTGCAGCAGCACTTCGAGCAGGCCGATCTCGCGCGCCGAAAGTTCGAGCGGATGTTCGTCGATGAAGGCAGTGCGGCTGACCTGATCGAAACGCAGCGCACCGCAGCGAAGCTGCGAGCTTCCCGAGCCCATGCTGCGGCGAACGAGCGCGCGCACGCGCGCTTCGAGTTCGGAGAGCGCGAAGGGCTTGGCCATGAAGTCGTCGGCGCCCAGGTCGAGCGCCTGCACGCGCTGCTCGACCGAGTCGGCCGCCGTCAGGATCAACACGGGGACGGCAATCTCTCGCGCGCGCAGTTTGCGAAGCAGGTCGAGCCCGCCGATGCCGGGAAGGCCGAGGTCGAGGATCATCAGGTCGTAGGCCTGCGTCGACAGTGCGGTGTCGGCCGCGGTTCCGGTCGCTGCGTGATCGACTGCGTACCCGGTGCCGCGCAGCGAACGCGACAGGCCGTCTGCCAGGACCTGGTCGTCTTCAGCGAGCAGGATGCGCATCGCGGGGAGCCGTTGCGGTGCCCCGGCTCGCGGACGGAAGCCGGCGCCGGTTCGTCATCTTCGTGCGAGCGCGGCACGCAACGCGTCGCGCGTCGCGCGCGCTGCATCGGCCGCAGCCGCGGCGTAGTCGTCGCCGGTTTTCGCGTACAGGATCGCCCGCGACGAGTTGACGAGCATCCGCGGTCCGCCGGCGCGCACCGTCTCGTCGATGTCGGCGCCCTGTGCACCGACGCCCGGAACCAGCAGCGGCATCGGCCCGGCGAGGTCGCGAACGCGCGCAAGTTCGGCCGGAAAGGTCGCACCCACGACGAGACCGATCTGCCCACCGGAATTCCAGGTGCCGGCGGCAAGGCGCGCGACCCGTTCGAAGAGTCGCTCGCCGCCGACGTCGAGCGACTGCAGGTCGCTGCCGCCGGGGTTCGACGTGCGGCACAGCAGCAGCACGCCGCGATCGTTCCATCGCAGCCACGGCTCGATCGAATCGAAGCCCATGTACGGGTTCACCGTGACCGCGTCGGCTCGATAGCGCTCGAATGCTTCGCGCGCGTACTGCTCGGCCGTCGCGCCGATGTCGCCGCGCTTGGCGTCGAGGATCACCGGCTTTCCCGGATGCGCGCGATGGATGTGCTCGATCAGCTTCTCGAGTTGCTCTTCGGCGCGCGCCGCCGCGAAGTACGCGATCTGCGGCTTGAACGCGCAGGCGTACTGCGCCGTCGCATCGACGATCTCGCGGCAGAAGTCGAAGACCGCGTCCGCGCGCCCGGCGAGACGGGCGGGAAAACGCGCGGGATCGGGGTCGAGTCCGACGCACAGCATCGAATCGGCCTGCTTCCACGCGGCTTCCAGCGACAGGACGAAACTCAAGCGATCTCCCCCGCTCGCTCGGTCACCGCCGGCGTAGCGGCGATGCCGTGCCTACCCGATCGGCGTTTCGTCTTCGAAGCGCGTCTCCGGCGCGTCGGCGCCCGCGGCGAACTCGGTTCCCGGGTAGTACTTCGTGAAGTCGTCGCGCACCCGCTGCAGCGGAAGGTCCGACCACGTGCCGTGGTCGGCCACGTACTGCATGTGCAGGCGTCCCTGCGCATCGTGTTCCTGGTACAGCGCGTCGCTGCGTCCGTCGAAATCGGTGGGGCGCACGCCGAAGCGGTTGCACAGCTCGATGTTGAATGCAGGCACCGCCTTGACCCAGGTGCCGTCGAGGTAGAGCGCCGCGTAGCCGTGGTCGTAGAAGAGGTCGACGCCGCCCATGCGCGCGCGCAGCTTCTCGGTGTTCAGGTGGTTGACGACGTCGGCCAGGCCGATCGCCGCGGGGATCCCCGCGGCGCGTGCACACGCGGCGAGCAGCCCGGCCTTCGGCACGCACCAGCCGTATCCGTCCTCGACGATGCGGCTTGCGCGGTACGCGGGCGGCTCGTAGCTGATCCGGTACGGGTCGTAGCGGATGCGGTCGCGCACCGCGTAGAAAAGGCGCACCGCACGCTCGCGGGGTTCCTGTGCATCGCCGATCGCTTCGCCGACGAATCGTTGCACCGCCGGCGTTTCGTAGTCGAGGAACCCGGTCGGCGCGAGATACGGCTCGAAGCCGCCGGTGGCGGCCGATGCTTCGGGCAGGCCGTCGACGTGAATCACTTTCATGGGTACCTCCGGCCGCCATTGTAGCGGCCCCGACGGGCGGCCGGAGAGGGCGCGACGTTGTCGGTTAGCATAGACACGCGGTTCCCTCATTTCCTCGAGGTGTCTGATGATGAAGAAAGCAGCAGTGATGGGCGCGGCGCTCGCGATTGCGATCAGCGGCTGCGCGAACATGACCGAAACGCAGCAGCGCACGGCGGTCGGCACCGGCGTAGGTGCGGCGGCCGGCGCGGCACTCGGCAGCATCTTCGGCGGCAGCGGCGGCGCAACGCGCACCGGCGCGGTTCTCGGTGCGGCGGCCGGCGGCATCGGTACCTACGTGTGGTCCAAGCGCATGGAGGACCAGAAGCGGGCGATGGAGCAGGCCACGCAGGGCACCGGGGTCGACGTGACGCAGACGGCCGACAACCAGCTGAAGCTGAACGTCCCCAGCGACGTGTCGTTCGACACCGGCCGCGCCGACATCAAGCCGAATCTCGCACCGGTGCTCGATCGCTTCGCGCAGACGCTGAACGCGAACCCCGGAACCACGGTGCGGATCATCGGGCACACCGACAGCACGGGGACCGACGCGATCAACGATCCGCTTTCGATCAATCGCGCAGCGAGCACGCGCCAGTACCTGGCAGCGCGGGGGGTCGATCCGGCGCGCATCGCGATCGACGGTCGCGGCTCGCACGAGCCAATCGCCGACAACAACACGACGGCGGGGCGTGCGGCCAACCGGCGCGTGGAGATCTACGTTGGCGAACCGCCGGTCGCGCAGCGCTGAAGTACCGGAGGGGCTCGCTCGTGCGGGTCCCGTTCTCCGGTCGATTGCGGTGCGAACGTCAGCTGATCAGCTTCGAGAGCGCGGTGAATGCACCGAGCGCGACAACGACGATTCCACCGAGTCGGATGGTGAGCCTCGGCTCGATCTGATGTATCTCGGCGCGCAACAACTGGATCTCGGACCGGGATTCGACACGCGACGACTGGATCCCGGAGCCCAACTCGGCGCGCAGCGACTGGAT
>CAYZYC010000150.1:0-5496 GCA_964481165.1 uncultured Limnobacter sp. | reverse complement strand
TCTGTCCGTCGATGCCCGGCATCCGCGACGCTTCGGTGAGCAGCGCCTGCGGCTCCGCGAGGATGATCCTGCGGCTGCCTTCGAGGTACCCGTACAGGCGTTCGCGGTCTCCCGCGTCGAGGTCGTGCGCGGCTTCGATCAGTTCGCGCCCGCGTGCGAGCGCGCTTCCGTCGCCCTGCTCCTGGTACCGCGTCCGCTGCTCGAGGTACAGGCGCGCCTGCCTGGCGCCCAGCCTGCCCGCGGCCTCGCGCGCTTTCTCTTCGAAGCCCGCCTCGCGGCCGAACAGGTGGTTGAAGCGCCGGGCGATCTCGCGCGTGAACTCGACGTGCGGAACCTGGTCCTCTCCGACAGGCACCCAGGCGGCGCGGTACATCAGGATGTCGGCGGCCTGCAGCAGCGGATAGCCGAGAAAGCCGTAGGTCGACAGGTCCCGGTCCGACAGCTTCTCCTGCTGGTCCTTGTACGTCGGAACGCGTTCGAGCCAGCCAAGGGGGGTGGACATCGAAAGCAGCAGATGCAGTTCGGCGTGCTCCGGGACACGCGACTGGATGAACAGCGTCGACTGCTCCGGATCGATTCCGGCGGCCAGCCAGTCGACGACCATGTCCCAGACGTTCTCGCCGATGACCTGCGGGGAATCGTAGTGCGTGGTCAGCGCGTGCCAATCGGCGACGAAGAACAGGCACGGATATTCGGACTGCAGGCGCACCCAGTTGCGCAATGCGCCGTGGTAATGACCCAGGTGCAATGCGCCCGTGGGGCGCATTCCCGAGAGGACTCGTTCGGTGAACATGCTGGAGCGATCAGGTGAGCGAGAACAGCGACATGACCAGGTCCCGGGCGGAGAAAACCACCGGCGCGATCACGCCTCCCAGTACGCCGCTGACGAGAAGCGCCAGCAGCACGAACAGGCCCCACGGCTCGATGCGCGAGTACGCATTCGACAGCCGCACCGGCAGCAGGCTTGCAACGATGCGCCCGCCGTCCAGCGGCGGGATCGGCAGCAGGTTCAGCACCGCGAGCACCAGGTTCACGATGACGCCGGCGTACGCCATGCGCACGACGAACTCGTTCTCGAGGTCCGACAGCACGAGCAGCTTCAGCGCGAAACCCCAGAGCAGCGCCATGACGATGTTCGCGCCCGGCCCGGCCGCCGCGACGATGCCCATGTCGCGGCGCGGCGAGCGAAGATTCGACGGCACGATCGGCACCGGACGCGCCCAGCCGAACAGCAGCCCCCCGCCCAGCGCCTTGCTGGCGAGCAGGATCAGCGCGGGGACGAGCAGCGTTCCGACGGGATCGATGTGGGCCAGCGGATTCATCGTCATGCGGCCCTGCTGCTGCGCGGTGCGGTCGCCCAGGCGCGCAGCGACGAACGCGTGAGCCGCCTCGTGCAACGTGATCGCGAGGATCACCGGGATCGCGTAGACCGCCACCAGCTGCGGCAGGCTCAGTTCCATGGGCGCCGATTGTAGCAGCGCGCTTTCCGTATTCCCGGCGCGATCGCAACCGTCGGAAGCGCACGCGCAACCGTTGCAAGCGCACGCGCAACCTGGAAGCTGCGTCCACGCCGGAGCGTCAGAAACGCACGCGCAATTCCGATGTCGCGCCCATCCGCGCGATCCGGCCGTCGATGCTGCCGCAGCCGACCCGGACGACCAGCGGCTCTTCTCCGGTGAGGTCGACGACGGTCGTCGGGACGAATCCCTGCCCGCCGCCATCGATCACCAGGTCGATGCGGCGGTGGAGTCGCGCCAGCACTTCGTCGGCCTCGTGCAGCGGATCCTCCTCGTCGGGAAGGATCAGGCTCGAGCACAACACCGGCTTGCCGTGTGCTTCGAGAACTCCTTGCGCGATCGGTGCATCGGGAACACGCAACCCGATCGTCTTGCGCGACGGATGCCACAGTCGCCTGGGCACTTCGCGCGTAGCGTCGAGCACGAACGTGTAGGGGCCGGGAGTCCACTCCTTCAGGAAGCGGAACTGCGCATTGTCGACGCGCGCATACGTGGACAACTCGGACAGGTCGCGGCACATCAGCGTGAGCAGGTGGCGCTCGTCGAGTCCGCGGATCGCGCGCATTCGCTCGACCGCTTCGCGATCGCCCAGCCGGAACGCCAGGACGTAGCACGCGTCGGTCGGCATCGCCACGAGGCCGCCCGAATCGAGCACTTCGGCCGCGCGGCCGAGCAGTCGCTTCTGCGGATGGGTCGGATGAATGTCGAGCCGTTGCGTCATCGGTCTCGGACGGCTTCGCCCTGGCTGCGGTCCAGCGCGCGCTGCGACTCGGGCCAGTCGATCCACACCGGAACGAGCGACTCGGGAAGCCGCGGCAACTGCCCGAAGTCGACGTGGCTCTCGCCGGGGCCGTGGAAGTCCGAGCCGCGCGAGGCACGCATTCCGAACTCGAGCGCGCAATCGGCAAAGCGACGCTGCTCGTCCGGCGAATGCCCGCCGCAGACGACTTCGATCCCGCTTCCACCGAGGTCGCGAAACGCCGAGATCAGCGCCCACAACGCGGTTTCGCTGATCCGGTACCGCGCGGGATGCGCGAGCACCGCAACGCCGCCGGCACCGAGGATCCAGCCGACCGCGTCCTCGAGCGAGGCCCATCGGTGCGGAACCCACCCGGGTTTGCCCTCGACGAGATAGTTGCGGAAGACCTCGCGCACGTCGTCGCAGACGCCGGCTTCGACGAGGAAACGCGCGAAATGCGCGCGCCCGACCATCGCCGCGTTGGTCACGTGGCGCTGCGCACCGGCGTATGCGCCGTCGATCCCGACGCGCGCAAGCTGCTCGCCGATCTCGCGGGCACGCGCATCGCGACCGTCGCGCGTGCGAGCCAGTCCTGCGGCGAGCGGCGTCGACGCGGGATCGATGCGCAGGCCGAGCACGTGGATCGTCTCGGCGCCCCAGGTGACGGAGATCTCGACTCCGGCAACGAACTCGATGCCGCGGCGCGCGGCCTCCTCGCGCGCCTGCGCGAGGCCGCCGAGGTGGTCGTGGTCGGTCAGCGCGAGCAGTTCCACGCCGTGCTCGTGCGCGCGCTGCACGATCGCGGCGGGCTCGAGCATTCCGTCGGAGATCCGCGAGTGGCAGTGCAGGTCCGCATCGATCGCACCGGCAGGGGAACGCAAGGCGATCGCCTCTTGCGCTACGGGGCGTTTCAAGCGAAGAACTCCTCGATCAACCGGGCGACTTCGTCCGGTCGATCATGGTGGAGCATGTGTCCTGCACCGGCAACCGTGACCCTGCTCACCGATCGGATCGCGGACACGCGCGCGTCGTGCTCGGGCGATGCCGCGAACGCGCTGCGCGGATCGGCTTCGGATGCGGTGACCCACAGCACGTCGGCGCGGATCTCGCGCCAGCAGGCAACGACTTCCTCGATCCGATACAGGATCGGCGACGGCAGCCGGTGTGCGGGATCGCCGAGCAGCTCGAACCGTCCACCGGGTGCCTGGCGTGCCCAGTGCTGCGCGAGGAACGCCGCGTAGTCGGGCCGAAGTCGCGGGTTGTTCTCCACCAGGCGCTGCGCGACGGCTTCGCGCGAAGCGTAGTCGCGCAGGTGACCGCCGTCCTTCAGCGCATCGAGCCACTTCGCGTATCGCGCCGGCGCCTGGTCGGGCTGTGTCGGCGGCAGGCCGAGCCCCTCGAGATTGACGATCCTGCGCATCCGCTGCGGGCGCACCCCGCCGTAGAGCATCGCCACGTTGCCGCCCATGCTGTGCGCGGCCACGTCCACGGCTTCGTCCGGCATCAGCGTGTCGAGCAGCACGTCCAGGTCGCCCAGGTAGTCGGGGAACCAGTAGGTGTCGCCGGGGCTGCGGTCGCTTGCGCCGAAACCGCGCCAGTCGGGCGCGAGAACGCGCCAGTGTGCGGGCAGGCGATCGACGACGAACTGGAACGACGCGGACACGTCCATCCACCCGTGCAGGAGGAAGACGGTCCGCTGCGCCGCCCCCGAACCGGCGGACGCAGCGGCCTGCGGTTCCCAGCATCGGACGTGGTAACGCAACCGGCGCACCGGAACGAACAGCGACCGGCTCTCGCGCCGTGGATGGTACGCGCCGGAAATATCGGAAGCGGGCACAATGGGACTCCTGCGGGGCCTCGATTATAGAAACCGGAGCAGCCTGCAGCATGCCCCGGGCGCCGAGCGACGGAGACGCACATGAAGTTCGCCGCACACGACGACTACGAAGCGCTGTATACGCAGTTCCGGTGGCACGTGCCCGAACGTTTCAACATCGCCGACGCGTGTTGCGCCCGGTGGGCGGGCGATCCGCGCCGGACCGCGATCATCGTCGACCACGGCGACGGGCGCGTCGAACGGGTCGCGTATCGCCGGCTGCATCGGGACGGCAACCGGCTCGCCAACGCGCTGCAGGCGCTGGGTGCGCGCCGCGGCGAACGCGTCGCGATCGTGCTTCCGCAGCGCGCGGAAACGATGACCGCGCACGTGGCGATCCATCGGCTCGGCGCGGTCGCGATGCCGCTGTCGATGCTGTTCGGTCCCGACGCGATGCAGTATCGGCTCGAAGACAGCGAAACGGCGATCGCGATCGTCGACGCGCAGCGCCTGGACGCGTTGCGCGAGGCGCGCACCGACGCGCTTCGGCACGTGATCGTCCTGTCCGGCGACGACGCGCGCCCCGCGCTGCGCGAAGGCGAGCACGACTACGGGGATCTGGTCGCCCGCGCCTCCGATCGCTTCGAGCCGGTCGACACGCTGGCCGAAGATCCGGCGGTGCTCATCTACACGAGCGGCACGACCGGCCCACCCAAAGGCGCGCTGATTCCGCAGCGCACGCTGATCGGCAATCTCACCGGGTTCGTCGCGTCGCAGAACTGGTTCCCGCATGCGCGCGACGTGTTCTGGTCGCCGGCCGACTGGGCGTGGACCGGCGGCCTGATGGACGCGTTGCTGCCGACGCTGTATTTCGGAAGGCCGATCGTCGCGAGCCCGGCGCGCTTCTCGGCCGAGCGCGCGTTCGAGATGCTCGAGCGGCACTCGGTGACCAATGCGTTCCTGTTTCCGACGGCGTTGAAGATGATGATGAAGCACGAGGCCGAACCGAGGAAGCGGTATCGCCTCGCGTTGCGCGCAATCATGAGCGGCGGCGAGGCCGTAGGCGACACGCTGTTCGACTGGTGCCGCGACAGCCTCGACGTGACCGT
Source organism: uncultured Limnobacter sp. (assembly GCA_964481165.1). GTDB lineage: Bacteria > Pseudomonadota > Gammaproteobacteria > Burkholderiales > Burkholderiaceae_E > Zeimonas. The sequence goes on along the minus strand of CAYZYC010000150.1, from coordinate 315 downwards.
CAACGAGATCTTCGGACAGACCGAAGTGAACTACGTCGTCGGCAATTCCGCGCTGCGCTGGCCGGCGCGTCCCGGATCGATCGGCCGCGCGTATCCGGGACACCGCGTCGCGATTCTCGACGACGACGGGCGCGAGCTGCCCCCGGGACGTCTCGGCGAGATCGCCGTGCACCGGCGCGACCGGCACGGCCATCCCGATCCGGTCTTCTTCCTCGGCTACTGGAACAACGACGAAGCCACGCGTTCGAAGTACAGCGGCGACTGGTGCCGCACCGGCGACCTCGCCGCAGCGGATCCCGATGGCTACCTCTGGTA
>CAYZYC010000149.1:3130-5574 GCA_964481165.1 uncultured Limnobacter sp. | reverse complement strand
TCAGGCGGCGGGGTTCGCCAGGACGGTGCCGCGGCATTCGCCGAAGCCGATGCGCGCGAAGCCGGGCTTCTCGCACCAGCCGCGCAGGATCACCGTGTCGCCGTCTTCGAGGAAGGTGCGCGTTTCGCCGTTGCCGAGCGGCACGGGGCGCTTCCCGCCTGCCGACAGCTCGATCAGTGCGCCGCCTTCGCCTTCGCCCGGACCCGACTGCGTGCCGGTGCCGAAGAGGTCGCCCGGGTTCAGGTTGCACCCGCCGACGGTGTGGTGCGCGACCATCTGCGCGACGGTCCAGTACGAACCGGCGAAGCTCGTCTGCGACAACCGGTGCGCACCGGCCCCGGCAACGCGCATCGTGTCGGTCTCGATCCACGCTTCGACGCGGACGTCGATTCCGCCGTGCTCGCGGTTCTGCGCGCTGTCGAGATAGGGCAGCGGCTGCGGATCGCCGTCGGGACGATGCGCGGGCAGCCGGTACGGCGCCAGCGCCTGGACCGTGACGATCCACGGCGATACGGTCGTCGCGAAGTTCTTCGAAAGGAACGGTCCGAGCGGCTGGTATTCCCACGCCTGGATGTCGCGCGCCGACCAGTCGTTGAGCAGGCACAGTCCGAACACGTGCTGCTCGGCATCGGCGATCGGTATCGGTTGTCCTGGGGAATTGCCCGGGCCGATCCAGACGCCGAGCTCGAGTTCGTAGTCGAGCCGGCGGCATGGCCCGACCTGCGGGCTCGTCTCGCCCGGCGGCAGGAACTGCCCCAGCGGTCGCGCGAAGCGTTGCCCGCTGACCGCGATCGACGACGAACGGCCGTGGTATCCGATCGGCACCCACCGGTAGTTCGGCATCAGCGGATTGTCCGGGCGGAACAGGCGCCCGACGTTGGTCGCGTGGTGGATCGAGCTGTAGAAGTCGGTGTAGTCGCCGATCCGTGCCGGCACCCGGTACTCGGCTTCGGACTGCGGCACGAGGCAGCGCGCGGTGGCGTCGGTGCTTTCGGCGCCCACCCGCAGCAGGCGGGACAAGGCCAGCCGCAGTGCCGACACGTGTCGCGCGCCGATCGCCATCAGCGGGTTCAGCGTGGCGGCGCCGGCCAGCGTCGCCGCGTCGGCCGCCATCCCGTCGAGCGCTCCGGTGCCGCGCAGTGCGGCCAGGTCGAGCACCTGGTCGCCGATCGCGACGCCGCCGCGCCACGGCTCGCCGGTACCGGCGCGGCGGAACACTGCGAACGGCAGGTTCTGGATCGGGAAGTCGCAGCCTGCCGCGTTGGCCGAGTCGACCCAGCTGCGAGTCCCGGCGTCGTGCGTCTCGTCGATCATGGCTTGCCGGTGAAGTGCTTCTTCAGGTCGCTCCAGCAATCGAAGTATCCGCGCTGCAGGTGCTTCGCCTCGAGCGCGTGGCGTGTCGGGCGGATCGGCAGGCGCGTCTCGAACATGAACGCCATCGTGTCGCGGATGTACGTCGGCTTGCTCGTGTCGGCCGTGCTGGCGATCTCGAAGGATCTCGCGTCGGGGCCGTGCGCCGTCATGCAGTTGTGCAGGCTCGCGCCGCCGGGGACGAAGCCGCCCTGCTTGGCGTCGTATGCGCCGTGCACCAGCCCCATGAATTCGCTGGCGACGTTGCGGTGGTACCAGGCGGGGCGGAACGTGTCCTCCATCGCCAGGATGCGCGGCGGGAAGATGACGAAGTCGATCATGTCGACGCCTGCGGTGTCGGAGGGCGACTGCAGCACGAGGAAGATCGACGGGTCGGGATGGTCGAAGCTGATCGAGCCGATCGTGTTGAAGCGGCGCAGGTCGTACTTGTACGGCACGCTGCTGCCGTGCCACGCGACGACGTCGAGCGGCGAGTGATCGATCGGCGCCGACCACAGGTGGCCGAGGAACTTCGCGACGATCTCGAAGTCGCCGTCGACGTCCTCGTAGGCGGCCACCGGCGCCATGAAGTCGCGCGGATTGGCCAGTCCGTTGGCGCCGATCACGCCGAGGTCGGGCAGGCGGAACGGGGCGCCGAAATTCTCGCAGACATAGCCGCGCGCCGCATCGAGCGAGCCGCCGGCGGCTTTCAGCTCGGGCAGCTCGACGCGAAAACGCATGCCGCGCGGAACGACCGCGATTTCCTGCGGCTCGACCTCGAGTACGCCGAGTTCGGTGGCGATCCGCAGGCGACCCAGTTGCGGCACGATCAGCAACTCGCCGTCGGCATCGTAGAAGAACCGCTGCATCGACGCGTTCGCGCGGTACATGTGGATCGCGCATCCGCTCATCGCGGCCGGATCGCCGTGCCCGGCCATCGTGACGAGTCCCTGCACGAAGTCGAGCGATTCGCCCGCTGCCGGAAGCGGCAACGGATCCCATCGGAACTGGCTCGGCGGCGTCTCGGTTGCGGCGAAGTCGTTGGTCAGCAGGCCGTCGTCGATTCGCCGGAACTCGCCGTGCGTCGCGCTGGG
>CAYZYC010000149.1:0-3030 GCA_964481165.1 uncultured Limnobacter sp. | reverse complement strand
GTCGATGCGGGATCGGTCCGGGCCGCGGCTCGAGCCGCCGACCTTCGCATCATCGGCCGGCACGCCCGATTGGACAACACGGCCATCCATCACGGAAGATCCGGAATGCAATCAATCAACAAGTAGACATTGTGAATCTCTCGATGCGCCAGCTGCGGGCCTTCGTCGAAGTCGCGACGCTGGGAAGTTTCACGCGCGCTGCCGAGCGCATCCACGTCACGCAGGCGGGGTTGAGCGCGATGATCCGGGAACTGGAGTCGCAGCTCGGCGAGCGGCTGTTCGAGCGAACGACGCGTTCGGTGCGTCCGACCGGCGCAGGGCGTGTCTTCCTGCCGAGCGCGATCCGGGTGCTCGACGAGATCGACCGGGCGCGCGAGCGGCTCGCGCTTTCCGGCGCCGCGTCGCACGCGCGCGTTGCGGTCACCTCGCTGATCGCCGCGCACCTGCTGCCCGCGGTGCTGGGACGGCTGCGCGCGTCGCGCCCCGAACTGTCGATCGGGATCGTCGATGCCGGTCCGCAGGAAATGCTGCAGATGGTCGAGCGCGAAGACGTCGACTGCGCGCTCGGCGCGTTCCTGCGTCCGGCGGCGGGCATCGAGCGCGTCGCACTGTTCCGTTTCGGATTGGCGCTGGTGTCGGCCGGGCGGCCCGCCGGCGGGCCGCGCGCGGCGCCTGCCGGACGCTCGCCGTGGCAACGGCTGCGCGGCGAACCGCTGGTTGCGCTGGCAGCCGACAACCTGCTGCAGCAGCGCATCGAGGCGCTGCTCGTTCGGCGCGGCTGCGAACCGGAGATCGTCGCGCGCTTCAATACGCTCGAAACCGTGCTGGCGATGAGCGCCGCGGGGGTCGGGTCGGCGATCGTCCCCACGTTCACCGCGCCGGCATGCGCGCGGCTGGCACTGCGCTTCGACGTCCTGCGCACCCCCGACGCCGACCTGGAGTTCTACCGGATCTCGCGCAAGGGCGTTGCGATCGCGCCGGGCGTCGGCGTCCTCACGGGGTTGCTGCGCGAGGCGGTCGAAGCGAACGCGACATCGAACGGCACGCCGCATCTGCGTCGTCGCTGACTCCGGTCGATGTACGCCCGCAGCCGTTCGGGCCGGGATGCGCCGGTCGCGACCGTCGGGCTACAATCGGCCGCGTCCAGGGTGCAGGCCGAAAGATGAACAACCCGGCAGGAAGCGGATCGGCCGAAGCGCACGATCCGCTGCACGACTTCTCGCAGTCACACGCCGGGATCCTCGCCCGGCTCGACGCGCTGCGCGCGTTGCCTGCACGGCTCGCCGATCCGCACGCCGAGCCGAAGGCATTGCGCGAGGCAACAGCCGAACTGCTCGCGTTCTTCGAGGATGCCGTCATCGAGCACCACGCCGAGGAGGAGGAGACGCTGTTTCCAGCGGTCGCTCGCAGCGCAGCGCCGGGCGACGAGTCGTCGCTCGTCGCGTCGCTGGCGAATCACCTCACGCGCGAGCATCGCCGCATCGAAGCGGAATGGCGCGCGCTCGAGCCGGCGCTGAAGCGGATCTCGCAGGGCAAGCCGGCCGACCTCGACGCGGCTGCGCTGCTGCGCCTGTGCGACACCTACGTGGCGCACGCGCGTTTCGAGGAAAGCACCTACCTCCCGCTGGCCGCACGCGTCCTGAGCAGCAACGACCAGTCCGCGCTCGCGCTGACGCTGCACATGCGGCACTCGGTCGACAAGGTCTACGGACACTTCTGAAAACCGCGGCAGCGAATACCCCTACTGGACCATGGGGGCGCCGACGATCTACCCTGCGCCCCGGAAGACAGCGGTTCCACGAACACGACAGCGAGGGAGGCTCGAACATGCAAGGCAATCGACGTCGGATCATCGGCGGTGCGGCCGGAGCGGCTGCGCTCGGTGCGTTTCCGGCCATCGTCAGCGCGCAGCCGAAAGTGCAGCTGAAGCTCAGCCACTACCTGCCGCCGACGCACGGACTGCACACCGATTTCCTCGAGCCGTGGTCGCGCGAACTCGAGGCGAAGACGCAGGGCGCGGTGTCGGTGCAGATCTCGCCCGGGACCTCGTCGCTGGGGCAGGCGCAGAACCAGCTCGACCAGGTCCGCAACGGCATCGTCGACATGGCGCTCGGCCTCACCGGCCTGCCGCGCGGACGCATGACGCGCAGCACGATCATCGAGATGCCGCTGCTCGTGAAGACCGCCGAAGGCGGCTCGCGCGCGCTGTGGAACGTCTATCCGAAGATGCTCGCCGCCGATTACCGCGGCCTGAAACCGCTGCTGCTGATGACGCACAACGGGGGGCTGTTCCACACGCGCGACAAACGTGTCGAGAAGCCCGACGACCTGCAGGGGCTGCGCATTCGCACTCCGTCGCCGACGGTGTCGATGCTGCTCGAGTTCTTCGGAGCGCAGCCGGTCGGAATGCCGCCGGCGCAGGTCTACGAAAGCCTGCAGCGCGGCGTCATCGACGGCGCCGCGTTCCCGTGGGACCCGGTGCGCGCGTTCAAGCTCAGCGAGGTCACGAACATGCACTGCGACGCGCGCCTGTACACGGCCGCGTTCTGGTTCGCGATCAACGAACGGAAGTACCGGTCGCTGCCCGCCGACGTCCGCGGCGTGATCGACGCGATCTCCGGCGAGGCGCTGCTCGCGAAGGTGCAGGGCTGGTGGGACGCCTGGGACGCCGCGGGCAAGAAGACCGCCGTGGATCGCGGCAACACGATCGTCGAACTGAGCGCCGCGCAGCGCGCCGAGTGGAACGACCGGCTGGTGCCGCTGTTCAACAAGGCGATGATCGACTTCGAGAAGCAGGGCATCGCCGACGCGCGCGACATCTACATCGCGATGCAGCGCGAAGTGGCCAAGGTCGAGAAGGCCTGAGCGAGTGGCGACCGCCGGGACGCCCGAAACGCCGTCGGCGCTGCAGCGCTGGTGCCGGCGGCTCTCCGGGCTCGGCGTCGTGATCCTGCTGATGTGCGCGCTGCTCACGGTGGCCGACATCGTCGGCCGCCGCGTGTTCGGGCACTCGATCCCGGGCATGGTCGA
>CAYZYC010000148.1:0-5667 GCA_964481165.1 uncultured Limnobacter sp. | reverse complement strand
ACCGCTGACCTCTTGCATGCCATGCAAGCGCTCTCCCAGCTGAGCTATACCCCCGAAGAGCCAGCGAGTATATGCCACGCCAGACGCCGCGTGCAAGTCGCTGCGGGCTGCATGCTAGACTCGATCGGCTCTGCGCAGCGCTCCGCGCGACGCCCGACCGGGAACGCTGCGCGCAGGCCTCGGTGCGCGCGCATCCCTGCGCGTTCCTGCGCGGATTCCCGCGCGCATTCGACCCTTCGCATACCCACCACGGATCGCTGCCCGATGACCGCAAGAATCCTCGATGGCGCCGCCCTCGCGAAATCCATCCGCGCCGAGATGGCGCGCCGTGCCGCCGCCCTGGCCGCGCGCGGCCGTCCGCCCGGTCTTGCGGTGATCCTGGTCGGAGAGGACCCCGGATCGCAGATCTACGTGCGCAACAAGGTCAAGGATTGCGAGGAGGCCGGAATCGCTTCGACGCTCGACCGCCTGCCCGCGCAGACATCGCAGGAATCGCTGCTCGCGCGCATCCGCGAACTGAACGCCGACCCGTCGATCCACGGAATCCTCGTGCAGTTGCCGCTGCCCCCGCAGATCGATCCTTTCACGGTGCTCGAGACGATCTCGCCGGCGAAGGACGTCGACGGCTTCCACGTGGCGAGCGCCGGCGCGCTGATGACCGGCCAGCCGGGTTTCCGGCCGTGCACTCCGTACGGCGTCATGAAGATGCTCGAGCACGCCGGTGCGCAGTTGCGCGGCGCCGAGGCGGTGGTCGTCGGACGCAGCAACATCGTCGGCAAGCCGCAGGCGATGCTGCTCTTGCAAGCCGACGCGACCGTCACCATCTGCCACAGCAGGACGCGCGATCTCGCCGCGCACACGCGCCGCGCCGACGTGCTCGTGGCTGCGGTCGGGCGCGCGAAGATGATCGGCGGCGACATGATCAAGCCGGGCGCGATCGTGATCGACGTCGGAATGAACCGCGACGAGGCGGGAAAGCTGTGCGGCGACGTCGACTTCGACAGCGCGCGCGAGGTCGCCGGCTGGATCACGCCGGTGCCCGGCGGAGTCGGTCCGATGACGCGCGCGATGCTGCTCGTGAACACGATCGAGGCGGCCGAGCGCGCCGCGCCTGGCGCCGGCACCGCAACGCAACGCACGTGATCCGGCCCGCCGGAGGTCTTGCCCGAGGACGAATACGACGATGCCTTCCGTGAACGACAACCCGCTGCTCGACTTCTCGGGCCTGCCGCGCTTCGCCGATTTCTCTCCGGGGCACGTCGCTCCGGCGATCGACCGCCTCCTTGCCGAGGCACGCTCGACGCTCGCCGCGGTGGTCGATTCGGCAACGCCGACGACCTGGGATGCCTTCGTCGAGCCGCTCGAGGATGCGACCGAACGCCTGGCGCGCGCCTGGGGCGTGGTCGGGCACTTGAACTCGGTAGCCGACACCCCGGCGCTTCGCGAGGCATACAACGCGCGCCTGCCGGCGATCACCGAGTTCTGGACCGAACTCGGGCAGAACGGTGCGCTGTTCGCGAAGTACAAGTCGTTCGCGGCGTCCGCGGAGTTCGCCACGCTTTCGCCGGCGCGCCGCCGCATCGTCGAGAACGCTCTGCGCGACTTCCGCCTCGGCGGCGCCGAACTCGTCTCGCCGGCCCGCGAGCGCTTCGCGCAGCTGCAGCAGCGCCAGGCCGCGCTCGCCCAACGGTTCTCCGAGAACGTGCTCGACGCCACCAATGCGTATGCGAAGCTCGTCACCGAAGAGGCCGGGCTCGCCGGACTGCCCGGGGATGCGCGCGATGCCGCACGCGAGGCGGCACGACGCGACGGCGTCGAGGGCTGGAAGTTCACGTTGCAGTTTCCTTCGTACTTCCCGGTCATGCAGTACGCGCAGGACCGGTCGCTGCGCGAGGAGATGTACCGCGCCTACACGACGCGCGCTTCGGCCGGCGCGCAGGCGCCCGCGGGCGGCGACGCCGCTTCGCTGGACAACACGCCGATCATCGACGAGTTGCTCGCGCTGCGGTCCGAAGAAGCGCAGCTGCTCGGCTACGAGACCTTCGCCGACGTGTCGCTGGTTCCGAAGATGGCCGAATCGCCGGCACAGGTGCTGCAGTTCCTGCGCGACCTGGCTGCGCGCGCACGTCCGTTCGCCGAACGCGACCTCGAGGAGCTGCGCCGGTTTTCGGCCGAACACCTCGGGTTGCCCGACCCGCAGGCCTGGGACCTGTCGTTCGCGAGCGAGAAACTCAAGGAGGCGCGGCATGCGTTCTCCGACCACGAGGTCAAGCAGTACTTCCAGCTGCCGCGCGTCCTCGAGGGGCTCTTCACGCTGGTGCAGCGCCTGTTCTCGGTGCGCATCACTACCGACGACGCGCCGGTCTGGCATCCCGACGTGCGCTTCTACCGCGTCGAACGCGACGGCGCGCTGATCGGCCAGTTCTACACGGACCTCTACGCGCGCGAGTCCAAGCGGCCCGGCGCGTGGATGGACGACGCACGCTCGCGCCGGCGCCGCGCCGCGGCCGTGCAGACGCCCGTTGCCTACCTGACCTGCAACTTCCAGCCGCCGGTGGGTACGCGTCCCGCGCTGCTGTCGCACGACGACGTGACGACGCTGTTCCACGAGTTCGGCCACGGACTGCATCACCTGCTCACGTGCGTCGACGATCTCGGCGTTTCGGGAATCAGCGGAGTCGAGTGGGACGCGGTCGAGCTTCCCAGCCAGTTCATGGAGAACTTCTGCTGGGAGTGGGACATCGTCGAATCGATGACCGCGCACGTCGACACCGGGCAACCGATGCCGCGCGCGCTCTTCGACCGGATGCTCGCCGCGAAGAACTTCCAGAGCGGGATGATCACGCTGCGGCAGATCGAGTTCGCGCTGTTCGACATGCGGCTGCACAGCGAGCCGGTGCCCGAAGGCCCGCGCACGGTGCAGGACGTGCTCGACGAAGTGCGCCGCGAAGTCGCCGTGATCGCCGCACCGGCGTGGAACCGGTTCCAGAACAGCTTCTCGCACATCTTCGCCGGCGGATACTCGGCCGGCTACTACAGCTACAAGTGGGCGGAGGTGCTGTCTGCCGACGCGTACGCCGCGTTCGAGGAAGCGATGACGCAACCCGATGCCGCGGCGCGCGTGGCCGAAACCGGACGCCGGTTCCTCGACGAAATCCTGGCCGTGGGCGGAAGCCGACCGGCCATCGACTCGTTTCGCGCGTTCAGGGGACGTGATCCCGAAATGGAGGCGCTGCTTCGCCATAATGGGATGGTCGAGGAATCCGCTGCGGAACCGCCCCATGGCTAGCTTGCACGTCGTCCAACGATTCACCTGCACGGCAATGGCGCTGTGCGTCGTCGCCGCCGCCGGTGTCGCGTCGCCCGACGCGCACGCGCAGTTCAAGTGGGTCGACTCGTCGGGGCGCGTCAACTACAGCGATCGTCCGCCGGCACCAGGCGAACCGCGCAGCGCGCTCGCCGCCGCCGCCGGCAAATCGGCAAGCGGCACGGCGGCCGCGGCATCCACCGGCGACGCCGCGTTGCCCTGGGCGCTGCGCTCGGCGACCACCCGCTATCCGGTCGTCCTGTACACGACCGCCGAATGCGATCCGTGCGAACTCGCCCGCCAGCACTTCGCGCAGCGCGGCGTGCCCTACGTCGAGAAACGCGTCGAGACCGCGGCCGACCTGCTCGCATTCAAGTCGCTGGGTTTCGCCAGTTCGCTCTTTCCGAGCGCGAGCATCGGCCCCGAGAAGCTGACCGGCTACGAGGAAATCGGCTGGAATCGCACGCTCGACGCCACCGGCTATCCGAAGTCGTCGATGCTGCCCGCAAACTACGCGGCACGCACGGTCGCCCCGATGCGCGCTGCAAGCGCAGCCGACGCCGCGCCCGCGGCAGCCTCCCAGGCCGGCACTGCGGCCGACGAGCCGGCCCGGGCCGGTAGCGACGCCGACGGGCTTCTGTCGACGTCGTCGTTCCGCACCGGACCGAACCCGATCCGTTTCTGACGACCGGCGCGGCCTCTATTCGCGCCGCAGCTTCGCGAGCCAGTACTCCATCAGGCGACCGGCCGCCTCACGCCCGCCGAGCCCGAACGAAAGCGCGAACGCGACCGCGACCGCACCGAGCGTCAGCCCGAACGCGAGATTGACGATCGAGTCGGCGATTCCCATCGCACGCAGGCCCATCGCGAGCACGAGCCCGATGATCAGCGTGCGAACGAGTCCGCCGAGCCACGAAGCGCCCTCGTACTGGCTGCGGCCGACCGCACCGCCGAGCAGGTTCGCGAGCCACAGGCCGATCAGCAGGATCGCGATGCCGAGCAGCACGTCGCCGCCGAAGACGATGAACGCGCCGACGAGTTCGCTGACCTGGATGAAGTGCAGGCGGTTCGCGGCCTCGGCGACGGCCAGCAGCATCGCGAAGAACAGCAACAGGCGGCCGATCAGCTGCGACAGCTGCATCGACCCGAGCATCGGCTGCAATCCGACCCGGACCGAGAGCCGGTCGATTCCCGCGCCCTCGAGCAGGTTCGCCGCCAGCACCGAGACGAAACGCGCGACGTACCAGGTGATGCCGAGGATCAGCGCGGCAGCCAGCAGTTCGGGAACCGCCGCAACGAACTCGCCGAGCATCATCGTGGCCGGTTCCGAAACCGACTGGATCTGCAGCGCATCGAGCGCCGAGATCAGCGCCGGCACGAAGATCACCAGGAACACGAGCATTCCGATCACTTTCGGCAGGTCGGTCGCTTCGCTCAGCCCGACACTGCGCGCGAACGACTGCACGCGCGTGGCGACGAGCAGGTTGACGACGATGCCGCGCGCGATCTTCGCGACGTAGTACCCGACGATCACGATCACCAGCGCGCCGAACAGGTTCGGCAGGAACGCGAGCAGGCGGTCGAGCAGGTTCTGCACCGGCAGCAGCAGCGACTGCAGGCCGAGCGCGCCGAGCACCATCGGCAGGAACAGCAGCAGCACGACCCAGTAGCCGACGTGTCCGATGCTGTCGCTGATCGGGCGCATGTTCGCTTCGGCACTGAGCCGCTCGTCGATCGTCGTGCGATCGAGCAACCGGGTGAGTCCGTTGCGAACGAGCAGCGCGAGTGCCCATCCGACGAGCGCGAGCACGAGCGCGGCGAGCAGTTGCGGAAGGAATGCGATGACGTCGCCGATCATCGCTGCGAACGGCGCCGACGCCATCTGCAGGTCCAGCGTGTTGAACGCGGCGACCAGCGCGATCAGCAGGATGAACCAGAAGACGAGCCGCGAGACGAGCGTCTCGACATCGATCGCCTGCCCGAAAGCAGGCGCCAGCCGCCGGTTGACCTGCACCATCGACATGCCGCGCCGCACGGCAGCGGCCGCGATCAGCGCGACGATCCAGCCGAGCAACAACAATGCAACCGCGCCGGCGATCGTCATCAACTGCGTGCCGAGCGCACGCTGCATCGCTTCGCTGAACGTCTCGTTTGACATGGTCTTGTCCTCCCTGCCCGAAGTCTAACGGCATCGACAGATGGCGTTGCAATGCGTCGATGTCGGGCCCAAGGAGACCCACGGGCTCGGCCTGCGCTGCCGGCAACCGAGCTGCGTCACCTCAGGCTGCCCAGGTAGTGCAGCAGGGCCGGCAATTCGGGATCGTCGGCCGCCCGCGCCTTCTGCCGCCTGGCGCCGGCCG
>CAYZYC010000147.1:0-5671 GCA_964481165.1 uncultured Limnobacter sp. | reverse complement strand
TCGCGAAAGAGGATCCCCTGCGTCGCCGCCTTGCCGGTGGCGACCATGATCGACATCGGCGTCGCCAACCCGAGCGCGCACGGGCACGCGATGATCAGCACCGACAGCGCGTTCAGCGTGGCGTACACCCAGCTCGGCTGCGGCCCGACGAAACCCCAGACGAAGAAGGTGACGATCGCGATCGCGATCACCGCGAGCACGAACCAGCCGGCGACGACGTCGGCGAGCCGTTGCATCGGCGCGCGCGAGCGCTGCGCCTGCGCGACCATCGCGACGATCTGCGACAGCATCGTCTCCGAGCCCACCCGCTCGGCCTGCATGATCAAGGCGCCGCTGGTGTTGATCGTCGCGCCCACGACGTTGTCGCCGGCGCGTTTGGCCACCGGCATCGGCTCGCCGGTGAGCATCGACTCGTCGACCGAGCTTTCGCCGTCGAGCACGACGCCATCCACCGGTACTTTCTCGCCGGGGCGCACACGCAGCCGATCGCCGATGTGTACGTGCGCGAGCGGAATGTCGCCCTCGGTGCCGTCGTCGTTCAGGCGGCGAGCCGTCTTCGGCGCCAGGCCGAGCAGCGACTTCAGCGCCGCCGAGGTTTGCCCGCGAGCCTTCAGCTCGAGCATCTGCCCGAGCAGCGTGAGCGACACGATCACCGCGGCTGCTTCGAAGTACACGCCCACGCGGCCGTGCGCGATGAACGAATCGGGGAACCAGTGCGGCGCGACCGTCGCGGCGACGCTATAGAGGAATGCGGCGCCCACGCCGAGGCCGATCAGCGTCCACATGTTCGGGCTCGCGTTGCGGATCGACTGCACGCAGCGGACGAAGAACGGCCATCCGGCCCAAAGGACGATCGGAATCGACAGCACGAGCTCGACCCACGATTGCGTTGCCGGCGACATCAACCCGAATCGATGCCCGAACATCGCCAGCGTCGTGACGATCACGGTCAGCGGAAGCGTCCACCAGAAGCGGCGCCTGAAATCGACGAGCTCCGGGTTCTCGTCGTCGTCGAGCCCCGGAAGGAGCGGCTCGAGCGCCATGCCGCAGATCGGACAGTTGCCGGGCGCATTGCGGCGGATCTCGGGGTGCATCGGACAGGTGTAGATCGTCGCGGAGCGACTGCGATGGTCCGTCACGCCGTGCGGGACCTCAGGCTGTCGCGATCTTCGGCCATCGATCATGGAATCTCTCCTTTTCCTGCTCGAACCTTCCATCGAGCGATCGAATACAGAGGTGGCTCCGGCCAGCGGGGCTTCCTGCCGAGGTTCAGCAATGGCTCTCGATCATCGAATCGCTGCCGTATTGCTGGAAGCCGCGCGTCGATGCCCTCGTCGCCATACGGGGTTCCGCGGCGAAATCGCCGTACGGGCAGCTACAACGGAGAGCCACAGGAGAATCAGCATGAGCGACCCGGAAGCGCCGCAGGAACCCGTCGTCTCGCGCGAGGAAAGCTCGAGCAAGGGACGTTACCTCGCTCGCCTGGAAGGCCACGAGGCGGAGATGAGCTATTCGCTGGCCGGCGGGCACACGATCATCATCGACCACACCGGCGTGCCGGATGCGCTGCGCGGTCGCAATGTGGGCCAGGCGCTGGTGCGTCGTGCCGTCGAGGACGCACGCAGGGAGAAGCGACGCATCCTGCCGCTCTGCCCCTTCGCCAAGGCGCAGATCGCGCGTCATCCCGAATGGCACGACGTGCTCGAGCGGCCTGCAGGTTGAAACTCGCTGAGAGCGCTCGGACCGGGGCGCGTCTCGGGCACCGGCCGCAAAGCTGGTAGGCGCGAGAGGACTCGAACCTCCGACCCCCACCATGTCAAGGTGGTGCTCTAACCAGCTGAGCTACGCGCCTGCGAAAGCCGCAAAGTATACCGCAGCGCCGCACCGCCCGGGCGGCAGTCTGTCACCGTTTTTCCGACAGCGCGACACGCGACAGCCACACGACCGGAACGACGCCGACGACGACGATCATCAGCCCCGGCAATGCCGCTTCGGCGAGGCGCTCGTCGGAGGCGAACTGGTAGGTCATCACGGCAAGCGTGTCGAAATCGAAGGGCCGCAGCACCAGCGTGGCCGGCAACTCCTTCAGGCAGTCGATGAAGACGAGCAGCGCGGCCGCGCCGACACTTCGGCGCATCAGCGGCCAGTGGATCTCGCGCAGCACCTGCAACGGACGACGGCCGAGGCTGCGCGCGCTCTGGTCCATCGACGGACTGATGCGCGCGAGCCCCGAATCGATGCTCTGGTAGGCCACCGGGAAGAAGCGCACCGCGTAGGCGTAGATGCAGGCGAGCGCGCTCCCGCCGGCGAAGAGCGCCGGCACGCCGATCGCCTGCGTGAGCGGCGCAAGCGCGCGGTCGAGCCAGCCGGAGAGGATCAGCAGGCCGACGCCGAGCACGACACCGGGCAATGCGTAGCCGGTGTTCGCGAGCACGAGCGCGCCGCGCAGCAGCGGCGTCGCAGCCAGGCGCGCCGCGTAGGTCGCGACGAGGGCTCCGGGAAGCACGACGAGCACGCCGCCGGCAGACAGGATCGCGGTGTGGCGGATCCACTGCGCGAGCCTGGGATCGATCAGCGCACCGCCGTCGATCCACTTCGCGAGAAGCAGTGTCGCCGGCAATGCGAAACCGAAGACGATCGGAAGCGTGCAGACGAGCGTCGCCCGCAGCGCAGCGCCGCCGTGCAGCGGCGTGCGCGGCGTCGGATGCGGGCTGCGCACGTGGAACTGCATGCGCCCGCGCTGTCCGCGCTCGACGAGCAGCAGCGCAACGACGAACACGAGCAGCACCGTTGCCAGGCGCGCCGCACCGACTCGATCGCCCATCGACTGCCACGCGCGATAGATGCCCGCGGTGAACGAATCGACCGCGAAGTACGCGACGGTGCCGAAGTCGGCGAGCGTTTCCATCAACGCGAGCGCGCAGCCGGCGACGACCGCAGGACGCGCCACCGGCCAGGTGATGCGCCACCACGCCCATCGGCGGCTCATGCCGAGCGAGCGGGCGGCGTCCGCCAGCGAGGCGCTGCGATCCGCGAACGCGGCGCGCGCGAGCAGATAGACGTACGGATACAGCGCCAGCCCCAGGAACAGCCCTGCCGCCGGCCACGAATGGATGTCGGGGAACCAGTACTCGCCGACCCTCAACCCGGTGAACGAGCGCAGCCCGCGTTGCAGCGGTCCGTAGCTCGCGAGGAAGTCGGTGTACGCGTAGGCCATCACGAAGGCCGGCGTCGACAACGGCAACACCAGCATCCACGACAACGCGCGCCGGCCGGGAAACTCGTAGGCCGCCACCAGCCATCCGGTGCTCACGCCGATCCACAGCACGACGGCGAGCACCATCGCCGCGAGCTTGGCGGTGGTGATCGTGTAGCGCGGCAGCACGGTGCCGATCAGGTGTGCCAGTACGCCGTCGGCGGCGGCGGTATCGGCGCCCGCGGGCGAGAAAGCGAGCCAGACGACCGCAATGATCGGCAGCGCGACGACGAGCGAACCCAGCACCGACCCGCCGGCCAGCAATTGCGTCGTGAACGACCCGGTCGGCGCGACGGTGCGCGGCAACGTGCTGTTCGGCGCCACGGTTGCTAGAATCCCTTATTGCGAATTGTAGGCGTTTTCAATGGGCGCACGACTTCCGCGCACAGTGCCTGACTGCGCGCCTGAAACTGCGCTGCATGCGCCCGACGGCCGACCGTGGGCACTGCAGGTCGAGGATCTGTGCGTTTCCTTCGGCGCGGCAGCGACGCGCGTCGCTGCGCTCGATCGGCTGACCTTCCGCCTGCGTTCGGGCGAGATCGGCTGCCTGCTCGGCGCGTCGGGTTGCGGCAAGACCACGGCGCTGCGCACGATCGCGGGCTTCGTGCGCCCCGACGACGGATGCGTGCACATCGAGGCGCAGTGCGTAGCGTCTCCGCAGGCGTGTACCGAGCCCGAGCGGCGCGGCGTCGGCGTCGTCTTCCAGGATTACGCATTGTTTCCGCACCTCGACGTCGCGGCGAACGTCGGCTTCGGGCTGCGTCGCCGATCGCCCGCCGAGCGCACGCGGCGGGTGTGCGAGATGCTCGAGCTGGTCGGCCTGCCGGACGCCGGCGCGCGCTTTCCGCACGAGCTCTCCGGCGGGCAGCAGCAGCGCGTGGCGCTCGCCCGCGCGCTCGCGCCGGCGCCGTCGATCCTGCTGCTCGACGAGCCGTTCTCGAACCTCGACCCCGACCTGCGCGAACGACTGGCGCTCGATCTTCGCGACATTTTGAAGCGGCACGGCACGACGGCACTGCTGGTAACCCACGACCAGTACGAGGCCTTCGCGCTCGCCGACTCCGTCGGCGTGATGGACGCCGGGCGCATCGAACAGTGGGACACGCCGTACCGGCTGTACCACCAGCCCGAAACCCGATTGGTCGCCGACTTCGTGGGGCTGGGCGCCTTCCTGCCCGGGCGCGTCGAGCACCGCGACGGCCGTTCGCTGGTGCACCTGGAACTCGGTGCGTTGCCGATCCGCGCACGCACCGACCAGGCGATCGCCGGCGCCAACACGAACGTGCGCGGCGAAGTCACCGTGCTGCTGCGCCCCGACGACGTGATCCACGACGACGCGAGCCCGTTGCGCGCGCAGGTCGTTCGCAAGGCGTTTCGCGGCGCGCAGTTCCTGTACACGCTTCGCCTCGACAGCGGAACGACGCTGCTCGCGCTGGTTCCGAGCCACCACGATCACGCTGTCGGCGAGAGCATCGGCATCCGCTTCGACGCCGATCACGTGGTGACGTTCAGCCCGCAAGAGCGCGCGCAGTAGCTCAGACGCCCAGGAACGCCTGCAGCGCCGGCTCGTCGTCGGCGAGCGACTCCGAGCGCCCTTCGAGCGCGACGCGTCCGCGTTCCAGCACGACGCAACGATCGGTGTGCGCGAGCACGGCCCGGTAGTTGCGATCGACGACGAGCGACGCGATGCCGCTCCCGCGGATGCTCGCGACGATGTGCCAGATCTCGCGCACGATCAGCGGCGCGAGCCCCTCGGTGGCCTCGTCGAGCACGATCAGGTCGGGATTGGTCATCAGCGCGCGGCCGATCGCGAGCATCTGCTGCTCGCCGCCCGAGAGCTGGTTGCCGCCATTGCGCAGGCGCTCGGCGAGCCGCGGGAAGGTCTCGAGCACGCGCTCGAGTGTCCAGTCGACCTGGCCTCGCACGCCCGGCCGCGCAGCCATGACCAGGTTCTCGCGCACGCTGAGATTCGGGAAGATGCCCCGCCCTTCGGGCACATAACCGATTCCGAGTCGCGCGACGCGGTCGGGGCGGTCGCCTGCGCGATCGCGTCCTCCGATCGTGATGCGACCGGTGGTCGAGCGCAACAGTCGCAGCATGCTCCGGATCAGCGTGGTCTTGCCCATCCCGTTGCGCCCGAGCAGGCCGACCGCCTCGCCGCGATCGATGCGCAGGCTCACGCCCTGCAGCGCATGGCTCTGCCCGTAGTAGGCGTGCAGGTTCGCGATGTCGACGAGCGGTTCCGACATGGGAGCGATCAATGCGCGGCCTCGTCGCCGAGGTACGCTTCCTGCACCTCGGGACTGTTGCGGATTTCCTCGGGAGCGCCGGAGGCAATGACGCGCCCGTTGACCATCACCGTGATCTCGTCGGAGACGCGGAACACCGCGTCCATGTCGTGCTCGACGAGCAGGA
>CAYZYC010000146.1:0-5695 GCA_964481165.1 uncultured Limnobacter sp. | reverse complement strand
GGATTTCGAGCGTTTCTCGCTGGACTTTCCCTTGTTCGCGGAGAAATGCCCGAAATCCGGGCATTCCGACGTGGGAGCGCGGCACGCGGCCACCCCTGGAGCTACGCCCACCCGTAGCTACGCCCACCCATGGAGCCGCGCCCGCCCGCGGAGCCGCGCCCGCCCGCGGAGCTACCGCCCCGCAGTGCGACGGCCCGCCGCGCCGGCGC
Source organism: uncultured Limnobacter sp. (assembly GCA_964481165.1). Classification (GTDB taxonomy): domain Bacteria; phylum Pseudomonadota; class Gammaproteobacteria; order Burkholderiales; family Burkholderiaceae_E; genus Zeimonas. The sequence continues at coordinate 5,486 of CAYZYC010000146.1, read as the reverse complement.
CTACTGCGCGCGCTCGCGCGGGATCTCGACGGTGCGCGTCGCTCCGCTGGGCCCCGGGAAGTCGCCCAGGATCGCGCGCGCCAGCAGCGGCAGCACCTCGCCGGGCTCGGGAACGTAGCCTGCGCTGACCGCGGTGCCCTCGTACACACGCTGTGGCGGTTTCGCCGTCAGGTCGCTGATCTCGATTCGCAGGCGGTACTCGTACCAGAGCCGGTCGCTGACGACCGGATAGTAGGCCGGGCCCCACCACGGCCAGGGTCCGCCGAACGAGAAACCCGCGTGCGGGCCGAAGCTTCCGAACCACAGGTAAGGCTGCAGCGTCGGCTGCAGCTCGGTGACGCGGCTCAGGTGCCGATCGATCCGGTATTCGAAGCCGATCTCGAAACGCGGCGAAGCCGACTCTCCGAAGCCCGCGCGGGCGAGTTCCGGGCGCAGCGCGTTCTCCCACGCCGCGTGTTCGAGGCTGTCGCGCTGCGGCGGCGTACGCACGAAACGGTAGGTGCGGGGCGCGTCGACCGGCCATTGGTGAAACGCGGTGAGCTGTCCGCGCAATGGCGTCGCGCAGCCGGAAACGACGGCCACGAGAGCCGCAAGTCCTGCGCAAAGCACCCACCGGCGGATCGGTCGCATCGTGATCTCCGTGGCCTTCGGGTTCGCACCATCTGCGAGTGCAGTCGTCGCCCGCGGGCGAACGCTTACAATCGGGGAACCCCTCCCCGACCCGGACAACCGCGCACGCCGTGACCGTTCATCGCAACGACTATACGCCGCCACCGTACCTGGTCGACGACGTGCGTCTCGTGTTCGATCTCGATGCCCGCGCCACGCTGGTCCGCGCGACGCTGAGCGTTCGCCGCAACGCGGCTGCACCGTCCGCCGCGCCGGCGCCGTTGGTATTGAACGGGGAGCAGCTGTCGCTGGTTGACCTGCGCATCGACGGACGCGCGCTCGAGCCGGCCGCATACCGGATCGACACGGACACGTTGACGATCGATCGCGTCCCCGACCGCTTCGAACTGCACACCGTCGCGCGCATCGACCCGCAGGCGAACACGGAACTGAGCGGGCTGTACCTGTCGAACGGCGGCTTCTTCACGCAGTGCGAGGCCGAAGGCTTCCGCCGGATCACCTGGTTTCCCGACCGCCCGGACGTGATGGCGCGCTACACGGTCACGCTGCGCGCGCCGCGCGACGGGTTTCCGGTGCTGCTGTCCAACGGCAACCTGGTCGATTCGGGCGACTGCGACCCCGCCACCGGCGCAGCCGGCGACGACGTGGACCGCGCCGCGTGGCATCAGGCAACGTGGCACGACCCGTTTCCGAAGCCCAGCTACCTGTTTGCGCTCGTCGCGGGCCGCCTCGTGGCGAGCGAACGTCGGCTGCGCACGGCGTCGGGGCGCGAGGTGTTGCTGCAGGTCTGGGTCGAACCGGGCAACGAGGCGCGCACGGGGCACGCGATGGATTCGCTCGAGCGCGCGATCCGCTGGGACGAACGGCGATTCGGCCTGGAACTCGATCTCGATCGTTTCATGATCGTCGCCGTCAGCGACTTCAACATGGGGGCGATGGAGAACAAGGGCCTGAACATCTTCAACGCCAGGTACGTGTTCGCCGATCCGCAGATCGCGACCGACCAGGACTTCTCGGCCGTCGAATCGGTCGTCGGCCACGAGTACTTCCACAACTGGACCGGCAACCGCGTCACCTGTCGCGACTGGTTCCAGCTGACGCTGAAGGAGGGGCTGACGGTCTTTCGCGACCAGGAGTTCTCCGCCGACATGCTCGCGGCGCGCGCCGCGAGCGAGCCGATGGCGGCAAGCGCACGCGCGGTCAAGCGCATCGAGGACGTGCGCGTGCTGCGCTCGGCGCAGTTTCCGGAAGACGCCGGACCGATGGCGCACCCGATACGGCCCGACGCCTACGAGGAGATCAACAACTTCTACACGGTCACCGTCTACGAGAAAGGCGCGGAGGTGATCCGCATGCTGCAGACGCTGGTCGGACGCGACGGATTCCGCAGGGGAATCGACCTGTACTTCGAGCGGCACGACGGCCAGGCGGTCACCTGCGACGACTTCGTCGCGGCGATCGGCGACGCCAACGACGTCGACCTCGCGCAATTCCGCACGTGGTATTCGCAGGCAGGCACCCCGCGCGTGCGCGCCTCGGGAAGCCACGACGCCGCGGCTCGGCGCTACACGCTCGAACTCGAACAGTTTCACGCGCCGACGCCGGGGCAGCCGGTCAAGGCCGCGCTGCACATACCGATCGCCGTCGGACTCGTCGGCCCCGACGGGCTCGATCGGCCGTTGCGGGTGTCGGAGGCACACGACAGCGTGCTGCAACCGCTCGCGCCGCGACGCGGCGAGACGGGAACGCACACGGTCGTGCTCGACCTGACGCGCAACCGGCAGGTCTTCGTGTTCGACGACATCGACGCCGAGCCGGTCCCGTCGCTCGCGCGCAACCTGTCGGCGCCGATCGTCGTCGACTTCCGGTACGGCGACGAAGCGCTCGCCCTGCTCGCAGCGCACGACAGCGACCCCTTCAATCGCTGGGAAGCCGCGCAACGATCGATCGTCGACCGCGTCGTCGCGATCGTCGATGGCGCCGACGTCGAAACGTCGTGCGAACCGCTGGTCGCCACGCTGCGCCGGCTTCTCGACGACGAAGCGCTCGACCCGGCGTTTCGCGAGCAGGTGTTCCAGCTGCCCTCCGAGGGTTTCGTGGCGGAACAGCTGCCGGTGGTCGATCCGCAGGCGTTGCGCGAGGCGCGCAACGCCGTTCGCCGGTGCATCGCGCGCTCGCTCGGCGAACGCTGGAAGACGGCGTGGGAGCGATTCGCCGACGGTGCGCCCTACTCGCCCGATCCGGCGTCGGCCGGACGCCGCGCGTGGAAGAACAGCGCACTCGCCTGGTGGGTGGCGAGCGGCTCGCCCGAAGCGATCGACACGGCGGCACGCCATTTCGACGTCGCCGACAACATCACCGACCGGATGTCCGCGTTGCGCGCGCTCGCGCACACCGCAAGCGCACAACGCGATGCGGCGCTGTCGCGTTTCGCGCAGCAGTACTCGGCCGAGCCGCTCGTGCTCGACAAGTGGTTCTCGCTGCAGGCGACGATGCACCGGCAGCCCGGCGATGTACCGGTACTCGAACGCGTGCGCGAGCTGATGCAGCACCCGGCGTTCTCGCTGCGCAATCCGAACCGGCTGCGCGCGCTGGTCGGAAGCTTCTGCAACGGCAACCTCGCGGAGTTCCACGCGGCCGACGGTTCGGGGTATGCGTTCTGGGCCGAACAGGTGCTCGCAATCGATTCGCTGAACCCGCAGACCGCCGCGCGTCTCGCGCGCGCGCTGGACCGCTGGCGCAAGTTCACCCCCGATCGACAGACGCGCATGCGCGCCGCGCTCGAGCAGGTGTCGACGCATCGACCGCTGTCGAACGACGTTCGCGAAATCGTCGAGAAGTCGCTCGCTGCCTGATTATGCCCCTGCAGGAGAAAACATGTACCGGCCCCGAATCAGCCTCACGCAGTACCTGGTCGAGAAGCAACGCGAAAAAGGCCTGATCCCGGCCGAACTGCGCATGCTGATCGAGGTGATGGCGCGCGCCTGCAAACGCATCGGAATCGCGGTCTCGAAAGGTGCGCTGGCCGACGTGCTCGGCGAAGCGGGCTCGTCGAACGTGCAGGGAGAATCGCAGAAGAAACTCGACGTGATCGCCAACGAGGCGCTGCTCGAAGCGAACGAATGGGGCGGCAACCTCGCGGCGATGGCCTCCGAGGAACTGGACCTGCCGTACCCGATCCCGAACCGCTATCCGAAAGGCGAGTTCCTGCTGCTCTACGATCCGCTGGACGGCTCATCGAACATCGACGTGAACGTCTCGGTCGGCACGATCTTCTCGGTGCTGCGCCTGCCCGAGGGGGTCCGCGAACCGGACGAAACGCATTTCCTGCAGCCCGGAACGAAACAGGTCGCCGCAGGCTATGCGGTCTACGGGCCGTCGACGCTGATGGTGCTCACGGTCGGCGACGGAGTCGCCTGCTTCACGCTCGATCGCGAAACGGGAAGCTGGCAGCTGACGGCCGACCGGATGAGCATCCCCGAACAGACGCGCGAGTTCGCGATCAACGCATCGAACGCGCGCCACTGGGAAGCGCCGGTCAAGCGCTACATCGACGAACTGCTCGCCGGACGCGACGGGCCGCGCGGCGTCGATTTCAACATGCGCTGGGTCGCATCGATGGTCGCCGACGTGCACCGGATCATGACGCGCGGCGGCATCTTCCTCTATCCGCGCGACAACCGCGATCCCGACAAGCCGGGAAAGCTGCGGCTTCTCTACGAAGCGAACCCGATGTCGTTCCTGGTCGAGCAGGCGGGCGGCGCCTCCACCAACGGCTACCAGCGCATGATGGAGATCGTGCCGACGAAACTGCACGAACGCGTCGCGGTGATGCTCGGTTCACGCGAGGAAGTCGAACGCGTGACGAGCTATCACCGGCAGGGCTGAGCCGTTCACCCCAGCTTCAGCCAGACCCTCTTCAGCGACGGATCGTCGGCGTCGCTGCCGATCTCGAAGCCGAGCGACTGCATCAGGCGCAACATCGGCGCGTTGGTCGCCAGCACGAATCCCTCGATGTGTTCGAGGCCCTTCTTTCGCGCCGAGAAGACGATCGCGTTCATCAGGGTGGTTCCCAGCCCCTGCCCGTGGAAGTCGTCGGCGACCGCGATGGCGAATTCACAGCTTCGCCGATCCGGATTGAGCAGGTAGCGCACGACGCCGATGATCGTGTCCTCGGGTTCCGCGGGCGCTCCCGCGTCGCCGGGCCGCGGGTCGGGCTGCGGTTTTTCTCCCTCGAGAACCGCCACCAGCGCCAGCTCGCGGTCGTAGTCGATCTGCGTATAGCGCACCAGCATGCGCGGCGGCAATTCGTTCAGCGTCGAGATGAAGCGGTAATAGCGCGACTGCTCGGACAGCGAACGGACGAAACGCTGCAGGCGCTCGCCGTCTTCGGCCTGGATCGGCCGGATCACGTACGGGCGTCGGTCTCGAAGCTCGCGACGCTCCACCAGCTGCGCCGGGTACGGCATGATCGCCAGGTGCGCGTAGCGTCGGCGGTCGTGGCCCTGTTGCGTGCCGGGCGCCTCGACGATGACCCGCGCGTCGACCGCCACCAGTCCGCCCTCGTCGGCAATGATCGGGTTGATGTCGACCTCGGCGAGCTGTGGCAGTTCGCAGACCATCTCGGAGACCCGGACGAGCAGTCGCTCGAGCGCATCGACGTCGATCGCCGGCGAACCGCGGAACTCGCCCAGCGTCTGCGCGACCCGCGTGCGCGCGATCATGCTGCGCGCGAGAAAACTGTTCAGCGGCGGGAACTCGAGCGTGGCGTCGCGCAGCACTTCGACGCGCGTGCCGCCTACGCCGAACGCGATCACCGGCCCGAACAGGCGATCGCGAAAGACGCCGACGTAGAG
>CAYZYC010000145.1:1903-5703 GCA_964481165.1 uncultured Limnobacter sp. | reverse complement strand
TGCTCGAAGTACTTCGCATACTGTTCGAGCGAGTGCACGACCTGCACGAGACCGGCGCTGCGCTTGGCGTGCGCGTCCTTGCCCTGCAGCTTCGCGTTGCCGTCGAGCATTTCGGCAAGAATCACGTGCAGCACCTCGTCGGCCTCCGGATCGAGCTTGCAGTTCTGCACGATGTTGGCGACCTGCGCGTCGATCTGGCCACCGAGCGCGTCGTACTGCGCGGCATCGAGCTTGCCGCGATGCGCCGCAGGCAGCTTCGCGTCGACCGCATCGCGGATCGTCGCCATGCTCTGGCGCAGCGCTTCGTCGCCCTGCCATTTCTTGCCGGCGTTCAGTTTCAGCACGTGCGCCGACTCCGCGCTGCCGTGCGCGTGCGCGTGCGATTCGTTGGCCGCGTACGCCACGCTCCCCAGCCCGGCGCCTGCTCCGAGAACGCCTGCGACGAGCAGGCCCAGTACCTTGCGTTTCATTGCTTCGTTCCTTTTTCGGTTGATCGAGCCGGCACTGCGGCCGGCTGCATTCGTTGAAACGAAGCGCGCGAGGAAAAGTTCCCGTCAGTCGCGGTGCAGTTCCTCGAAACCCGACGCGCGAACCGGCTGGCTCAGCAGCAACTGCACGAGTCGTTCGCGCTGTTCCGCGCCGAGGAGTTCGCGCTCGCGCAACAACTGCTCGATCACGATCCGCTGCTGCTCGTCCTGCCGTTGCGCGATTTCCGCGCGCTGGGTCTCGATCGCCGCCATGTCCGGCGAATCCGAGAAGATCAGGCGGATCAGGCGATCACGGCCTTCGTGGATCGCCGTGGCGCCCGCCGCGTAGCGCTCGAGGAATCCCGCTTCGGCTTCGTGCCAGCGACGCTGCTGCTGTGTGTCGAGCGCGAGATATTTCGTCATTCCCGGGAACGCATCGGCGCCGGCACCGGGCCACCGTCCGGATTCGACTGCCCGGTAGCCGAACGCGCCGAGAACGCCGACGTTGACCAGCAACGAGAGCACGAAGAGCAGACGCAGCGTCGTCGATTTCATCGCAGCGTCGCTCCGGCGGCAGCCCCCGGTTGCCAGCACGAGCGCATGCCGATGCACAGCCCACCGGGCGCGATCGGGGCGAAGACCTCCATCGTCGCTGCGACCGGAGCGACCGTGGCGACCGGCGCAGTCATCCCCAGGCCGAGCGCCATCCCGAACGACAGTGAAACGGCCGCTCCGATTCCCGCCGGGAACCAACGAGGCCAGCGCTGCCGGCGCGGCTGCGTGCGTACAGCCGCGGCACTCGGCGGCAATGCCGCGATGCGACCGCGAATCACCTCGGCCATGTCGAATCCGGCGCGCACTTCGGGCAGCGACCCCAGATCCGCACGCAGGCCGCGCATCGCTTCGAGCAGCGTGCGGCAATGCGCGCATGCGGCGACGTGCGCCTGCAGGCGCGCAGCGTCACCGGAATCGAGCTGCGCGTCCAGGTACGTCGAGATCGCTTCGATTCGCGGGCAACGATCGGTCATGGTTCTTCTCCCCGAATGGAACGGGCTTGCTCGAGCAGCGCCACGCGCGCCCGGGCGATGCGCGACTTGACAGTGCCTTCGGCGACGCCGAGCGCTTCGGCGATCTCGGCGTACGACAGGTCTTCGACTTCGCGCAGCAGCAGCACCTCGCGGTGCTCGACGGCGATCCGCTGCAATGCGACTTCGAGCACCTCGTAACGCTGGCGCGTTTCCAGTTGTGCCTCGGGTCCGCGGGCCGGGTCGACGAAGGGCGGATCGTCGCCGAGCGGCTCGAAGGCGACGACGCCGCGCCTGCGCAGCACGTCGAGCGCGCCGTTGCGCGCGATCCGGATCAGCCAGGTTCCGAACTGCGCATCGGGGCGCCAGCGCGGCATCGCCTGCCAGGCCTTCATGAACGTGTCCTGCGCGAGGTCCATGGCGTCATCGCGTGAGCCGGTCATTCGCAGGACGAACCGGTACACCCGGTCCTGATGCCGCCGAACCAGTTCGACGAACGCCTGCGAATCGCCGTCGCGCGCACGCGCCGCGAGGGCTGCATCTTCGATCGTCAAGCGTCGTCGTCTCCGGCGCCGGCGGGCGCCCTGCTCTTCACTACAACGAACGTCGCGCGGAAAGGTTCCGTCCCGGGTCGCGGCTCACGTTGCGTTCGGGGCACTGCGCGGAAGGCGCCGCCACGCGAACCACGCGATCGCGATCCAGACGACGCTGCGCAGCGTCATCGCCATCAGCGTGCGCTGCTCCCAGCCGCCACCGCCGGCAACGTGGATCCCGAAAGCCGCAAAGACGAGCAGCGTCGCCGCGGCGATTCCCGCAGCGAGCCAGCGCGCCCAGTTTCGTCGCATCCACAGTCCCGCGCCCGCGATGACATAGGCGAAGCCGGCCAGGAAGTTGAACCAGAGCACGAAGCCGACGTACTGGCCGGCGGCCTCGCGCGCTGCGTCGTCGCCGAACAGCACCTGTCCGCCGGACCGGATCGTCGCGAACCCGAAGACAACCGCGATCAACGCCACCGCGGCGAGCGCCCAACCGCGATTCGAAACCGGTGTGATCGGCGCTCTTCTCGCGAGCGGATCGAGCATCGTTGCACCAAAGCAAGTAAATTGTTACTTAATCGTAGGATCGCCGCGTGCTCCTGTCAAGGCGACGACCGGCTCGCGACTCATTCGCGCAAACGAGGAGGGATCCGAATGAACGAACACGCAAGCGACGAATTGCAGGCGACGGTCGATGCGATGGTGCAGCCGCACAAGGGAATTCTCGCTGCCGACGAGAGCAATCCGACGATCGCACGACGCTTCGACTCCATCGGCGTGGAGTCCACCGAGGCGAATCGCCGCGCGTGGCGCAACCTGCTGCTCGGCACGAAGGATCTCGGCAACTACATCAGCGCGATCATCCTGTACGAGGAAACGCTGTCGCAGACTGCCGACGACGGTCGTCCGTTGCCCACGGTGGCCGGCGCCGCGGGAATCGTTCCGGGAATCAAGGTCGACGAAGGGAAGATTCCGCTTGCCAACGCTCCGGGCGACGAGATCACGCAGGGCCTGGACGGCCTGGCGAAACGCCTGAAGGGCTACCGATCGCAGGGCGCCCGTTTCGCGAAGTGGCGCGCGGTCTACAACGTCTCGGCCACGCTGCCGAGCGCGCTGGCGATCGAGGCGAATGCGGACAGCCTCGCGCGGTACGCCGTCATCTGCCAGCAGGAAGGCATCGTGCCGATCGTCGAACCCGAAGTGCTGATGGACGGCGACCACACGATCGATCGCTGCGCGGAAGTCACCGAGGACGTCCTGCACGCGGTGTTCCACGCGTTGCACCGGCACCGCGCTGCGCTCGAATACCTGCTGCTCAAGCCGAGCATGGTCGTTCCCGGCGCAAGCCATGCGGATCAGGCGACACCCACGGAGATCGCGACGCGAACCACCGTGGTGCTTCGGCGCACCGTGCCGGCAGCCGTGCCCGGCATCTTCTTCCTGTCCGGCGGACAGTCGCCCGAGGAAGCCACCGCGAACCTCGACGCGATGAACCGGCTCGGCGCGCAGCCCTGGCCGCTGAGCTTCTCCTACGGACGTGCGCTGCAGGAGACCGCGCTGAAGGCGTGGCGAGGCGAGCCCGGACAGACCCGAGCCGCGCAGGAAGCACTCTTCCTGCGCGCGAAGCTCAACGGCGCGGCACGCGAAGGCGAGTACGAAGCCGCAATGGAGAAACGGGCCGCGCGCTGAAGCGACGCGCCGGCGCGCACTGGCGACCGACCGGCGCGCCGCTCCGACTCGTGCGTCGCTCCGACTCGCGCGCCGCTCCGACT
>CAYZYC010000145.1:0-1803 GCA_964481165.1 uncultured Limnobacter sp. | reverse complement strand
CGCTCCGACTCGCGCGCCGCTCCGACTAATGCGGCATGCGCTTGCAGAAGTGTGCGTGCAGCGCCGAGCCCATCAGTTCGTGGAACTCGTCGCCCGACATGCGCACGAGGTGCTCGTGGTCGCCGCCTTCCATGTAGATGACCTCGTTCGATTCGATCTCGTCGTCGACGATCGTCTCCAGGCCCCAGGCCATGCCGACCGGCGGTAGCGCGCCGCGTACACAATCGTCGAAGAGCATCGCGATACGGTCCTCGTCGGACAGGCGCAAGCCGTGGCGCCCCAGCATGTGCGCCAGCTGTCCGAGCATGACGGTACGGTCGGCGGGCACGACCGCCATCAGGCATCCGGTCTCGTCTTCGAGCAGTACCGACTTGACGAGTTGGCTCGGCGGAACGTGTGCATTGCGCGCGGTCTCGGCGCTGCTGTGACTCGGCTCGTGCGCGCAGACCTCGTAGTGCGCGCCGCGCTGTTCGAGGTATCGGGAGAGCCGGAAAGGAATCGTCATGGCTGCCTCCGGGTTCGATGACCAGCGAACGAAGCACCCGGCCCCGCCGCGGCAGAGCCGGCGGACTTCGATCGACGGATAGTTTGCTCCGCGTCGCGGCAGCTTGTCACGCGCCGCCGCGCCCGACGAGCAGCGCAAGCGGCCACTCGATGCCGCGCAGCCGCTGTGGTTCGCCCCACTTCGTGCGCAGGCGATCATGCACCTCGTCGACCGCATCGTATCCGCGCGCACTCCGAAAACGCGCCATCGCCGACCAGCTGCGAAAGTATCCCGTCAGCTGATCGAGACTCCAGCGCGCGCGCAACACGAATCGCGGCGCATCGATGCGTTCGAACGGAAACGGAAGTTCGCGATAGCCCGTCTCTACGTGGCGGCGCTCGGGCGGCCAGAACGGTGCCGCCTGCTCTCGGTAGAAGCGCTGCACGATGTCTTCGACTTCGTCGCCCTCGACACGCAGCACGCCATAGCTCCAGGCCGCGAACACGCCCGTGGGCTTCGATACGCGCGCGACTTCGCGATAGAAGCGGTCGAGATCGAACCAGTGCAGCGCCTGCGCGACGACGACGAGGTCGGTGCATCGATCGGGGAGCCCGCTCTCGTGCGCGAGACCGACCCGGTATTCCACGCGCGGATGCGAACGTGCCGCCGCGAGCTGCGCGGCGCTGGCGTCGGTGGCGACGACGCGCTCGAAGTGCGTGGCCAATGCTGTCGACGCCTGTCCGCTGCCGGCGCCGCAGTCCCACGCGAGTTCGTGCGCCGCGCACTGCGAAGCGAGCCAGTCGAAAAGTTCGACCGGGTACGTCGGACGCGAGTCGGCATACTGCCCCGCGACCGGGGCAAAATGATCGTCGAAGTCCGGGGTCATGGAGACAGCGTGTCGCGGTACAGTGGCAACGTTCGCTGGACGCAGCCGCGCTCGACGGAGGAGTTACGCATGCACTGCCCGAAATGCCAACGTCTGCTCGACGACGACGAAGACGAACTCTACATCTGCTGCGCTGACGCCGCGGTGCGATGGCACTGTACCCGGTGCGCGAAAGTCAGCGAGGGCTTCGCGTTTCCCTACGGGCGATGCCCGCACTGCGACGGCGAACTCGAAACCCTCGACGACAAGCCCGTCGACGAGGCCGCCGCGTTCGTGGCGGTGCGCAAGGCGTTCGAGATCGAGCTCGGCGGCCAGGCGTTCTACCGGCGCGCCGCACGCGAAACCGACGAACCGGTACTGCGCGAACTGTTCTCGGGGCTCGCCGACATGGAAAGCGGGCACATGGAGACGCTGGCGCGCCGCTATCACACGC
>CAYZYC010000144.1:0-5791 GCA_964481165.1 uncultured Limnobacter sp. | reverse complement strand
AGATCTTCTTCACGCAGGTGTTCCGGCACGGGTTCTTCCACGCCGACATGCACCCCGGGAACATCCTCGTCGGCGACTCGGGCGACGACTTCAACCGCTACATAGCGCTCGACTTCGGCATCGTCGGCACGCTCTCCGAGTTCGACAAGGATTACCTCGCGCAGAACTTCCTGGCGTTCTTCCGGCGCGACTACCGGCGGGTGGCGGAACTGCACGTCGAATCGGGATGGGTGCCGACGACGACGCGCGTCGAGGATCTCGCCGGTGCGGTTCGCGCATGCTGCGAACCGTTCTTCGACCGGCCGCTGAAGGAGATCTCGCTCGGCCTCGTGCTGCTGCGCCTGTTCCAGGCGTCGCGGCGCTTCAACGTCGAGATCCAGCCGCAGTTGGTGCTGCTGCAGAAGACGCTGCTGAACATCGAGGGACTCGGCCGCCAGCTCGATCCCGAACTAGACCTCTGGGTGACCGCCAAGCCGATCCTCGAGCGGTGGATGCAGGAGCAGGTGGGGTTGCCGGGGCTGCTCGAGCGCGTACGCATCGAGTCCACGCATTGGGCGCGCATGTTTCCGGAGCTTCCGCGCCTGGCGCACGCGGCGCTGTCGCGGCACGCGCACCCGGCGTCCGATCCGGCACCCCGGGCGCTCGAACGCCTCGTCGCCGAGCAGCGCGCGATGCGGCGATGGCTGGTCGTCTTCGCGGTGCTGCTCGCGGCGCTCGTAGCCATCGAATCGCTGCGCGTGTTCGGCTGACGACGCGACCGACGAACGACGCTTTACCGCCCGATCCACTTCGGGTACTGTTTCGGCCGATTTTTTGCGGCGCCGCGCAGGATGCGCGAACGCCCGCCCGCAACCCCTGTCGCGACCTGCCCCGATGCTGACCCCGCTGGTGATGATCTACCTGGCCGTGACCGTGGGCATCGGCCTGTACGCGGCGCAGCGCGTCAAGAGCTCGAAGGACTTCCTGATCGCGGGACGCAGCCTGCCTCTGTACATGAACACCGCGACGGTGTTCGCGACGTGGTTCGGCGCCGAGACGGTGCTTGCCGTCTCCTCGACCTTCCTGCGCGACGGATTGGGCGGTGTCGTCGCGGATCCCTTCGGCGCAGCCGCCTGCCTGATCTTCGTCGCGCTGTTCTTCGCGCGTCCGTTCTACCGGATGGATCTCCTGACGATCGGCGACTTCTATCGCAAGCGCTTCAATCGCACGGTGGAGATCGGCACCGGGATCGCGATCACGATGTCGTACCTCGGCTGGACATCGGCGCAGATGGTCGCGCTGGGCATCGTCTTCAACACGCTTTCCGGCGGAGACATCTCGCTGTCGCAGGGGATCGTGCTGGGCGCCGGCGTCGTGCTCGTCTACACGCTGTTCGGCGGCATGTGGTCGGTGGCCTTCACCGACCTGTTCCAGACGACGATCATCATCGCCGGACTGCTCTACATCGCCTGGCTGCTCGGCGGCATGGCCGGCGGCTTCGGCGCGGTCGTCAGCGCTGCCTCGGAAGCAGGCAAGCTCGAGTTCTGGCCGAACGCGTCGCTGAAGGACTGGATCGCGTTCATCGCCGCGTGGGCGACGATGGCGATCGGCTCGATCGCACAGCAGGACGTCTTCCAGCGCGTGACCTCGGCGAAGGACGAGCACACGGCGGTGCGCGGCACGATGATCGGCGGCCTCTTCTACCTGGTGTTCGCGTTCGTGCCGATGTTCATCGCGGTCTCGGCGCTGCTGATCGAACCGGAGAAAGTGCGCGCGGTGCTCGCCGACGACAGCCTCGACTTCCAGCTGATCCTTCCGCAACTGATCCTCAGCCAGACGCCGATGTTCGCGCAGGTGATGTTCTTCGGCGCGCTCCTGTCGGCGATCCTGTCGACCGCCAGCGGCGCGCTGCTCGCGCCGACCGCGGTCTTCACCGAGAACGTGCTGCGCCCGCTGATCGGCGGGCGGATCGGCGACAGGCAGAACCTGCTGATGCTGCGGATGGTGCTGGTGATCTTCGCGCTGTGCGTGATGCTGTTCGCGCTGAACAGCGAATCGTCGATGTTCCAGATGGTGCAGAACGCCTACAAGGTCACGCTGGTGGCGGCGTTCACGCCGCTGGCGTTCGGGCTCTTCTGGCGGCGCTCGACGCCGCAGGGAGCGATGATGTCGATCGTCTTCGGACTGGTGGCCTGGGGAATCGCGGAACTCACCGCCGCCGACGCACTGATCCCGCCGCAGTTCGTCGGCCTCGGTGCGGCGCTCTTCGGGATGATCGCCGGCTCGCTCGCCCCGCAGATTGCCGGCGGACCGGGTCACCCCGACGCGGTGCGCGGCAAGGCGACGCACTGACGCACGGCGCGCGCGGCAGACGGTTCGCGCCCTCGGCCGGCGTCGCCGGTCCACACCGGAACGCTGCGCCGGCCGGCGCGGGCCGGCCGTTCGCGCCGTCCGTTCCGCCGCGCAATCCGTACGCTCGGCACGCTGCCGAGCCCGCCGCATCCGCGTGTTAAGCTTTTCTCGTCCCCTGTCGGAATCGTCCGGCAAGTTCCTGAATCCAAAGCAGAAAACGTGAACGTCGTCATCCTCGCCGCGGGCATGGGAAAACGCATGCGGTCGGCGATCCCCAAGGTGCTGCACCCGCTCGCCGGGAGGCCCTTGCTGGCGCACGTGGTCGACTGCGCGCGCAGCCTGTCGCCCGGAAGGATCGTGGTCGTCTACGGACACGGGGGCGAAGCCGTGCCGCGCGCGCTGTCCGGAGCCGACCTGCAGTGGGTGTTGCAGGAACCGCAACTGGGCACGGGACACGCGGTGACGCAGGCGCTGCCGCTGCTCGACGACGCGGCGCCGACGCTGGTGCTCTACGGCGACGTGCCGCTGATCGCGCGCGAGACGCTGGCGCGGCTGGTTGCGGCGGCCGGAAACGACCGGCTCGCGCTACTCACCGTCGACCTCGACGATCCGACCGGCTACGGCCGCATCGTGCGCGAACAAGGCCGCATCGTCCGAATCGTCGAGCACAAGGACGCCGACGAATCGACCCGGGCGATCGCCGAGATCAACACCGGGATCCTCGTTGCGCCGACGGCGGCGCTGCGGCGCTGGCTCGCCGCGCTGACCGACGACAACGCGCAGCGCGAGTATTACCTCACCGACATCGTCGCCGCGGCAGTGCAGGATGGCATCACGATCGCTTCGGCGCAGCCCGAAGGTGCGTGGGAGACGCTCGGCGTGAACAGCAAGCGGCAGCTGGCCGAACTCGAGCGCATCCTGCAGTCGCGCATCGCCGACCGGTTGATGGAAGACGACGGCGTGCACCTGGCCGATCCGGCGCGGCTCGACGTGCGGGGCGAACTCCGATGCGGTCGCGACGTCTCGATCGACGTCGGCTGCGTCTTCGAAGGAACCGTCGTGCTGGAGGACAACGTGCGCATCGGACCCTATTGCGTGATACGCGATACGCGCATTGCCGCGGGCGCCCGGATCCTGGCCTTCACGCACATCGAGGACTCCGCGATCGGGCCGGACGCGCGCGTGGGCCCGTTCACGCGGCTGCGTCCGGGAACGGAACTCGCCGAAGACACGCACGTCGGCAACTTCGTCGAGATGAAGAACACGAAACTGGGCGCGCATTCCAAGGCCAACCACCTGTCGTACGTCGGCGATACCGTCGTCGGCCGGCGCGTGAACATCGGCGCCGGAACGATCACCTGCAACTACGACGGCGCGAACAAGTACCAGACCGTGATCGAGGACGACGCGTTCATCGGCAGCGACAGCCAGCTCGTCGCGCCGGTTCGTGTCGGACGCGGCGCCACGCTCGGCGCCGGCACGACGCTGACGCGCGATGCCCCCGAGGACAGCCTCACGGTGTCGCGCACGCGCCAGACGAACGTCGCGTCGTGGAAGCGTCCGTCCAAGAAGCCGTCGGCCGGCAAGTCCTGAACGGCGCGCCGCAGTCGCGCCAGCACGGAGCATCAGCGTCATGTGTGGAATCGTCGGGGCGGTCGCCCAGCGCAACATCGTTCCCATCCTGATCGAGGGCCTGCGCAAGCTCGAATACCGGGGTTACGACTCCGCGGGAATCGCGATCGTCAACGGCAAGATGCAGCGCGTGCGCTCGGTGGGACGCGTCGCCGATCTCGAAGCGCGCGCCCGCGAGATGCACGCGATCGCATCGACCGGAATCGCGCACACGCGCTGGGCGACGCACGGCGGAGTCAGCGAGAAGAACGCGCACCCGCACTTCTCGTCGGGCGGCGGCTTCGAGGTCTCGGTCGTGCACAACGGCATCATCGAGAACCACGCGGCCCTGCGTGCGCGGCTGAAGACGCGGGGATACGAATTCGCCAGCGACACCGATACCGAGGTCATCGCGCACCTGGTGCACAGCTACCTCGCGTCGGGACTGGACCTGTTCGCGTCGGTGCAGCGCACCGTGCGCGAACTGCACGGCGCCTACGCGATCGCGGCGATCAACACGCGCGAACCGCAGACGGTGGTCGGATCGCGCAAGGGGTCGCCGCTGCTGCTCGGCATCGGCAACTCCGGATCGGGCAAGGGCGAGAATTTCCTCGCGTCGGACACCTCCGCACTGCTGCAGGTGACGCGCTACGTTGCATACCTCGAGGACGGAGACGTCGTGCGGATCGGCCTCGACGGCTATTCGATCGTCGACCGAGACGGCAATCCCGCCGAACGTCCGGTCGTGCAGAGCCAGATGTCGTCGGACTCCATCGAACTCGGGCAGTACGACCACTTCATGCAGAAGGAGATCTTCGAGCAGCCGGGCGCCATCGCCAACACGCTCGAGATGGTCACCAACGCATCGTCGGTATCGGCGGGACTGTTCGGCGTCGAGGCCGAGGAGATCTTCGCCCGTACGAAGCAGATCCTGATCCTCGCCTGCGGCACCAGCTATCACGCCGGCTGCGTCGCGAAGTACTGGCTCGAATCGATCGCCGGAATCCCCGTATCGGTGGAGATCGCCAGCGAGTACCGCTACCGCGACTCGGTCGCGCTGCCGCAGACGCTCGTCATCACCGTGTCGCAGTCCGGAGAGACGGCGGACACGCTGGCCGCGCTGCAGCACGCGACGACGCTCGGCCTGCGCGACTCGCTGTCGATCTGCAACGTCCCCGAGTCGGCGCTGATCCGTCAGAGCAAGCTGCGTTTCCTGACGCGCGCCGGCCCCGAGATCGGCGTCGCGTCGACGAAGGCGTTCACGACGCAGCTCACCGTGCTCTTCGTACTCACGATGGTCCTGGCACGGCAACGCAAGCGGCTGTCGCCGCAGCGCGAGGAGGAACTGCTCGCGCAGCTGCGCCACCTGCCGGCCGCGATGAACCACGTCCTCGAGTGCGAAGACGCGGTGCGCCACTGGGCCAACCGCTTCGCACCGAAGCAGCACGCGCTGTTCCTCGGCCGCGGAGTGCATTTCCCGATCGCACTCGAAGGCGCGCTGAAGCTGAAGGAAATCTCGTACATCCACGCCGAGGCCTATGCGGCGGGCGAACTGAAGCACGGGCCGCTCGCCCTCGTGGACCACAGCATGCCGGTGGTCGTCGTCGCGCCGAACGACCAGCTGATCGAGAAGCTGAAATCGAACCTCGAGGAAGTGCACGCGCGCGGCGGCGAGCTTTTCATCTTCGCCGACCGCGACACCCACATCGATCCCAGCGAGGGCGTCAACATCATCAACCTCGGCGATCACGCCGGGCTGCTCTCGCCGATCCTGCACGTGGTGCCGCTGCAGCTGCTGGCGTATCACGTGGCGCTCGTGCGCCGGACGGATGTGGACAAGCCAAGAAAC
>CAYZYC010000143.1:0-5803 GCA_964481165.1 uncultured Limnobacter sp. | reverse complement strand
CACTGGCAGAACTATCGCGAGAACATGTTCACGACCGAGTCGGAGAACCGTTCGTACGCGCTCAAGCCGATGAACTGCCCGGGGCACGTGCAGATCTTCAAGTCCGGCCTGCGCTCGTATCGCGATCTTCCGTTGCGCTACGGCGAGTTCGGCGCCTGCCATCGCAACGAGCCTTCGGGCGCGTTGCACGGGATCATGCGCGTACGCGGGTTCACGCAGGACGACGGCCACGTGTTCTGCACCGAGGACCAGATCCTCGACGAGTGCGTGGCGTTCACCGAGCAGTTGCGGGCGGTGTACCGCGACTTCGGCTTCGACGAGATTCTGTACGGCGTGGCCACGCGCCCCGAGAAGCGGGTCGGTTCCGACGAGTTGTGGGACAAGGCCGAGGCGGCGCTTTGCGAGAGCCTGCGCCGATCGGGTTGCGATTTCGCGATCACCGAGGGCGAGGGTGCGTTCTACGGGCCGAAGATCGAGTACACGCTGAAGGACGCGATCGGCCGCCCCTGGCAGTGCGGAACGATCCAGGTCGACTTCAACATGGCGGGACTGCTCGGTGCCGAGTACGTCGCCGAGGACAATGCGCGGCACGTTCCGGTGATGCTGCACCGTGCGATCGTCGGTTCGCTCGAGCGTTTCATCGGCATCCTGCTCGAGAACCACGCCGGTGCGATGCCGATGTGGCTCGCCCCGGTGCAGGCGGTCGTGGCGACGATCACCGACGCGCAGGCGGACTACGCCAAAGGTGTTGCAGAAAGCCTCGCAAAACAAGGGTTTAGGGTGGAATCCGATTTGCGGAACGAAAAGATCAACTATAAAATCCGCGAGCACAGCCTGCAGAAGGTTCCGTACATCCTCGTCGTCGGCGAGAAGGAGCGGCAGGCTGGCAAGGTGGCCGTGCGTGCGCGCGGGGGGGTCGATCTCGGCTCTCTCGACGTCGAGTCGTTCGCGGCGCGGCTGTCCGAAGACATCGCGCTGAAACGATCCCAACCGCAATGACCTGCCCTGGACGAAGCTCCGCCGGCGGAGCGCTCCCGGCAGGAGTGCGGTCGGTATCGCCCGGCCGTAGCCTCAACGAACCAAGGAGAACGCAGCATCGCTACTGAACGCCCGCATCGCATCAACGGCGAAATCAACGTTCCCGAGCTCCGGCTCGTCGGAATCGAGAACGAGCCGATCGGCATCGTCAGCCTGCGCGAGGCGATGCGGATGGCCGAAGAGGCCGACGTAGATCTCGTCGAAATCGCACCGCAGGCGCAGCCGCCCGTGGCCCGGCTGATGGACTACGGGAAGTTCAAGTACCAGGAACAGAAGCGGCAGCACGAAGCGCGCTCCAAGCAGAAGGTCATCCAGGTCAAGGAAGTCAAGTTCCGGCCCGGAACCGACGAGGGCGACTATGCGGTGAAGCTGCGCAACCTGCGCAGGTTCCTCGACGAAGGCGACAAGGCGAAGATCACGCTGCGGTTTCGCGGCCGCGAGATGGCGCACCAGGAGTTCGGCGTGCGACTGCTCGAGCGGGTGCGCAACGACGTCGAGGACATTGCGCAGGTCGAGCAGTTTCCTCGGCTCGAAGGACGGCAGATGATCATGGTCATCGCGCCGAAGAAGAAGAAGTGAAGTGATCGACTGACGGATTCTCGTTCGCGGCGCAGGTCGCGAACGCGAGCGCGGCGCCTCCCGGGGCGCCGGATACAAGCCCAGGCGGGTCCCGAAGCTCCGGCACGTTGCCGGACACCCGGCGAGGCAATCGAAGAGGGAATGGGTCCATCATGCCCAAGATGAAGACGAAGAAGGGCGCTGCGAAGCGGTTTCGCGTGCGCGCCTCCGGCGGGGTGAAGCGCGCGCAGGCGTTCAAGCGCCACATCCTCACGAAGAAGACGACGAAGAACAAGCGCCACCTGCGCGGGACCACCAGCGTCCACGCGTCCGACGCTGCGGCGATCAAGTCGCTGCTGCCGTACGCATAAGGAGAGCGCCATGCCCAGAGTAAAACGCGGAGTCACGGCGCGAGCGCGCCACAGGAAGGTCATCGCCGCGGCGCGCGGGTATCGCGGCCGGCGCGGCAACGTCTTCCGGGTCGCCAACCAGGCGGTCATGAAGGCAGGCCAGTACGCGTATCGCGACCGTCGCACGAAGAAGCGCGTGTTCCGTTCGCTGTGGATCACCCGGATCAACGCCGCGGTGCGCGAGCACGGATTGACCTACAGCGTCTTCATCAACGGGATGAACAAGGCGTCGATCGGGCTCGATCGCAAGGTCCTCGCGGATCTCGCCGTCGCCGACAAGCCGGCATTCGCGGCGATCGTCGCGCAGGTGAAGGCCGCGCTCGGAACGGCCTGAATCTCGTGCCGGCCGCGCGCGGCTGCCGGGAGGCGGCCGCGGGCGCGGCGAGGCGGGCGCAACGCGCCGCGCCAGGCACGCATCGCGCTTCCTGCGCGAGCGCAATCGGGAACCGACGTCCGAGG
This sequence comes from uncultured Limnobacter sp., assembly GCA_964481165.1. Taxonomy (GTDB): domain Bacteria; phylum Pseudomonadota; class Gammaproteobacteria; order Burkholderiales; family Burkholderiaceae_E; genus Zeimonas. Next base: position 3,338 of record CAYZYC010000143.1, on the reverse strand, counting down.
CACGATCACCGATGAACTTCTCCCCGCGATTCGCCGAGATGGTGCGCCGGCTCTCGACGGAGATCGCCGCCGCGCGCAATGCGCACGAACTCGCCAACGCCAAGGCACGTGCGCTCGGCAAGGAAGGCGCGCTGAGCATCGAGATGAAGAAGCTCGGCGCGCTCGCGCCCGCCGAGCGTTCGGCGGTAGGACGCGAACTGAACGAGGTCAAGCAGGCGATCGAAGCCGCACTGCGCGCGCGCGAACAGGCGCTGGCGCGCGAAGCGCTCGATGCGCGCCTGGCGCAGGAGGCGATCGACGTGACGCTGCCCGGCCGCGGGCGCGGCACCGGCGGCCTGCACCCGCTGACGCGCACGATCGAGCGCATCGAGGCGATCTTCCAGTCGATCGGCTTCGATATCGCCGACGGGCCGGAGATCGAGGAGGATTTCTACAACTTCACGGCATTGAACACGCCGGAGAACCACCCTGCGCGATCGATGCACGACACCTTCTACGTCGATGCATGCGAAGCCGGCGGCAAGGGGCTGCTGCTGCGCACGCACACGAGTCCGGTGCAGGTGCGATACGCGCGCATGCACCGTCCGCCGATCAAGGTCATCGCGCCGGGCAAGACCTACCGGGTCGATTCCGACGCGACGCATTCGCCGATGTTCCACCAGTTCGAAGGACTGTGGATCGACGATGCCGTGAGCTTCACCGACCTCAAGAGCGTCTACGCCGATTTCCTTCGCCGCTTCTTCGAACGCGACGACCTCGACGTGCGTTTCCGACCGTCGTACTTCCCGTTCACCGAACCGTCGGCGGAGATCGACATGCGTTTCGCCGACGGACCGCTGGCCGGGCGCTGGCTCGAAGTCAGCGGCTCCGGACAGGTCCACCCGAACGTCGTGCGCAACTACGGCCTCGATCCCGAGCGCTACATCGGCTTCGCCTTCGGCTCGGGGATCGAGCGCCTTGCGATGCTGCGCTACGGAGTCGGCGACCTGCGGTTGTTCTACGAGAACGACCTGCGTTTCCTGCAGCAGTTCAACGACTGAGCGGCGACGAATCATGCGTATACCCGAGCACTGGCTGCGCAGCTTCGCGAGTCCCGACTGGAGCGATTCCGAGATCGGCGATCGGCTGACGATGGCCGGCCTCGAAGTCGAGGAAACCGGCACCGTCGCACCGCCGTTTCGCGGAGTCGTCGTCGCACGGGTGCTCGAGGCCTCGCGCCATCCCTCTGCCGATCGGCTGTCGGTGTGTTCGGTCGATGCCGGCGACGGACGTGCGCGCCGGATCGTCTGCGGCGCGCCGAACGTCGCCGCGGGCCTGCGCGTGCCGTGCGCGCTTCCCGGGGCCGAACTGCCCGACGGCACCGTGATCCGCCCCGTCACGATGCGCGGCGTCGAAAGCGAGGGAATGCTCTGTTCGGCGCGCGAGCTCGGTCTCTCGGAAGACCATGCGGGCCTGCTCGTGTTGCCCGACGATGCGGTGCCGGGCGCCGACCTGCGCGATGCGCTCGATCTCGACGAAGCCGTCTATACGCTCAAGCTCACGCCGAATCTCGCGCACTGCATGAGCGTGTTCGGCGTGGCGCGCGAACTCTCGGCGCTGAGCGGTGCGCCGCTGCACGAGCCGTCGTTCGTCCCGGTGCAGCCCACGCTCGACGAGCGGCTGCCGGTGCAGGTGCTCGCGCCCGATCTGTGCGGCCGCTTCTCCGGCCGCGTGATCCGCGGTGTCGATGCGCGTGCGCCCACGCCGGCCTGGATGAAGCAGCGCCTGGAGCGCGCCGGGCAACGCAGCATCTCGGCACTCGTCGACATCTCGAACTACGTGATGCTCGAACTCGGCCGCCCGACGCACGTGTTCGATCTCGACCGCATCGACGGCGCGCTCGAAGTGCGTTGGGCGCACGAAGGCGAAACCCTCGAACTGCTCAACGGACAGACGATCGAACTCGCGCCCGATGTCGGCGTGATCGCGGCCGGCAGGCAGGTCGAGAGCCTCGCCGGAATCATGGGCGGAAACGCCACTGCGGTCGGCGACGAAACCGCCAACGTCTACGTCGAAGCGGCGTACTGGTGGCCGGAGGCGATCGCCGGGCGCCCACGCCGGTACAACCTGACGACCGACGCCGGCGCGCGATTCGAACGCGGCGTCGACGCGGCGAGCACGGTCGCGCACCTCGAATACCTGACGCGGCTGGTGCTCGACGTGTGCGGCGGCAAGGCGGGCCCCGTCGACGACGTCGTCACCGGGTTGCCGGCGCGCGAACCGGTCCGCATGCGGATCGCGCGCGCGCGACGCGTGATCGGCGTCGATATCGCCGAAGCCGAGATCGCGGAGATCTTCGCGCGCCTGGGGCTGCCGGCGGTGCGCGATGCCGACGCTTTCACCGTGACGCCGCCGTCGTACCGCTTCGACCTGCAGATCGAGGAAGACCTGATCGAAGAGGTCGTGCGGCTCTGGGGCTACGAGCGGTTGCCGGTGCGCCCGCCGGTCGCGGCCTCTCCGATGCGCGACGTTCCCGAAGGGCGGCGCACCGTCGGTGCGACCAAGCGCCGGATCGCCGCGCGCGACTACCAGGAGGCGATCCACTACAGCTTCGTCGATTCGGCGCTCGATCGCCGGCTCGGCAGTGCCGAGGCGATCCGGTTGCTCAATCCGATCGCCGCGCAGATGGACGTCATGCGCACCACGCTGTGGGGCGGCCTGATCGAAACCCTGCGCACGAACCTGAACCGCAAGGCGACGCGCGTGCGCCTGTTCGAGATCGGCCGGGTGTTCCGTGCCGATGCGACGATCGCCTCGGGGCCGCAGTCGGTCGAAGGAGTCGCCCAGCCGCAGAAGCTGGCGCTGCTCGCCTACGGCCCGCAGCTGGAGGAACAGTGGGGCGCGCCGACGCGGCGCACCGATTTCTTCGACCTGAAGGGCGACCTCGCGGCGATCGCCGGGCCGTCGCTTGGCTACGAGGCCGCCACGCACGCGGCGTTGCACCCCGGTCGCAGCGCCCGCATCTCGCTCGAAGGGCGCACGCTCGGCTGGATCGGCGAACTGCATCCGGCATTGCAGGCCGACCTGGAACTGCCGCTCGCGCCGGTGCTCGCCGAAATCGAACTCGCGCCGATTCTCGAATCCGCGGTGCCGGTGCACGAGGATCCGTCGAAGTTTCCGCCGGTCATCCGCGATCTTTCGCTGGTCGTCGGCGTCGATCTCGCCGCGGCGACGGTGCTCGCCGAAATCGACGCAGCGCGTGCCACCGAACCGGCCGCGGAGGTCGTCCGGCACGTCAGGCTGTTCGACGAATATCGCGGTAAGGGATTGGAAAATAAGGAAAAAAGCCTTGCCTTCCG
>CAYZYC010000142.1:0-5833 GCA_964481165.1 uncultured Limnobacter sp. | reverse complement strand
CGCTTGCCGCGCAGCCTCCGGGGAGCGAGATCTTCACTTCAGGACCTCAGCAGGATGTGCACGAGCAGCCCGATCACCGCCAGCAGGAACGCCGTGGCGAGGAATTCGGGCACGCGGAAGATGCGCATCTTCGCGCTCGCCGTCTCGAGGATCGCCAGTCCCATCGCTCCGATCGCGAGCTTGACGATCAGCGCCGGCAGCGCGTAGAGCAGTTCGAGCGGTGCGTGCGCTTCGGCGATTCCCCAGGGAAAGAACAGGGCCAGCCCGATGCACGAGTAGACGAACAGCTTGAGGCTCGAAGCCCATTCGATCAGCGCGAGATGGCGGCCCGAGTATTCGAGCACGAGCGCTTCGTGGATCATCGTCAGTTCGAGGTGCGTCGTCGGGTTGTCGATCGGCACGCGGGCATTCTCGGCGAGCGAAACCATCAGGAACGCCACGCCGGCGAACGCGAGCACCGGGTGGATCGCCAGTTCGCGGTGCGCGAGCGTCTCGACGATGGTCGGCAGCGCCGTCGTCTGCGAGATCAGCGAGGCCGAGAACAGCACCATAAGCAATGCAGGTTCGGCGAGGAAGCCGATCAGCATCTCGCGTCGCGCACCGAGCGTGCCGAACGCCGTGCCGACGTCCATCGCGGCGAGCGAAACGAACACCCGCGCCAGGGCGAGCAGCCCCACGAGGGCGATCGCGTCGGATGCGTATGCGAGGGGAACCGCCGTCGACAGCGTCGGCACGATCGCGCAGGCGAGGACCATGCAACCGAAGACGATGTACGGCGTCGCGCGAAACAGCGGCGACGCGTGCTCCGCCACCAGCGATTCCTTGTGGAACAGCTTGTGCAACGTGCGGTACGGTTGCCACAGGCTCGGTGCCGAGCGGTTCTGCAGCCATGCGCGCCACATGTTCACCCAGCCGGTCAGCACCGGCGCGAGCGCGAGCGCCGCGACGATCGCGAGCAGCTGCGAAACGACCGCGTATGCGCTCATCGCGACACCCACAGCAGCATCAGCAGCAGCGTGACGAAGCTGTACAGCAGGTAGACGGAAATGCGCCCCTGCTGCAGCAGCCCGACGAGCCGCGCGAGCCGCGAAGTCGCCGCCGCGATCGGCAGGTACAGCCAGTGCCAGATCGGGTCCTCGGCGGTGACGCGATAGCGCGGTCGCAGGTCCGACGGCGACGGCAACTCGCGTTGCATCCGGAAGAACGGTTCGAAGATCTGCCGGATCGGCTGTCCGAATCCTTCGGCGGTGTCCTGCATCCTCGCGTTCTGCCACGGGAATCCGCATGCCCACGGCCGCGTGCGGCGCATCCGTCCGTGGTACAGCCTGCGCACGAGCAGCCACGCGAGCGCGAAGCTCGCGGCGATGCCGAACAGGAAGATCACAGGTCCGTAACTGGCGCGTTCGACTCCCATCGGGGCGAGCAGCCAGCCGTCCGCGGCTACGGTTGCGCCGAGCCCGGTGCCCACGAGTTGCTGCGTGACCGGGTCGATCGCCTGCACGAACTGGTTCGGCAGCAGGCCGAGGCCGACGCAACCTGCGGCCAGCCAGAGCATCCCGGCGCGTTCCCACGGACCGGCGTCGCGGGCGTGCGCCAGTTTGTCCTCGCGCGGCTGGCCGAGAAAGACGACGCCGAAGAACTTGACCATCGTGTATCCGGCCAAGGCGGCAACCAGCGCGATCAGCGCGGCGACGACCGGAATCAGCATGTTCAGCACCGGGTGCGGAAGTTCCGGCGTGAACAGGAAACTCTGCAGCAGCAGCCATTCCGGCACGAATCCGGCCAGCGGCGGAAGCCCTGCGCTGGCGAGCGTGCCGATCAGCGTGACCCAGCTCACCCAGGGCATGTACCGGATCAGGCCGCCGAGCCGGCCGAGGTTGCGCTCGTGCGTTGCGTGCAGGACCGATCCGGTGCCCAGGAACAGCAGGCTCTTGAACGCCGCGTGGCTCGCGACGTGATACAGGCCGGCGGTGAGCGCGAGCGCCGACAGCGCCCGCATCTCGTAGGACGCGAAGATGATCGACAGCCCGATCGCGGCGAACACCAGGCCCACGTTCTCGATCGACGAATAGGCGAGCAGGCGTTTCATGTCGACCTGGACCGCGGCGAACACGACGCCGAACACCGCGGTCGCCAGTCCGACGGCGAGCAACGCCGCGCCCCACCACCACAGCTGCAACGACAGCAGGTCGAAGCCGACGCGCAGCACGCCGTATATCGCGGTCTTGAGCATCACGGCGCTCATCAGTGCCGATACCGGAGACGGTGCGGCCGGGTGCGCTTCGGGCAGCCATACGTGCAGCGGCAGGATGCCGGCCTTCGCTCCGAAACCGAATACCGCCAGTCCGAACGCGATCGACGCCCACTGTCCGGACAGATGCTGCTCGCGCATGTTGGCGAAGGTGTAGTCGCCGGTGCCCGCCTGCAGCACGCCGAAACACATCAGGATTCCGATGGCTCCGACGTGCGCGACGAGCAGGTAGATGTAGCCGGCACGCCGGATCTCCGCGATCCGGTGGTTCGCGCTCACCAGGAAGAACGACGACAGCGCCATCGTTTCCCAGCTCACCATGAACGAGTACGCGTCGTCGCACATCACGACGAGCGCCATGCTCGCAAGGAACACGTGGTACTCGAGGCACAGCAGGCCGGGCGGAGTGCCCTCGCCCCTGCGGAAGTAGCCTGCCGCGAAGATCGATACCCCGGTGGCGATCGCGCCGATCACCATCAGGAAATAGCTCGACAGCGAGTCGAGCCGCAGGTGAAACGGCAACCCGGGCAGGCCGATCGGAAGAACGATCGACTGCGCTTGCGCGAACAGCGCGGTGATCGCGATCGCGAACAGTGCCAGGCCGAGCGCGCCTCCGGCGGGAAACAGCACGCGCGAGACGAACCGGAAGCGGCGCAGGGCCGCAATTCCCCCAAGACCGACGCAGAGCCAGCCGACGACCACCACCAGCGCCCACGCGAGCTGCGGAGAGTCGTCGAAGTTCATCCTGGGGCCATTGTCGAATCCGGCCGGTGTGCCGGCGTATCAGTATCAGTGCAGTCGTTCGATGCTCCCGCGGTGCGGGAGTCGTGGCAAAGCGATCAGCGTACCAGCGACACGCTTCCGTTGATCGTCGTCGTCACGGTCGTCTTGCCTTCGGCCGACGGCAACGGGGCAGCCTCGTCGGATGCGGCGCGCGCCATCGACATCCGCGCAACGGGTTGCGGCGGGAAATGTCCCGAGCCGCCGATCGATATCTCGCGGATCTCGTAGCTGCCGAATCCGAGCGCCTTGGCCGCGGTCTGCGCCTTCGCGTGGAAGGCTTCGACGGCTTCGGTGATCAGTTCGCGCTCGATCGCGATTCGGGCGTCGCGACTGAGCGTATGGGCGACCGACTGGATGTTCAACGTCGTCGCCAGCTCGCCGATCAGGCGGTTGAAATCCGCCGACGGCTTCGCGGTGATCTGCACCGACGCGCGCGTGCGCCAGCCGACGATGCGACTCTGCTGCCAGACGGGATCGGTCCGGTACCCGGTGCTTTCGACTTCGAGTTCGGGGTGTGCCCGCAGGCGCTCGATTACCGGGTTGAGCAGCTCGCTGACCTGCGTCTGGCCGGCCGCCGGCTGCGGCGATTCGCGCTCGGCGTACAGCGTGACGATGATCCGATCCTGGACGACATCGCGGTACGCGGTTGCGTCGAGGTTGAGCCGCGGACGCGGATCGACTGCAGCGGCGCTCGCCGTCGCGCCCGGCTGGGCCGCGACGAGCGACGGGAACGTCGAGAAGCAGGCGAGCGCAAGCAGCATCGGCAGCATCGGGGCGTACCGGCGTCCTGCCGGTGATGCGCGCCCGGCATCCGCCGTTCGGGTTTCGGCAAGCGGTGCAGGGCGCGAAAACCTGCGCATGGATTCTCCTCGGGTTGCGTCGACGTGCGACCCGATCATATCGGAGACGACAGCGGGCTCGCGGCGGGGACGATGGTGGTGCGAACGGATCCTGGCCGCCGGACTGCCGGTTCCACGGTGCTCAGCGCAGGCTGCCGCCTGCAGGCGCGTGCGTCGCGGGCGCCGGCACGGAGGGTGCGGGCGCAGTCCCGGGTGCAGCTTCGGGCGCCGGCATCTGCAGCACCGGTGTTCCCGGAGGCGAGATCTGCAGCGAAGTGGCAGGGGATTCGGGCGGCGGTGCAACGGGAACGCCGTGGGATGCCGGTGCAGTCGGAAGCGTCGGCGGCGCGGCGCTGCGGCCCGGGATCACGGGCTGGACCGGAGTGAAGGTCGGGGCGCCGGGCACCCTCGTGCGCGGCGGGGTCGTCGGAAGCTGCGATCCGGCCGGCGGCGGGGCGTACTGCGGCGCCGGCGCTTCGGGCGGCGCGGGCACCACCACCGGAGGTGCGGCGACCGGCGCAGGCGCCACTTCGCGGGTCACGAGTTCGCGGTACAGGCCGCCTTCCTCGACGCTGCCTCGGACGGTTCCTTCGCCTTCGATGCGCCGGCGGCACGCCTCGCGGTCTGCCGGCGGAAGCGGCAGGCAGCGCATCAACGCGTTCTCGCGAAACCGGTCGGCGTCCGAAGCCAGCGCGCCGCGTCGCGCTGCCGCTGCCGCCGCGCCCGCCTCCTTCAGGCACACCGCCTGTTCGTCGCCCGAGCGGTCGCGAAGGCAGGCGGCACGTTCGGCTTCGTACTGCGCGCGGATGTCGGCTTCGGTTCGCGTCTGCGCCCAGGACTGCGAGGTGCACAGAGCCAGCGTCGCGGCGGCGAGCAGCATCCGTAGAGATCTTCGTCCTGGCATCGTCTTCTCCGAGGATCCGGCAGGGCTCCATCCTAAGCGGACTGCACGCGCCGGGTCCCAAAGCGCAAGCCGGCAGTCGGTCATCTGCGAGCGCTTGTCGCATGCGGTACAGTGAACCGGCCGACCGGCGATCTTCGGGAGAATCCACGCTTCGATGTCTGCTTCGACACCCTCTCCGCAAGCATCCGGCACGCGCGACGTTCGCATGCGCGGATTCCGCGAGCGCGCCGAGGTCGATGCGGTGTGGCGGTGGATCGAGCGGCACGCGAAGCGTCTCGGCCCGGAAACCGTCGCGCTCGACGACGCGGCGGGCCGCGTGCTGGCGTCCGACGTGGTGGCCACGCTCGACGTTCCGGCCTTCGATCGCTCGGCGATGGACGGATATGCGCTGCGCGGCGACGAAACCACCGGTGCCGGCGAATACAACCCGCTCTCCTTCGGCGTGGTCGGAACCGCGCTGCCCGGGCGACCGTACGAAGGCACGGTGGCGCCCGGCCAGGCAGTGCGGATCATGACCGGCGCGCCGATACCCGCCGGCGCCGATGCCGTCGTGCCGGCCGAGCACGTGCAGGAAACTTCGATGGGCATCGAGGTGTCGATGGCCTTCGGGCAGGGCAAGCACATCGCGCGCCTCGGCGAAGACATCGCGGTCGGCGCCACGGTGCTGTCCGCAGGCAGGCGCCTGCGCCCGCAGGACCTCGGTGTCCTGGCATCCCTGGGCACGACCGGCGTGCAGGTGGTACGTCGACCGCAGGTGCGTTTCGTCGTCACCGGCGACGAAGTCGTCGCACCCGGCCGGACCAGGGCAGCCCACGACATCTACGACGCGAACTCGGCGATGCTGTTGGCGCTGGTGGCGCGCGACGGAGGCGCGTTGCAGGAGCATGTCCGCACGGGCGACGATCCGCGACGAATCCGCGAAAGGATCGCCGCGCCGGGCGCAGAAGTCGTCCTCGTATCCGGCGGCTCCAGCGTCGGCAGCGAAGACCATGCGCCGCGGCTGCTGTCCGAGCTCGGCGAGCTTGCGATCCACGGCGTCGCCATGCGGCCGTCGAG
>CAYZYC010000141.1:0-5854 GCA_964481165.1 uncultured Limnobacter sp. | reverse complement strand
GGGGCGAACGGATCGTCGACGAAACGCTCGGCGGTCAGCTCGGGCCGGTTCAGGTATCCGAGCGCCAGTCCAGGACCGCCGATCCACAACTCGCCGACGACGCCCGCAGGCACCGGCTGCATCGACTCGTCGAGAACATGGCAGCGGGTGTTGGCGATCGGATGGCCGATCGGGATCGACTGGTCGAGCGCGTCGGCGTCCGGCTCGCGCGGAACCTCGAACCAGGTCGCGAAAGTCGTCGTCTCGGTCGGCCCGTAGGCATTGAGCAGGCGCCGGGGCGGGCCGTGTCGCAGCACGCGGGCGATCGCCTGCGGCGAGGCCGCCTCGCCGCCCGTCAGCAGGTCGCGCAGTCCCGAGAACGTCGCCGGAGCATTGGCAGCGTGTTCGTTGAACAGCGACGTGGTGACGAACATCGTGTCGATGCCGTCCTCGGCGATGCGGCGTTTCAGCGCGGAGGCGCTGAGCAGATCGTCGGTCGGGAGAATCGCCAGTCGCGCCCCGTTCAGCAGCGCGCCCCAGATCTCGAAGGTCGCCGCGTCGAACGACGGGTTCGACACGTGCGCGACGCAGTCGTCGGGACCGAAGCGCACGTAGTCGGTGTTGCAGACGAGCCGCGTGATCGCGCGGTGCGGAACCATCACGCCTTTCGGCTTCCCGGTGGAGCCGGACGTGTACATCACGTAGGCGAGGTGCTCCGGCCCGGTCAGCTCTTCCGGACAGTGCGCGGGAAGCCCATCGGCCAGCGCCTGCCATTCGGCGGAGTCCAGCGAGACGACGTGGCGCGGCTGCGCCTGCGACAGGCGCTCGCGCGACGATTCGACGGTGAGCGCGATCGTCGCCGCGCTGTCGTCGAACATGAACGCGATTCGTTCGGCCGGATAGTCGGGATCGATCGGAAGGTAGGCGCCTCCCGCCTCGAGAACGGCGAGCACCGCCACCACCAGTTCGGGGCTGCGCGGCATGCACACGCCCACCGGGACGTCGGGACCGACCCCGAGTGCGCGCAGGTGGTGCGCGAGGCGGCTCGCCCGCGTCGCGAGCGTTGCATAGTCGAGGCGCCGGTCACCGAAGGAGATCGCGCAGGCTTCGGGACGACGTTCGGCCTGTTCCCGGAAGAGCGCATGCACGGTGCGATCGTGCGGGTACGGCCGTTGTGTGTCGTTGTGCCGCAGCAGGAGCTCGGCGCGCTCGTCGCGGCCCAGCAGCGGCAACGCCGAGAGCTTCGCGTGCGGGTTCTCGACGATGGCGTCGACGAGCGTGCGCAGATGCCGCGCCATGCGTTCGACGGTGGCGCGTTCGAACAGGTCGCTGCTGTACTCCAGCGTCCCGTGCAGTTCGCCCGCCGATTCGACGAAGGCAAGCGAAAGGTCGAACTTCGCCGTCTCGACGCCGACCGGAAGATACGACGCTTCGAGGCCGGGAAGCGCGATCGCGGAACGCGGCGTGTTGTCCACCGAAAACGCGACCTGGAACAGCGGGTTGCGATTCGGCTCGCGGGGCGGATTGATTTCGGCGACGATCCGCTCGAACGGCATGTCCTGATGCGAGTACGCGGCCAGCGCGGACTGGCGCACGCGATCGACCAGCGTCAGGAATTCCGGATCGCCCGACAGGTCGGCGCGCATCACCAGCATGTTCACGAACATGCCGAAGACATCGTCGAGCCCGGCCTGCCCCCTGCCGGCCACCGGCGTGCCGACGGCGAAGTCGTGCTGCCCGCTGTAGCGCATCAGCAGCGTCTCGAAGGCTGCGAGCAGCACCATGTACGGCGTGGCGCGGGCCGAGCGCGCGAGCGTCCTGATGTCTGCGACGACCCCTGCCGGCAACACCATTTCGAGCGAAGCGCCGCGGAACGCGCTGTCGAGCGGGCGCGGCAGATCGGTCGGCAGCGCGAGCGGCTCGAGTCCCTGCAGATGCTCGCGCCACCAGGCGAGCGACGCGCGAGCGGAGTCCGTTTCCAGCCAGTTGCGCTGCCAGGCGGCGAAATCGTGGAAGTCGACGCGTTCGCGCGATATGGGCACCGACTGACCATTGCCGCGCGCATCCGCGTACAGCAGCGGGAGTTCGCGGGCGAGGATGCCCATCGACCAGCCGTCGGCGACGATGTGATGCACGACGAAGACGAACACGTGGTCGGTGGACGAGACGCGCAGCAGGCGCGCGCGCAGCAGCGGGCCCTGCGCGAGATCGAACGGCGCTTCGGCCAGCCGGGCGGCCTCGGCGGCGATCGTCGCGTCGATCGCGTCCGGCGCTTCATGTCCGGCGCCGATGCGCACGACCGGCAGTTCCACGTCGATGCGGGCCGCAACGACCTGTACCAATTCGTGGTCGATCGTCTCGAAGCGGGTCCGCAATGCGGGGTGCCGATCGACGAACGTCTGCAACGCTCGTTCGAGCGCCTGCGCATCGAGTTCGCCGACGAGACGGATCGCCAGCGCGATGTTGTACAGGCCGCTCGGCCCCGACATCCGGTCGATCGTCCACAGCGCCTCCTGCGCCGACGACGCGGCGACGGGCCGGTCACGCGAATCGGCGCGCACCTGCAACGGCGCGACGGGATCGGGCGAGTTCTTCGCGAGCGCGCCCTGCGCATGTCGTGCCAGCTCGGCGACGGTCGGCGCTTCGAAGAGCGTGCGAAGCGGCAGTGCCACGCCCATGACCGAGCGCAGCCGCGCCATCGCCTGCGTGGCGCTGAGCGAGTGGCCGCCGAGGTCGAAGAAGTTGTCGTGGATTCCCACGCGCGCGCAGCCGAGCACGTCGGCCCAGATGTCGGCCAGCGTCTGCTCGAGCGGCGAGCGCGCGGCGACGAAGCCGGCGTGCGAGAGCCCCGCCTCGGGTGCGGGCAGCGCCTTGCGATCGAGCTTGCCGTTGGGCAGCAGCGGCAGCTCGGCGAGCACCACGAAATGCTGCGGCACCATGTAGTCGGGCAGCCGCTCGCCCAGTTCGGCGCGCAGGCGCGCAGGGTCGGGTTGCCGGCCTTCGACGTAGGCGACCAGGCGGCGATTGCCGGGTCGGTCTTCGTGCACGACGACGGCGCTGTTGCGCACGCCGGTGCACGCCTTCAGCGCGTTCTCGATCTCGCCCAGTTCGATGCGAAAGCCGCGGATCTTGACCTGGTGGTCGGTGCGTCCGATGAAGCCGATCAGGCCGTCGGGTCGCCAGCGCACGAGGTCGCCGGTGCGGTACAGGCGCTCGCCGGGCACGAAGGGATCGTCGACGAAGCGCTCGTTGGTGAGTTCGGGGCGGTTCAGGTAGCCGCGCGCCAGTCCGGCGCCGCCGATGTAGAGCTCGCCGGCAACGCCGACCGGCACGGGCTGGCGATGCGCGTCGAGCACGTAGACGCGGGCGTTGGCGATCGGGCGGCCGATCGGCACCGGACCCGGGCCGGGAGTCACCTCGGCGACATCGACGCTGGTGGTGTCGTCGCTCGCTTCGCTGGGGCCGTACATGTTGCCGAGCCGCGCGCGAGGCAGGCGGCGCGCGAACTCGTCGGCGAGCTCCCAGTCGAGCGCCTCGCCGCCGGAAACCACGTAGCGAAGGCTCGTGCACGCGGTGATCGACGGTTCCTGCAGCAGCACGCGCAGCGCCGACGGCACCATCTGCAGGATCGTGATGTCCTGCTCGCGGATCGCCCCGGCGAGGTACTCGGTGTCCTTCTCTCCGCCGGGGCGGGCGAGTACGACGGGCGCACCGATGGCCAGCGGCGCGAAGAACTCCCAGACCGATGCGTCGAAGCTGATCGTCGTCTTCTGCAGGATGCGATCCGCGGACGTGAGTGCGAGCCGCTCGACGAGCCAGAAGACGTGGTTGCACACACCGCGGTGCGGAACCATCGCACCCTTGGGACGACCGGTCGACCCCGAGGTGTAGATGACGTAGGCGAGGTCGTCGGGGCCTGCGAGCGGCTCGAGCGGATCGGCCGACAACTCCGCCAGCACGCGCTGCGTATCCGGTGCATCGAGCGATACGACGCGCGTCGCTGGAGCGGCGGCAGCCAGGCGCTCGTGCAGCGACCGTTCGGTCAGCACCACCGCTGCGCCGCAATCCCCGAGCATGAACGCGATGCGCTCGGACGGGTACTCCGGATCGATCGGCACGTAGGCGCCGCCGGCTTCGAGCACGGCCAGCATCGCAACGACGAGTTCGGGGCGGCGAGGCATGCACACGCCGACGAGCACGTCGGGCCGCACGCCGAGCGAGCGCAGATGCCGTGCGAGGCGGTTGGCCTGCGCCTGCAGATCCGCGTAGTCGACGCGCGCATCGTCCGAGACGATGGCGGCCGCATCGGGAGTGCGCGACGCCTGCTCCTCGAAGAGCCGGTGCAGCGTCTTGTGCAGCGGATAGGGGCGGGCGGTGTCGTTGAAGCCCGTGAGCAGCCGGTCGAGCTCGTCGGCACCCATCATCGACAGCGCGGACAGCCGCGTGCGCGGGTTCGCGACGACGGCGTCGATCAGGTTGCACAGGTGCGCCGCCATGCGCTCGGCGGTGGCACGCTCGAACAGGTCGGTGCTGTAGGTGAGGTGCGCCTCGATTTCCTCGCCCGATTCGGTCATCTCGAGCGCGAGGTCGAACTTGGCCGTGCCGTTGTCCACGGGTTCGAGCCACGCGGGTGCGCTGCCGATCGCCAGGTCGTAGTCGGGCAGGTTCTGCAGCACGAAGGCGACCTGGTAGACCGGATTGCGGTCGAGCAGGCGTTCGGGGTTCAGGTGCCTGACCAGCACGTCGAAGGGCAGGTCGTGTGCGTAGTCGTCGAGCGAACGTTCGCGCACGCGCGCCAGCAGCTCGGGGAAATCGGGGTCGGCCGACAGGTCGGTGCGCATGACCAGCGCGTTGACGAAGAATCCGACCAGGCCTTCGAGTTCCGGGTGGCTGCGACTGGCGACCGACGTTCCCACCGCGATGTCGGTCTGGCCGCTGTGGCGCATCAGCAGCGTCTGGAAGACGGCCAGCAGCACCATGTAGAGCGTCGCGTTGTGTTCGCGCGCCAGTTTCCGGAGCGCTCGCGCGCGCTCGGGCGCGATCCGGAACTCGATGGTGTCGCCGTTGCCGCTCGGCTGCGGCGGGCGAGGAAAGTCGGTCGGCAGCTCGAGCGGTTCGACGCCGGCGAGCCGTTCGCGCCAGTGCGCCAGCGAGCGCTGCATCGACTCCTCGCCGCAGGCGCGCTGCCAGGCGGCGAAATCGCCGAAGCGCAGTGGCAGCTCCGGCAGTTGCGGCTCCTCCGCGCGCTCGAACGCGCGATACAGCGTGCCGAGTTCCTGCGCGATCAGCGCGTACGACCAGCCGTCGGAGACGATGTGGTGCACGACGATCAGCAACGCGTGCTCGTCGGGAGCGATCCGGTACAGGATCGCGCGCATCAGCGGCGCGCGCGACAGGTCGAAGGGCGCGAGCGCCTGCTCGCGCATGCGACGCGCGAGCTCGTGTTCGCGGGAGTCGTCGTCGGCGATCGCCTCCAGGCGCTCCAGCGGCAAGTCGATCGTCGCGTCGTGCACCACGCGCTGCAGCGGTTCGCCGTCGCGCTCGTCGAACGCGGTGCGCAGCGCATCGTGCCGCTCGACGAGCGCCTGCAGCGCGCGTTCGAGCAGCTCGGGCCGGATTTCGCCGGCGAGTCGGGCGCTCATCGCGATGTTGTAGGCACCGCTCGGACCGGCCAGGCGATCGAGGAACCACAGCGCTTCCTGCGAATACGACAGCGGGGCCTCGACGAGGGCCGCCTCGTTCGGGGCTTCGCGCGCTGCCAGCGGCGGGAGCCGATCGTTCGCGGCGTCGCCGAGCGCAGCCTGCGCGCGGGCGCTGAGTTCGGCGACGGTCGGCGCTTCGAAGAGCGTGCGAAGCGGCAGTGCCACGCCCATGA
>CAYZYC010000140.1:0-5903 GCA_964481165.1 uncultured Limnobacter sp. | reverse complement strand
GCAGGAACTCGATGACGGCATCGAGCATGCGCTGCACGCCCTTGTTCTTGAACGCCGTGCCGCACATCATCGGCTGGATTTCGCCGGCGATCGTGCGCTTGCGCAGCCCCTTCATGATGTTCTCCTCGGAGAGGTCGCCCTCCTCGAGGTACAGGTTCATCAGCTCCTCGTCGGCCTCGGCGGCCGCCTCGACCATCGTCTCGCGCCACTTGGCGCAGGTGTCGGCGAGCTCGGCGGGGATCGGCTCGTAGTCGAACTTCATGCCCTGCGACGCCTCGTCCCAGATGATGGCTTTCATTCTGACGAGGTCGACGACGCCGCGGAAATGCTCCTCGGCACCGATCGGCACGACGATCGGGATCGGGTTCGCCTTCAGGCGCAACCTCATCTGGTCGTAGACCTTGAAGAAGTTCGCGCCCATGCGATCCATCTTGTTGACGAACGCAAGCCGCGGCACGCGGTACTTGTTCGCCTGGCGCCAGACCGTCTCGGACTGCGGCTGCACGCCGCCGACCGCGCAGTAGACCATGCAGGCGCCGTCGAGCACGCGCATCGAGCGCTCGACCTCGATCGTGAAGTCGACGTGCCCGGGCGTGTCGATGATGTTGATGCGATGTTCGGGCAGGGACAGGTCCATGCCCTTCCAGAAGCAGGTGACGGCCGACGAGGTGATCGTGATGCCGCGTTCCTGTTCCTGTGCCATCCAGTCGGTGGTCGCAGCACCGTCGTGCACCTCGCCCAGCTTGTGGTTCACGCCGGTGTAATAGAGGATGCGCTCGGTCGTCGTCGTCTTGCCGGCGTCGATGTGAGCCGAGATACCGATGTTCCGGTAGCGCTCGATGGGTGTCTTGCGAGCCATGGTGAAAACTCTCTTCGGGTACGACGGCGTCTCGTGAACGCCGCACTGGAACCGGCGCGATGCGCCGGTTCCGTCAGAAGCGGAAGTGCGCGAAGGCCTTGTTCGCCTCGGCCATCCGGTGCACTTCGTCGCGCTTCTTCACTGCTCCGCCGCGGTTCTCGGCGGCCTCCATCAGTTCGTTGGCCAGCCGCTGGCCCATCGACTTCTCGCCGCGCTTCTTCGCCGCTTCGCGCAGCCAGCGCATCGCCAGCGCGAGCCGGCGCACCGGGCGCACTTCGACCGGCACCTGGTAGTTCGCTCCGCCGACGCGGCGGCTCTTGACCTCGACCATCGGCCGCGTGTTCTGCAGCGCGGTGACGAACACCTCGAGCGGGTCCTTGCCCGAGCGGGTGCGGATCTGCTCGAAGGCGCCGTAGAGCATGCGCTCGGCCACGGCCTTCTTGCCGTCGAGCATCATCACGTTGACGAACTTGGAGACCTCGACGCTGCCGTACAGCGGATCGGGGAGGATTTCCCGCTTGGGGACTTCACGACGACGCGGCATCTTTCACCTCTCTTCGTTCAGCTCGCGAAACGCGGCCGCTGCTGCGTTTCGCGTGGCGATCCGACTCGTCTTCCCGCCAATCGGGCCGACCGGGATCGCCGCTTACTCGACGCGCCCGATGCAGGCGGCGCGTCGCAGGGAACCGGAAAAACGAAGCGCGAGCCTCCTGCTGCCGGCCCGCGCTGCCGATCGGGGCATGCCGCGCGCCGCTGCATCGCGGCACGCCGGCTGCGCCCGGCCGGGGTTCAGGACTTCTTCGGACGCTTGGCGCCGTACTTCGAACGCGCCTGCTTGCGATCCTTGACGCCCTGGAGATCCAGCGAACCGCGCACGATGTGGTAGCGCACGCCCGGAAGATCCTTCACGCGGCCGCCTCGAATCAGCACGACCGAGTGCTCCTGCAGATTGTGGCCCTCGCCTCCGATGTACGAGATGACCTCGAATCCGTTGGTCAGCCGGACTTTCGCGACCTTGCGCAGCGCCGAGTTCGGCTTCTTCGGCGTGGTCGTGTAGACCCTCGTGCAGACGCCGCGCCGTTGCGGGCAGTCTTCGAGGGCCGGGCTCTTGCTGTTCACGCTGGTCGTCTCGCGACCGTGGCGAACGAGCTGGCTGATCGTGGGCATCTGGAATCCTCTGGTTTCGGCCGTATCCGCCGGCACCTCGCCGATGCGGTTCACGGCCGCGGCGACGGCCGCCGCGCGTGGTGCCGGGATCGCCCGGCGCCGATTTCCGAAAAGCCGATCAGTATAAATTGGCGATCGGCGACGAGCAAGTTGTGCGGTGCACAGTCAGCGGCCGCGGCCCGGCGCGATCACTGGGCCGCGCCGTATTCGACGAGCTGCTGGACGATGCCGAGCTCGCGGCTCCCGTCGGGGGCGTGCAGGTCGACCTCGAGGCGGACCCAGGTGCCGACGGCCGGCGCGTACCAGTAGGTGTTGCGCACCGCGCCGGTTCGTTCGACGGCCTTTCCCTGCTCGAGGATCGGCCGGCTCCACTGTCCTTCGTGGGTGACGCGCAGCGTCTCGAAGTCGCCGGCCGGCGTGCGCACCGTCTCGATTCCGTCGACGCGCGCACGCAACCGGTATGTGGTCACGATGTCGCGTTCGCCGCCGCCGAGCCAGTACTCGTATTCCCACTCCTTGCCGGGGTGCAGCGGAAAGACGAGCGCCTGGATCTCGCCCTTCGAACGCGAGGCCGGTTCGAGGTGCCACACCGACAGCTTCGCCGTGCGGACCTGGATCGCGCCGAGCGGCCGCAGCGTGCGTGGATGCAGCGCGGCCTGCCGCAGTTCGATCCGGTCGCCCGTCACGGCGGTGACGACGCGTTCGACGACCGTGACGTCGCGCGTGGCGCGCTCCCCGTACTCGCGCGCCGACCACACCCAGCGATCGCCGGCCTTCAATGCCGGGCGATCGACCGGCAATGCGAACCCGCGCGCCTGTTGCGGGATCGCATCGCGCGGCGCGCCGGCCGCCGGGAAGCCGGCGCCGGGGAGCGGAAACTGCGCGCAGCCGCCGACGACGACAGCGCCGGCGACGGCGACGAAGGCGCGGCGCGAAAGCGTCGCGGTCGTCGTTGCGTCGGCGCGGCGCATCGCGCGTCAGTCGTCGGACGCCGGGCTGTCCTGGCTCGCGTCGACCGTCGCCTCGCCCGAGTCGTCCGACGACGAGGGCATCGGCTCGAACAGCGCCTCGGCCGCAGCCAGCGCGGCCTGCTCCTGTGCCTCGTTCTGCTCCTTGTTGCGGCGTGCGCGGTGGAACGCCAGCCCTGTGCCCGCGGGAATCAGGCGCCCGACGATGACGTTCTCCTTGAGTCCGCGCAGTTCGTCGCGCTTGCCCATGATCGCCGCTTCGGTGAGCACCCGCGTCGTCTCCTGGAACGACGCCGCCGAGATGAACGAGTCGGTCGACAGCGACGCCTTCGTGATGCCGAGCAGCAGGTTCGCGTGCGTGGCCGGCTGCTTGCCGGCGGCGATCGCCTTGTCGTTCTCGTCCAGCAGTTCCGAACGCTCGACCTGCTCGCCGGTGATGAACGGCGCGTCGCCCGGGTCGGTGATCTGGACGCGACGCAGCATCTGCCGAACGATGACCTCGATGTGCTTGTCGTTGATCTTCACGCCCTGCAGCCGGTAGACGTCCTGCACCTCGTCGACGACGTAGCGCGCGAGCGCCTCGATGCCCAGCAGTCGCAGGATGTCGTGCGGATCGGCAGCCCCGTCGACGATCAGCTCGCCCTTGTTGACGACCTGCCCGTCGTGGACCAGCACGTTCTTTTCCTTCGGGATCAGGAACTCGTGGGCATTGCCTTCGAGGTCGGTGACGACCAGGCGCTGCTTGCCCTTCGTGTCCTTGCCGAACGAGACCGTGCCGGTGACCTCGGCGAGCATTCCGGCGTCCTTCGGCGAACGCGCCTCGAACAGTTCCGCCACCCGCGGCAGGCCGCCGGTGATGTCGCGCGTCTTCTGCGACTCGAGCGGGATGCGCGCGAGGATCTCGCCGATTCCGACCTGCTGGCCGTCGCGCACCGTAATCAGCGCTCCCACCGGGAAGCTGATCGTCACCGCGTGGTCGGTGTTGGCGATGCGCACTTCCTCGCCGGCCTCGTTGATCAGCTTGACCTGCGGGCGCACGGTGCGGACCGTCGGGCCGCGGCGTTTCGCGTCGATGACGACCAGCGTCGACAGGCCGGTGACCTCGTCGATCTGGCGCGCCACCGTGGCGCCCTCCTCGATGTTCTCGAAGCGGATCGTCCCCGGGTACTCGGTGATGATCGGGCGCGTCAGCGGATCCCACGCGGCGACCTGCGTTCCGGCCTTCACCGTCTTGCCGTCGCTGACCATCAGCGTCGCGCCGTACGGCACCTTGTGCCGTTCGCGCTCGCGGCCGTTGTCGTCGGTGATCGTGATCTCGCCGGAGCGCGAGATGACCACCTGCTCGCCCTTGCCGTTGGTCACGTAGCGCATCTGGCGCGTAAAGCGCACGACGCCGTTGGATTTCGCCTCGACCGCGCTGGCGACCGCCGCGCGCGACGCGGCGCCGCCGATGTGGAAGGTGCGCATCGTCAGCTGCGTGCCGGGTTCGCCGATCGACTGCGCGGCGATCACGCCGACGGCCTCTCCGCTGTTGACCAGCACGCCGCGCCCGAGGTCGCGTCCGTAGCACTTCGCGCACAGTCCGTAGCGCGTCTCGCAGGTAAGCGGCGTGCGCACGCGCACCTCGTCGACGCCCAGGCGCTCGATCTCGTCGACCGCGTCCTCGTCGAGCAGCGTGCCCGCCTCGAACATCGTCTCCTGCGTCTCGGGGTGGATCACGTCGTACGAGGCGACGCGACCGAGGATCCGGTCGCGCAGCGCCTCGATGACCTCGCCGCCCTCGATCAGCGCCTTCATCGACACGCCCTGCGTCGTGCCGCAGTCGTCCTCGGTGACCACGAGGTCCTGCGTGACGTCGACCAGGCGACGCGTCAGGTAACCGGAGTTCGCGGTCTTCAGCGCCGTGTCGGCCAGGCCCTTGCGCGCGCCGTGCGTCGAGATGAAGTACTGCAGGACGTTGAGCCCCTCGCGGAAGTTCGCGGTGATCGGCGTCTCGATGATCGAGCCGTCGGGCTTGGCCATCAGCCCGCGCATTCCGGCGAGCTGGCGGATCTGCGCGGCCGAACCGCGCGCGCCCGAGTCGGCCATCATGTAGATCGAGTTGAACGACTCCTGGCGGACCTTCTCGCCGTGCCGGTCGACCGCTTCCTGCGTTTCGAGCTGGCGCATCATCGCCTTGCCGACGTCGTCGCTGGCCCGGCCCCAGATGTCGACCACCTTGTTGTAGCGCTCGCCCTGCGTGACCAGCCCCGAGGTGTACTGCTGCTCGATCTCCTTCACTTCGCGCTCGGCCTGCGCGAGGATGTCGACCTTCTGCTCGGGAACGAGCATGTCGTCGATGGCGATCGAGATCCCCGCGCGCGTCGCGAGACGGAAGCCGCTCTGCATCAGCCGGTCGGCGAAGATCACCGTGTCGCGCAAGCCGCAGCGCCGGAACGACGCGTTGATCAGCCGGCTGATCTCCTTCTTCTTCAGCGCCTTGTTCATCAGCGCGAAGGGAAGACCGCGCGGCAGGATCTCCGAGAGCAGCGCACGGCCGACGGTGGTCTCTACGCGGATCGGGTTCGGCGTGAGCTCGCCCGACTCGGCGTCCTTCGCATACTCGACGAGTCGAACGGTGATCTTCGCGCCCAGCTCGACCTGCCTGTTGTCATAGGCGCGCTGCACCTCGCCGACGTCGGCGAAGAACATGCCTTCGCCTTTCGCGGCGATCCTGTCGCGCGTCGTGTAGTACAGGCCGAGCACGATGTCCTGCGACGGGACGATCGACGGCTCGCCGTTCGACGGGAACAGCACGTTGTTCGACGCGAGCATCAGCGCGCGCGCCTCGAGCTGCGCCTCGAGCGACAGCGGAACGTGCACGGCCATCTGGTCGCCGTCGAAGTCGGCGTTGAACGCCGCGCACACCA
>CAYZYC010000139.1:0-5912 GCA_964481165.1 uncultured Limnobacter sp. | reverse complement strand
CTGGTGGGCGGTACTGGGATCGAACCAGTGACTTCCACCGTGTGAAGGTGGCACTCTACCGCTGAGTTAACCGCCCGGAAGAGGAGCGAAATTGTAAGCAGATCGCCGGGTTCGATCAAACCGGCACCTGCCGCTGCCAGACGATACACCGGTTGTTCGCGGGCATTGCGCGATCTTCGCGCAACTCGAACCCGGCGCGCCGGGCGAGCGCATCGACCGCCTCGAAATCGCGCAGTCCGCGGCGCGGATCTTCGCTGCGCAACCAGCGGTCGAACTGCGCGTTGCTGTCGCTCGTGCAGCGTCCGTCGTAGTTGAACGGCCCGTAGACGACGAACACCGCATCGTCGGTGGTCAACGCCGGCAGCATCCCGAACAGGCGCTCGACTTCCGGCCACGACATGATGTGCATCGTGTTGGCGGTGAACACGGCGTCGTAGCTGCCGGCGGGCGGGCCGTCGTTCACGTCGAAGGCGAGCGGCGCGGGCGTATTGGAAAGCTCCGCGTCGGCGAGCCATGCGCGGATGCCGGCGAGGTTTTCCCCGACGTCGCTCGCCTGCCATTCGAGATGCGGCAATGCATCGGCAAAGTGCACCGCGTGCTGGCCGGTTCCGCTGCCGACCTCGAGGACGCGGCACCGATCGCCGAAGTGTTCGACGAGCAACGCGAGGATCGGCTCCTTGTTGCGTTCGCAGGCGAGCGAGAAGGGCTTGTCCACTGGCTTGTTCATTGCGCGACGATACCCGCGCTACGGCGCCGCGACACACGCACCCGTGATCGCCGCGCGGGTTGCCTCGTGTCCGCTCGGGGATTCGCGCTCACGTAGAATCGGGCGAGCTATCGCTCCCACCGGGTCTTCGCTACATGGTTCGCACGCGTTTCGCGCCCAGCCCCACCGGATTCCTGCACATCGGCGGCGCCCGAACGGCGCTGTTCGCATGGGCGTATGCGCGCCATTTCGGCGGCACTTTCATCCTTCGCATCGAGGACACCGATCTCGAGCGCTCGACGCCCGAGGCGGTGCAGGCGATTCTCGACGGCATGCAATGGCTCGGCCTGGACGTCGACGAGGGCCCGTACTACCAGATGCAGCGCATGCCGCGCTATCGCGAGGTGATCGCGAAGATGCTCGTCGAAGGCACCGCGTATCGCTGCTGGTGCACGCGCGAAGAACTCGAACGGATGCGCGCCGAGCAGGAGGCGCTCGGACTGAAACCGCGCTACGACGGCCGCTGGCGACCCGAGGCCGGTCGCATGCTGCCCGAGCCGCCGGCGGGAGTCGATCCGGTCGTGCGCTTCCGCAACCCGCTCGACGGTGCGACGAGCTGGAACGATCTGGTGAAGGGACCCATCGCGTTCGACAACACCGAACTCGACGACCTGATCATCGCGCGTTCGGACGGCACGCCGACCTACAACTTCTGCGTCGTGGTCGACGACCGCGACATGCAGATCACGCACGTGCTGCGCGGCGACGATCACGTGAACAACACACCGCGCCAGATCAACATCCTGCGCGCGCTCGGTGCGCCGGTCCCCGAATACGGCCACCTGCCGATGATCCACGGCCCCGACGGGCAGAAGCTGTCCAAGCGCCACGGCGCGGTGTCGGTGATGCAGTACGACGAGGACGGCTACCTGCCCGATGCGGTCGTCAACTACCTCGCGCGCCTCGGCTGGAGCCATGGCGACGAAGAGATTTTCTCGCGCGAGCAGTTCGTCGCGTGGTTCGACGGCGCGCACATCAGCCGCTCGCCGTCGCGCTTCGATTTCGACAAGCTGCGCTGGCTGAATGCGCATTACCTGAAGGCGAAGGACGACGACGAGCTCGCCGTGCTCGTACGTCCTCGACTGGAGGCGGCGGGTGCCCAGGTCGCGAGCGACGGGGCAGATCTCGCGGTCGTCTGCGGACTGCTGAAGGAACGCGCGCAGACGCTGAACGAACTCGCCGGGCTGGCGCGCATGTTCTACGTCGAGCCCGTGCTCGCAGGGGCAGACCGGCAGCGCCATATCGTCGACGGTCCTGCGACGCTGCCGGCGGCGATCGAGGCTTTCGCATCGGAACTCGAGTCGGTCGACTGGAATCGCGAGTCGATCGCCGTCGCGTTGAAGGCGACGCTCGCCGAGCACGGCCTGAAGATGCCGCAACTCGCGGTTCCGGTCCGGCTGCTCGTGTTCGGCGTCGCGCAGACGCCGTCGGCCGACGCGATGCTCGCAGCGATGCCGCGCGCAACGGTCGTGGGGCGGTTGCGCGCAAGTGGTTGAACGTCGGCCGATCGGTGACGAAGGAAGTTCGGTTGACGACGCATGGCGACCCGGCGGAGCATTATGCGGAGATTCGAGCGGACCTGAAGGGCCGAGGGATCCCGATCGGCTCGAACGGCTTGATGATCGCTGCCCATGCTCGTTCGCTCGATGCAACGCTCGTCACGAACAACGTGAGGGAGTTCCGGCGTGTCCCGGGACTGCGCGTCGAGAACTGGGCAGCCTGAACATTCCGACGTAAAAGGAACCGACCTTGTCCGGCAGCACTTTCGGCCACGTCTTCCGTGTCACAACTTTCGGCGAGTCGCACGGGCCGGCGATCGGCTGCATCGTCGACGGGTGCCCTCCGGGTCTCGTGCTGTCCGAAGCCGACATCCAGCCCGAACTCGACCGGCGCCGCCCGGGCACGTCGCGGCACGTCACGCAGCGGCAGGAGCGCGACCGTGTCGAGATCCTGTCCGGAGTCCACGAGGGGCGCAGCACGGGAACGCCGATCGCGCTGCTGATCCGCAACGAGGACGCGCGCAGCAGCGACTACTCGGAAATCGCGCGCACGTTCCGGCCCGGCCATGCCGATTACACCTACTGGCAGAAGTACGGCATCCGCGATCCGCGCGGCGGCGGCAGATCGTCGGCCCGATTGACGGCGCCCGCGGTCGCGGCAGCGGCCATCGCGAAGAAGTGGCTGCACGAGCGGTACGGAACGGTCGTGCGCGGCTGCATGACGCAGATCGGCGAGATCCCGATTCCGTTCACCGATTGGGCGCACGTTCCGGACAACCCGTTCTTCGCTGCCGACGCCGATGTCGTTCCGACGCTCGAGCGCTACATGGACGACCTGCGCAAGGCCGGCGATTCGTGCGGCGCACGCGTTCGCATCGTCGCCGAACACGTTCCGGTAGGCCTCGGCGAGCCGATCTACGACAAGCTCGATGCCGATATCGCCTACGCGATGATGGGCATCAATGCGGTCAAGGGGGTCGAGATCGGATCGGGCTTCGGCTGCGTCACGCAGAAGGGCAGCGAACACGGCGACGAACTCACGCCCGAGGGGTTCGCGACGAACCATGCCGGCGGAATGCTCGGCGGCATTTCCAGCGGCCAGTCGATCGTCGTCGAGATCGCGGTCAAGCCGACGTCGAGCATCCGGCTGCCGCGCCGTTCGATCGACATCGACGGCGCGCCGGTGCAGGTGCAGACGCACGGCCGTCACGATCCCTGCGTCGGAATCCGCGCGACGCCGATCGCCGAGGCGATGCTCGCGCTGGTATTGATGGACCACGCTCTGCGCGACCGCGCGCAGAATGCCGACGTCGCGGTTTCCACCCCGAGCATCGAAGGGCCGCCGCGTCGACCGGGCTCCTGAGTTGCTTGCGTCGATGCGCGAGGGCCTTGTACGCCGCAAGGAGAGTCGAAAAATGCGTTCCATCCGCCTGGTTGCCGTTGCAGCAACGGCTTGCGCGCTCGCGCTCGGCGGCTGCCAGTCGGTGCAGACCACGAGTGCCGGCGCAGTCGGCATCGATCGACAGCAGCGCATGTCGTCGATGGTGAGCGAAGCGCAGATGCAGCAGGAAGCCGAAACCGCGTACCGGCAGGTCGTCCAGCAGCAGCGGCAGAAAGGCACGTTGAACTCGGCTCCGGCGCTGACCGCCCGCGTGCGGACGATCACCACGCGGCTCATTCCGGCCAGCACGGCGTTCCGGCCCGATGCGTCGAAGTGGAACTGGGAAGTCAACGTCTTCGAATCGCCCGAGATCAACGCGTGGGTGATGCCGGGGGGCAAGATCGCCGTCTACAGCGGGTTGATCACGAAGCTCGAGCTCACCGATGCGGAGATCGCCGCGGTGCTCGGCCACGAGATCGCGCACGCGCTGCGCGAACACGCGCGCGAAAGGGCTTCGGAGCAGATGGGCGCGCAGGCGGTGATCAGCGGCGCGGCGATCCTGCTCGGCGCGGGACAGATCGCCACGGACCTCGGCGGCGTCTTCTACAAGACCTTCTTCGGGCTGCCGAACAGCCGGTTGCACGAGACCGAAGCCGACCGTATCGGCGTCGAGATCGCGGCGCGCGCGGGCTACGATCCGCGCGCCGCGGTGACGCTGTGGCAGAAGATGGCCAAGGTTTCGGGCGGTGGCGGCGGGCCCGAGTTCCTCAGCACGCACCCTTCGGCCGAGAACCGCACGCGCGATCTCGCGACGTACGCCGAGCGCGTGATGCCCTTGTACCAGCAGGCGCGGCGCTGAGGGAACCGCAGTCCGCGTGGCATAATCGACGGTTGCCGCAACCCTCTGGGCGCGGCCCGTCGCGTTCGGGCCGCATCGCCCGATCCGAACGAACATGTCGCTCGCGCCCCGTACGCTCTACGACAAGCTGTGGGATGCCCACGTCGTCCTCGAGGAAGACGACGGCACCGCGCTGATCTACATCGATCGCCACCTCGTGCACGAGGTGACGAGCCCGCAGGCGTTCGAAGGACTGCGGATGGCCGGGCGCAAGCCGTGGCGCGTCGACGCGAACCTTGCCGTCGTCGATCACAACGTGCCCACGACCGACCGCTCGCGCGGCATCGAGGATCCGATCTCGCGCCTGCAGGTCGAGACGCTCGACCGCAACGCGCACGAGTTCGGCATCACGTATTTCGATCTCCTCGATCGCCGCCAGGGAATCGTCCACGTCATCGGACCCGAACAGGGCGCGACGCTGCCGGGCATGACGGTCGTCTGCGGCGATTCGCACACCAGCACGCACGGCGCCTTCGCCTGCCTGGCTTTCGGGATAGGCACGTCCGAGGTCGAGCACGTGCTGGCCACGCAGACGCTGGTCGCGCGCAAGATGAAGAACATGCTGGTGCGCGTCGACGGAACGCTGCCGCGCGGCGTGACCGCGAAGGACATCGTTCTCGCCGTGATCGGGCGCATCGGCACGGCGGGCGGGACCGGCTATGCGATCGAGTTCGCCGGTTCGGCGATCCGCGCGTTGTCGATGGAAGGGCGGATGACGATCTGCAACATGGCCATCGAGGCCGGCGCACGTTCCGGAATGGTCGCCGCCGACGAGACGACGATGCGCTACCTGAAAGGGCGCCCGATGGCGCCGGTCGGCCCGCAGTGGGACCAGGCGGTCCGATACTGGAGCACGCTGCACTCGGACCCCGGTGCGCGTTTCGACCTCGTCGTCGAGATCGACGCGGCGCAGCTCGCGCCGCACGTCAGCTGGGGAACGTCGCCCGAGATGGTCACGACGATCGACGGACGCGTTCCCGACCCCGACAAGGAAAAGGACCCGGTGCGCCGCGAGGGATACGAGCGCGCGCTCGAGTACATGGGGCTGAAGGCCGACACCGCGATCGGCGACATCCGGATCGACAAGGTGTTCATCGGCTCGTGCACGAATTCGCGGATCGAGGATCTGCGCGAGGCCGCCGCGATCGTTCGCGGGAAGCGCAAGGCGTCCAACGTCAAGCTCGCGATGGTCGTTCCCGGGTCGGGCCTGGTGAAGGCGCAGGCCGAGGAGGAAGGGCTCGACCGGATCTTTCGCGACGCCGGCTTCGAGTGGCGCGAGCCGGGCTGCTCGATGTGCCTGGCGATGAACGCCGACCGCCTCGAGCCGGGCGAACGCTGCGCGTCGACATCGAACCGCAATTTCGAAGG
>CAYZYC010000138.1:4168-6012 GCA_964481165.1 uncultured Limnobacter sp. | reverse complement strand
GTCGCGGCATCTTCCAGGTGATGGAGGGCCGGCGCATCGTCGAGGACATGACGGTCGTCGAGAACCTGCGGCTGGGCGCGTACACGCGGCGCGACCGCGAGATCCAGCGCGACCTCGACATGGTGTTCGATTTCTTTCCTCGCCTGCGCGAACGCACGGGACTCGCAGGCTACCTGTCGGGAGGCGAGCAGCAGATGCTCGCGATCAGCCGCGCACTGATGGCCCGGCCGAAGATGATCCTGCTCGACGAGCCGTCGATGGGGCTGTCGCCGCTTCTGGTGCAGGAGGTGTTCGGCATCATCCGCCAGCTGAACCGCGACCTGGGCATCACGATCCTGCTGGTCGAGCAGAACGCCCGCATGGCGCTGCAGGCGTCGAACTACGGATACATCATGGAGTCGGGCAAGATCGTGCTCGACGGCGCGAAGCACGAACTGGTGAACAACGAGGACGTGCGCGAGTTCTACCTCGGCGGGGGCAGCGGCGAACGGCGATCGTTCAAGAACCTGAAGTCGTACAAGCGCCGCAAGCGCTGGCTCTGACCATGCGGCACCGCCCATGCTGAAAACCGCCGATCCGTCGCCGTACCTCGACACGCTCGAGACGCGGCCTGCCGAGGCGCGCGAAGGCGCGCTGATGGCGCGGCTCCCCGGGCTGATCGAGCGCGCCAGGCGCGATGCGCCCGGCTGGGCGGCGCGGCTCGCCGGCGTCGATGCGCGCGCGGTGTCGTCGCGCAAGGCGCTGGCGCAGCTGCCGGTGCTGCGCAAGGCCGACCTGAAGCGGCTGCAGGAAAGCGATCCGCCGTTTGCCGGCCTCGTGACCACCGAGCCGGGGCGCCTCGCCCGCGTATTCGTGTCGCCGGGGCCGATCTTCGATCCCGAAGGCGTCGGCGCCGATCCGTGGCGCGCCGCGCGGGCGATGTACGCGGCGGGCATCCGCGCAGGGCACGTCGTGCAGAACTGCTTCGGCTATCACCTGACTCCGGGCGCCTGGATGATCGACGGCGCCGCGCGCAAGCTCGGCTGCGCGGTGATACCGGCAGGCACCGGCCAGACCGAGCAGCAGATCGAACTGATCCGGGCACTGCGGCCCGATGCCTACGCCGGAACCCCTTCGTTCCTTCGGATCATCGTCGAGCGTGCTCGCGAACTCTCGCTCGACATCTCGAACCTGAAGCGCGCGCTGCTGGCGGCCGAAGCGCTTCCGCCGACGCTGCGTTCGTGGTTCCGCGACCAGGGAATCGACACGGTGCTGCAGTGGTACGGCACGGCCGACGTCGGACTGATCGCATACGAATCCGAGGCGATCGACGGAATGATCGTCGACGAGGACCTGATCCTCGAGATCGTTCGGCCCGGAACCGGCGACCCGGTCGTCGACGGCGAGGTCGGCGAGATCGTCGTCACCAGCTTCAGCGAGACCTATCCGCTGATCCGCTTCGGCACCGGAGACCTCTCCGCGGTGCTGCCGGGAATCTCGCCCTGCGGCCGCACGAACGTGCGGATCCGCGGCTGGCTCGGCCGCGCCGACCAGACCACGAAGGTGCGCGGGATGTTCGTGCACCCCGAACAGGTCGCCGAGATCGTGCGCCGCACGACCGGCGTGCAGCGCGCGCGTCTCGTCGTCGCCGGCGAGATGGCCAACGACCGGATGACGCTGAAGTGCGAGGTCGACGCTGCCGCAGTCGCTTCGGCGGGCGGCGCCGAAACCTTCGCCGCCGGACTGGCCGACGCGGTGCGCGAAGTGACGAAACTGCGCGGGGAGGTCGAACTCGTCGAGACGGGCAGCCTGCCCAACGACGGAAAGGTCATCGAGGACGCTCGCAGCTACGAGTAGCGCGTGCG
>CAYZYC010000138.1:0-4068 GCA_964481165.1 uncultured Limnobacter sp. | reverse complement strand
GCCGGATCAGACCACCGGCTCGCCGAGCATCTCTCCGTAGCGAACGACCCGATTGCGCCCCTCGGTCTTCGCCCGGTACACGCAGTGGTCGGCGTGCACGAGCACGCGCTCGAGCGACTCGGCATCGGCGATCGGTACCGCGCCGATGCTCGCGGTCAACTCGATCGTCACCTGGCCCGCGCGCATCGGCGCCGCCTCGAGCGCCTTGCGGATTCCGTCGATCGTTTGCTCCGCCTCGTCGTGGTCGGCGCTGCGGATCAGCGCGCAGAACTCCTCGCCTCCGTATCGGCCGAGCACGCCCGACGGCTGCATCGTGCTGCGCAGCACGCGTGCCGCGTGCCGCAGCGCGCGGTCGCCGATCGAATGGCCGAAACGGTCGTTGACCGACTTGAAGTGGTCGAGATCGATCATCAGCAGGTGGTGGACCAGCCCTGCGCTGTCTGGGCGGCGCAGGCGCTCGCGCGAGAGGTCGAAGAAGCGTCCGCGCGTGTGCAGCCCGGTCAGTTCGTCGGTCGTCGCGCGGCGGTGCAGTTCCCCCGATACCCGCGCGTGCAGGATCATCTGGATGATCAGCGCGAGCGCGATCGGCATCAGCGAAAAGAACAGCACGAAGGCCGTCTTGCCGACGCCCGGCGCGAGCGTCCCGCCTGCCGCGTGGTCCGACTGCAGCACCAGCACCGCGCGCAGGACGTGCGCCATGGCGTAGATGCCGAAGGTCCACGCAAGCGTGCGCACGTAGCGCTGGCGGCCGTAGGCGTCGGTACGCGCGATCATCCACGCGATCGCCCCCGACCATAGCGCCTGCACCGCGGACATCGCGAGCAATCGCCACTGGTTGTCCTCGGGGGCGTCGCCCAGCCACGCCCACAGCGCGACCATCGCGGCGATCTGCGCAGCGAGCAGCCAGGCCGGTTGCCTTCGGCCGAACAGGCGCATCGTCGCATCGGCCAGGATCACGACGCCGATCGACACGAGCGCGTTCGTGCCGACGTGGTTCGGCCACGACGGGATTTCGCCGCGAAAGCTCAGCAGCGCCAGTCCCGCCGCCATCGCGGCCATCGCGGCGGCGTACCGGCGCAACGGCGCCATCGCTCGCCGGTACATCGGCTGCAACGCGATGAAGGTGAAACAGCCGAGTGCGGCCGTGCAAGCGCCTACCAGGAAGATCGAACGCAGGTCGAACAGAGACGCGGTGGGAGTAGCCATCGTGCGTCAGTATGTCGGCGCGGGACCCGCGCCGAGCCGCCGGCGCCGGGGCATGCCGACGGGTGGCGCTATCCGTCGGAGGAACGCCCCGGCCTGTTGCGGCTTCGCCGATGGGTGGCCTCGGAAGTCGCGACGGGCGGCGGCACAGGGCGCGATGGACGGCGGCGGAGGCGGCGATGAGCGGCGGCGTGGGCCCGCGACCGGCGGCGGAGATCGTCGCTTCCGGGCCGGTGATAGCATCGGCACGACCAGAACCGGAGACCGAAGTGGCGCGCGATCAGATTGTCTACGCTTTCGAAGGCGTCACTCCGGTGATCGATCCGCAGGCCTGCGTGCATCCGACCGCCGTGCTCATCGGCGACGTGATCGTCGGTCGGGGCTGCTACGTCGGACCCGGCGCCGTCCTGCGCGGGGACTTCGGTCGCATCGTCATGCAACCGAACGCGAACCTGCAGGACAACTGCGTCGTGCACTCGGCACCCGACTTCGACTGCGTGCTCGAGGAGGAGTGTCACATCGGCCACGGCGCGGTGATCCACTGCGCGCGCATCGGCCGCGATGCGCTGATCGGCATCCATGCGGTGATCATGGACACCGCGGTCGTCGGCGAGCAGGCGATCGTCGCGGCGAAGTCGTTCGTCAAGGTGGCCGACGTCGTCCCGCCGCGCGTGCTGGTTGCCGGCGTGCCCGCGCGCGTGCGCCGCACTCTGAGTGACGACGACATCGCGTGGAAGCGCCGCGGAACCGCGCTGTACATCGATCTCGCGCGCCGCTCGCTGGCAGGCGGAATGGTCGCGACCCAGGCGCTCGAGCGGGTCGGCGAGGAACGCGAACGCGCGCGCACGGACTGGCAGTTCGTCAGCGTGCGCGAGCGCGGATGACGCGCGGCGATCGCGCACCCCGCTTCGCCGGCGACCCGATGTCGGGGACGTCACGCGCGCGGCGCCGCATTCTGCACGGCGGTGCGGCAATGCTTGCCGGCGCCGTCGGCGAGCATCGGTCCGCACGCGCCGCCGTATCCGGCGCCGCGCCCCCCGGGGCCGCGGCAGGCGCTGGTTTCGGCGAAGCCCTGGCCTCGGCGACCACCGCCTCCGCTTCGGCAGCAACTGCTTCCGCCACGGGCTCGCGCCTGAAGGCGCGCGTGCGGCCCGGCGAAGCCGGCTGGCCGTCGGAGCAGGAATGGCAGCGCCTGGCGCAGCGCACCGGCGATGCGTTCTCTCCGGTGCGTTCGCCGCTTGCCGAATGCATCGCCTCGGGTGACGCGTCGAAGTGCGACGACCTGTTCGACGCGATGAAGAACCCGTACTTCCTGGGCGACGAACCGGGACTGACGCAGTCGCTCGGCTGGGTCGACGCCTGGACCACGCGCCCGAGCGCCTACGCCGTCGCGGCGCGTTCCGCGCAGGACGTTGCCGCCGCCGTCGACTTCGCGCGCACGCACCGGTTGCGGCTCGTCGTCAAGGGCGGCGGCCACAGCTATCACGGGACATCGAACGCTGCCGACTCGCTGCTCGTGTGGACGCGCCATATGGATGGCGTCGAGATGCACGACGCGTTCGTTCCCGACGGATGCGCGGGACGCGTCGCGCCGTCGCGCGCCGTGTCGGTCGGCGCGGGCGCGGTGTGGGCGCACGTCTACGAGGCGGTGACGACGCAGGCAGGCGGCTACGTGCAGGGCGGCGGGTGCCTGACCGTCGGCGTGGCGGGCCTGGTGCAGAGCGGCGGCTTCGGCAGCTTCTCGAAGGGGTTCGGCACGGCCGCCGCGAACCTGCTCGAGGCCGAGGTGGTCACCGCCGACGGAGTCATCCGCATCGCGAACGCCTGCACGAACCCGGAACTCTTCTGGGCGCTCAAGGGCGGCGGCGGCGGATCGTTCGGCGTCGTCACGCGCCTGACGCTGCGCGTGCATCCGTTGCCCGAGACCTTCGGGGCAGTCAACTTCGTCGTGCGTGCGAAGTCCCCGGCGCACTTCCGCGGCCTCGTCGCGCGCGTCGTCGACTTCTGCGCATCGAGCCTGCTCGATCCGCATTGGGGCGAGCAGATCCGGGTGCGTCCCGACGACGCGGTCCAGGTCGCGATGCTGTTCCAGGGACTGGACCGCGATCAGGCACAGGCGGTGTGGCAGCCGTTCCTCGATGCGATCGAGGCAGCGCCCGACCGGTATTCCATCGGTTTCTCGCCGTTCAGGTTCGTCGCGACCTCGGCGCGCATGTTCTGGTCGCCGTCGCTGTTCAAGCGCGCGCTCGGTTTCCAGCGCGCCGACAGACGGCCCGGTGCGCGGCGCGGCAACATCTACTGGGCCGGCGACGAGAACCAGGCAGGCCAGTTCGTCCACGCCTACGGATCGACGTGGTTGCCGCGATCGCTGCTGGCGCAGCAGCGGCGCGCGACGCTCGTCGAGGCGCTGGTGGCCGCCAGCCGCAATGTCGGCGTCTCGCTGCACTTCAACAAGGGACTGGCGGGCGCTCCGCAGGCGGTCGTCGACGCCGCGCGCGATTCGGCGACGAACCCCGTCGTGCTCGACGCGTTCGCGCTCGCGATCAGCGGTGCCTACGAGCAGCCGGCGTACCCCGGCGTTCCGGGGCGCGAGCCCGATGTCGAGCGGGCGCGAGCGCGCCGGCAGTCGGTCGCAGCGGCGATGCACGAACTGCGCCGTGCCGGCGCACGCGGCTCGTACGTCTCCGAGAGCGACTACTTCGAGGCCGACTGGCAGCAGGCGTACTGGGGCGAGAACCATCCGCGGCTTGCGGCGGTGAAGGCGAAGTTCGACCCGGACGATCTGTTCGTCGTGCACCACGGGGTGGGCAGCGAGCGCTGGAGTGCGGACGGGTTCACGCCGCTCGACGGGCGGCGGTAGCCGCT
>CAYZYC010000137.1:0-6012 GCA_964481165.1 uncultured Limnobacter sp. | reverse complement strand
GCGGCAGCAGCATCGCCCACATGCGCAGCGTCACGTCGCCGCCGTCGCGGCGCAGGGTGATGTCCTGCGTCTTGCGTGCTGCCCCCCGCGCCGGCACGAGCGAGCACCTTCCCCGCGTCTCGCACTGCTGCGCGCAGCGCGTCCCGGCGAACAGCGTCGGGCACAGCGATCCGACCAGTTCGTCGCCGCTGCCTCCGAGCAGTCCCACTCCGGCTGCGTTGATCCCGACCACCCGCCGTTGCGTATCGAGAAACAGCACCCCCTCTTCGAGGCTGTCGAGGAAGCTCTTCAGCGCGCCCAGTGTCACCACCGTTGTGTCTACCGTTCAATGTGAACGTTCATTCTGAACGTAGAATTTGCGAACCGGAAGTACCGCCCGCTCGGCGATCCGGGAAAGATGATGCAGATCAAGTGCTTGTACAGGCTGGCACGGATCTGGCTATAGAAGGCACGCGGGGGCGACCCAGCCCTCACCGATCCGAAGGAACTCGCCACGATGCTGCACGATACCGTCTGGCTGATCTCGCTCGTACTGATGGGCCTGATCCTCGCCGTATTCCTGTTCGTCTATTCGCAATCGCACGTGCGCGAGGACGACTACACACCGCTGCAGAAGCGTGCGTACCGCCTGCGTACGCGCCTGTTCTGGGTGCTCGTGCTGACGCTGTTTCCCGCGATGATCTACAACCTCGTCGACCTGCCGTACGGCATCGCGCGCGCGCAGGGCGGCGGCGAGGCCGGGCAGGTCATCGACGCGGTAGGCCATCAGTGGCGCTGGGACCTGAGCCGCGACGAGGTTCGCGCAGGCGAACCGGTCGTGTTCCGCGTGACCAGCAACGACGTCAACCACGGCTTCGGCATCTACGACACCGATCTGAGACTCGTCGCGCAGACGCAGGCGATGCCCGGCTACACGAACACGATGCGCCACACCTTCGAGCGCCCGGGCACCTACCGCGTGCTCTGCATGGAGTACTGCGGCATCGTCCACCACAACATGATCGCCGAGATCAAGGTCCTCGCCGCGCAGGAATGAACATGGCAAACGACACATATACCGCCGGCATCGACCGGGGCGCCAGCCCCGCGGTCCTCGCCTACCTCGTCACCACGGTGGCGGTCCTGCTGCTGATGATGGTGTTCGGCGTGCTCATGCGCATGGAGCAGGCGGGGATCATCGCGATGGGTCCGCTGTGGTTCTACGAGCTGATGACGCTGCACGGCGCCGGCATGGTCGGAATCGCGGCGATCGCCGGGGCGGCGATCATGTGGCACTTCCTCTCGCAGTACGTCGAGTTGTCGACGCGCATCTTCGTCGCCAACCTCGTGCTGTTCCTGGTCGGCGTCGTGATGATCCTCGTGAGCGTGCTCGGCGGGCAGTTCCATGGCGGCTGGACCTTCCTCCATCCCCTGCCCCGCCTCGCGATGGGCATGTGGAGCGATTGGTCGGCGGCGCTCTTCATGGGCGGGATGCTCGTGATCGGCGTGGGTTTCCTGCTGCTGCACCTGGACATCGCGCGAGCCGTCACGGCGCGCTACGGCGGCCTCGGTCGCGGCCTCGGCTGGCCGCAGCTCTTCGGGCACGACGACGGCAAGGCGCCGCCGCCGGCGGTCGTCGCTTCCACGATGGTGACGATCGTGAACCTCATCGGCCTGGTGGCGGGCGCGGCCATCCTGGCGATGATGATCGTCAATCTCTACGTTCCGTCGCTGGGCATCGACGCGCTGCTGGCAAAGAACCTCATCTACTTCTTCGGGCACGTGTTCATCAACGCGACGATCTACATGGCGGTCATCGCCGTGTACGAGATCCTGCCGCGCTATACGCAGCGCCCGTGGAAGGCGAACCGCGTGTTCCTCGCGTCGTGGACCGCGTCGACGGTGATGGTGCTCTTCATCTATCCGCATCACCTGCTGATGGACTTCGCGATGCCGAAGTGGATGCTGGTCATGGGGCACGTGATCGGCTACCTGAACACGTTCCCGATCCTGGTCGTCACGGCCTACGGCGGGCTGATGCTCGTCTACCGCTCCGGGATCCGCTGGGACATGGCGTCGAAGCTGCTCTTTCTGTCGCTGTTCGGCTGGGCCGCGGGAGCGATGCCGGCGTTCATCGACGGAACCATCACCGTGAACTACGTGATGCACAACACGTTGTGGGTACCCGGCCATTTCCACACCTACCTGCTGCTGGGAATGATGACGATGGTCTTCGGCTTCCTCTACTACATCGGCAAGCCGTCGCGCGACCAGGTGGACAACGTGCTCGATCGCTTCGCACTGTGGCTGTTCGCGATCTCCACGCTCGGCTTCACGCTGAGCTTCCTGTACTCGGGCAAGGAAAGCGTCGCGCGCCGCTACGCCGCGCACCTTCCGGAGTGGGTGCCCTACGACCGCATCGGTGCGTTCTTCGCGACGCTGGTCGTGCTCGCGGTGCTCGTGTTCGCGGTGCGGTTCCTGTCGAGCCTGCGCATCGCATCGGCCGATCGGCCGCGCGCATCGCTCGCGTCCGGCGCCGCGGCCTGAGGCATGACGCGGGCCGGCTCGGCAATGCGCGTCTGGAACGAAGCGGAGAGCCGGGCGCGCCCGCGCCCGGCCCGCACGTTCGTCGCGACGGTCTTCGTATCGCTGGTCGCGGCGGCGACGTTCTGGTGGGGAACCGACGGCCTGGCCGCATACACCGCCGAGGCCGCGCGTCGTGAACAGGTGCTGCGCGACCCGCGGCCGATTCCCGCGGTGCAACTGGAGGACCAGGACGGCCATCGGCTCGCGCTGGCGGACTACCGCGGGCGCCGCGTCGCCGTCGAGTTCATCTACACGCGCTGCCCCGGCGTCTGTCGCACGCTCGGCACGACGTTCCGGCAGATCCGGGACGCGATCGAGCGCGAGCGGCCGGGAGGCGATCTCGCGCTGCTCAGCGTGAGCTTCGACCCGGAGCATGACGATCGGGCGGCGCTGAAGACCTGGTCCGAAGCGCATGGCGCCGACGGCCGGCGCTGGCGCGTGGCGCGCATCGCCGACAGGGAGGAACTCGCATCGCTGCTCGAGGCCTTCGGCGTCGTCGTCATTCCCGACGAGTTCGGCGGCTACGAGCACAACGCCGCGATTCACCTGCTCGAACGCGACGGTCGCCTCGCGCGGATCGCCGACATCGAAGAGCCGGGCCGATTCCTCGCCGAACTCGACGCGCTTTCGGGAGCGGGATCGTGACTCCGGAGCGGGATCGTCATCCGGCCGGTGCATGCGTACCCGCGATGAAGCGACTCGCGATGCGTGAAGCGGGACTGTCGCGCGCTGTCCGCGGTGGCGCCGCCGCGCTGCTCGTCGCCGCGCTCGCGCTGCCGCCGCTGCGCGGCGCGCTCGAGGCATCGATGACGCTTCACATGCTGGTGCAGATGCCGCTGCTCGCACTGGCCGGCGTCCTGGCCGCGCACGCACTGCCGCCGCACGTGCGCACCCGGCTGTATCGCCACGCCGGAGGCGCGCTGCCGCTCGCTCTGGCGGCGATGCTCGCGTCGAGCTACTGGATGCTGCCGCGGGCGCTGGACGCTGCGCTGGTCGATCCCTGGGCCGAAACCGCGAAGTTCACTAGTCTTCCGCTGCTCGTCGGCGC
This sequence comes from uncultured Limnobacter sp., assembly GCA_964481165.1. Lineage (GTDB taxonomy): Bacteria > Pseudomonadota > Gammaproteobacteria > Burkholderiales > Burkholderiaceae_E > Zeimonas. Next base: position 2,399 of record CAYZYC010000137.1, on the reverse strand, counting down.
ACCGCTGGCGCTGGCGTGGGAACGACTCGGCCCGATCGGTCGCGGTTTCGTCTGGACGAACGTCTTCAGCATGCTCGCGGTGCTCGGCTGGCTGTACATCGCCGCTCCGGTGCGCCTGTGCAACAGCTACCTGGTCGGCGAGCAGGCGAGCGCCGGCTGGTCGATGGTGTACCTGGCGCTTGCGCTCTTCGCGGGGTGGCTCGCGTCGCTGTTCGTCGGCGGTGCCGCGTCAGCCGGCGACGCGCGACGCTGCGCCGAGCAGCGCCGGGCAATCGTGCGCCCTGCGGTCGAGGATCAGCGCGGCGCCGTCGAGGATCCGCGCGGCGCCGCGCGCAATACGCTGCCCAGCCAGGCGCCGATGTCGACGAGTTCGGGCACGCACACCGCGTGACCCATCGGGTATTCGCGCCACTGCGGCGCATACCCGTGGGCGACGAGCACGTCGCGCGACCGCCGCGCGCGGTCGATCGCGACCATCTCGTCGTCGGTGCCGTGCGCGACGAAGATCGGAATCGATGCGTTCGCGGCGTGGCGCTCGGCCGACAGCGTGGAATCCAGCGGCAGCCACGTCGACAGCGCGAGGATTCCGGCGAGCGGTTCCGGATGGCGCAGCCCGGTGTGCAGCGCGATCGCCCCGCCCTGCGAGAAACCGGCGAGGACGATGCGCTGCGCGGCAATGCCGCGTGCACGCTCGCGCTCGATCAGCTGTTCGAGCACCGACTGCGAGTCGCGGATGCCGCGCTCGTCCTGGCGCGTGCCGCCGAGTTCGGCGATGTCGTACCACGCGCGCATCGGCATTCCCATGTTGATCGTCACGGGCCGTATCGGCGCATGCGGGAACACGAAGCGCAACGACAGCTGCGCCTCCAGGCGCAGCATCGGCACGACCGGCTCGAAGTCGTGGCCGTCCGCGCCGAGCCCGTGCAGCCAGATCACCGACGCATCGGGCCGGCCACCGACTTCGGTTTCGAGCGCTTCGATCGATTCGCCGTTCATGTCGCATACATTGTAGGACCGAGTCCGGAGGAACCGATGAACGAAATACGCGACGGCTTCGTCGGCGCGATCGGCAACACCCCGCTGATCCGGCTGCGCAGGGCATCGGAACGCACCGGCTGCGAGATTCTCGCGAAGGCCGAATTCCTCAATCCCGGCGGCTCGGTGAAGGACCGCGCGGCGCTTGCGATCATCGCCGATGCCCAAAGGCGCGGCGTGCTGCACCCTGGCGGCGTCGTCGTCGAAGGCACCGCGGGCAACACGGGAATCGGTCTCGCGCTGGTCGCCAACGCGCGCGGCTACCGCACGGTCATCGTGATTCCGCAGACGCAGAGCCGCGAGAAGAAGGACCTGCTACGGCTGTACGGCGCGGACCTGCGCGAAGTGCCGGCCGCGCCGTTCGCCGACCCGGGCAACTACGTGCACGTCGCCGAACGTCTCGCGACGCAGCTCGCGCGCGACGAAGCGCACGGCGTGCTGTACGCCAACCAGTGGGAGAACCTCGCGAACCGGGAAGCGCACGTCGCGACGACGGGGCCCGAGATCTGGCGGCAGACCGGCGGGCGCGTCGACGGATTCACCTGCGCGATCGGCACCGGGGGCACGCTCGCCGGAGTCGCGACGTACCTGAAATCGAGGAACCCGGGCGTTCGCATCGTCGCGGCCGACCCGGACGGCGCCGCGATGTACGACTGGTTCCGCCACGGGCGGCTCGAAAGCAGCGGCAGCTCGATCACCGAAGGGATCGGACTCGGACGCGTCACGGCCAACATCGCCGATGCCCCGGTCGACGATGCGTATCGGATTCCCGACGCGGAGGCGCTCCCGGTCATCTTCGAACTGCTGCGCGACGAAGGGCTGTGCGTCGGCGGCTCGAGCGGCATCAACGTCGCCGGCGCGATCCGGCTGGCGCGCGAACTCGGTCCAGGCCACACGATCGTGACCATCCTCGCCGACGCCGGCAATCGATATCGGTCGAAGCTCTTCAACCCCGCCTTCCTTCGGGAAAAGGGGCTGCCGGTACCCGAGTGGCTCGACTGACCGGCGTCATTCCCCGGGGGGCGCGAGGCGAAGCTTCCGGCCGACCTGCAGGCGCCTCGGATTCTCGATGCCGTTCCACTGCGCCAGGTCCCTGGCGTCCAGGCCGCGCGCTCGCGCGATCGCATCGAGCGTGTCGCCCTTGACGACGGTGTAGTCCGACGCCCCCGATGCGGCGGCCTGCCGTTCGGACGACGACCCCGTGGACGCCTGCGGCGACCCCGTGCGCGCCTGCGACGATGACTCCGTGGACGCCTGCGGCGACGACCTGGTGGACGCCTGCGGCGACGAACCCGTACGTCGCGCACTCGACGAGGCCGCCGGACTGCCTGCAGCGCTCGGCGCAGTTGGTGGCGCACCGGCCG
>CAYZYC010000136.1:4231-6029 GCA_964481165.1 uncultured Limnobacter sp. | reverse complement strand
GCCGACGGCCGCGTGGTCGCCGAACACTGGACCGTGCACGGCGCGGCGCATGCGTGGTCGGGCGGCCGCTCCGCCGGCTCGTACACCGACGCCCGCGGACCCGATGCCAGCGGCGAAATGGTCCGGTTCTTCCTGGAGCATCGGCGCCGCAAGGCGCACTGAGCGGGTTACCGGGTCGTCGGTCGCCGTACCGAGCGTCGCTTCAGTTCGTCGTTCGGTACCGCTCGGCGTCCACGCTCCTCCTGCGTCGGGCATCCGCCCACCCGACCGCCGCGGCTGCCAGCAGCAGGCCCGTCGCATTGGCGATCACGTCCTCCCAGTCGCCGGTCCGCGTCGAGGTGAGCGACTGCAGCCACTCGATGGCGATGCTGTAGGCGAGCAATCCGGCGAGTACCCGTGCGCGCCGCTGTCTCCAGGAAGCCAGGCCGAGCCAGCCGAGCAGGAAGTACGTCGCGATGTGATCGGTCTTGTCCCAGCCGGTCGACAGCGTCGGCTCTTCCTCCATCGGCAACATCGACAGCACCAGCACGACGAGCAGCGCGATGGCGAAGGTCCAGCGCAGGATCGACAGGCGGGCAGCGGGGGTCAGTTCGGGCTCCACGGATCGTTGCCGCCAGGCGCCACGCGGCGATGCGGCTCGAGGCGGTGCGCGCCGCGCGTAAGATCGCCACTTCCGCGCGAGAGCGCAGCTGCCGCGACGAATCCGATGCCCCGAAAGATACCTGCGACGCTGATTCCCGGTGACGGCATCGGACCCGAGATCGTAACCGCAACGCTCGCGGCGCTCGATGCGCTGGGCGCTCCGTTCGAATGGGACCGCCAGGTCGCCGGACTCGAAGGCGTGCGGGTCGCGTCGGATCCGCTGCCCGCAGCGACGCTGCAGAGCATCCGCGATACGCGCCTCGCGCTGAAGGGGCCGCTCGAGACGCCGACCGGCAGCGGGTACCGATCGGCGAACGTGCGGCTGCGCGAGGAGTTCCAGCTCTACGCCAACCTGCGGCCGGCACGGACGATCGTTCCCGGCGGACGCTTCGAGAACATCGATCTCGTCGTCGTGCGCGAGAACCTCGAGGGCCTGTACGTCGGGCACGAACACTACGTGCGCATCGACGACGATCCGCACGCGGTCGCGATGGCCACCGGGATCAACACGCGCAAGGGCAGCCGGCGACTGCTCGAGTTCGCGTTCGAGCACGCGGTGTCGCAGGGCCGCAGGAAGGTCACGCTGGTGCACAAGGCCAACATCATGAAGGCGCTGACCGGCCTGTTCCTCGACACCGGCAAGGAACTGTACGAACGCAATTACCGCGGCCGTTTCGAACTCGAGACGCTGATCGTCGACGCGTGCGCGATGAAGCTCGTGCTGAACCCGTGGCAGTTCGACGTGCTGGTCACGACAAACCTGTTCGGCGACATCCTCTCGGATCTGGTCGCCGGCCTCGTCGGCGGACTCGGAATGACGCCGGGCGCGAACATCGGCGCCGACGCCGCGATGTTCGAGGCGGTGCACGGATCGGCGCCCGATATCGCAGGCAAGGGGATCGCGAACCCGACCGCGCTGATGCTGGCCGCCGCGATGATGCTCGATCACTGCAGGCTCGGCGAACTGGCAACGCGGCTTCGCAACGCGATCGACGAGACGATCAACCTCGACAACGTGCGCACCGGCGATCTCGGCGGGAGCGCGAACACCGAGGCGTTCACGAAGGCACTGGTGCGACGCATCGGGCGTTCGCGCTGAGCGCGCCTATACTGGGTGAGCGGTGCCGCCTCCCGGCGGTGCGCTGTGCGGGAGCGC
>CAYZYC010000136.1:0-4131 GCA_964481165.1 uncultured Limnobacter sp. | reverse complement strand
CGCGAACGCGCGTCGGGATCTTCGACCCCGCGCTGATTCACGCCACCCCCAGGTACCGCTGCGTCACGTCGGGCCGCTCGGCCAGTTCGGCCGGCGTGCCCTGCCAGACGACGCGCCCCTTCTCTACCACGTGGTGCCGGTCGACGAGCGATCCCATCTCGGCGAGGTTCTTGTCGATGACGAGGATCGTCTCGCCCTCGGCCTTCAGCAGTTTCAGGCACGCCCAGATCTCGCGCCGCACGAGCGGGGCGAGCCCCTCGGTCGCCTCGTCGAGGATCAGCAGCCGCGGATTCGTCATCAGTGCGCGGGCCACCGCGAGCATCTGCTGCTCGCCGCCCGACAACGTGCGCGCCGGTTGCGCACGGCGGTCGCCGAGCCGCGGAAACAGCTCGTAGGCGCGCGCGAGCGTCCAGCCGCGTTCGCCTTGCGCGTCGCGCGCTGCGTCCGATCCGCCTGCGCCGTGCGCTCCGCCCGCGCCCTGTGCGGGCGGACGCGCGGTGGCGAGCAGGTTCTCCTCGACGCTCAGCGATCCGAACACGCGGCGCCCTTCGGGAACGAGTCCGATCCCCAGCCGCGCGATCCGGTTCGGAGCGAGGCCGGCGAGGTCGCGCCCGTCGAACTCGACGCGCCCGGCGCGCACCGGCAGCATTCCCATCACGGTGCGCACCGTCGTGCTCTTGCCCATTCCGTTGCGGCCGATCAGCGAAGCGACCTGCCGCGCGCCCACTTCGAAGCTCAGCCCGAACAGCACCTGGCTCGAGTCGTAGCCTGCGTCGACGCCTTGCACGCGCAGCATCAGTCGCTCCCCAGGTACGCGTCGCGCACCTCGGCGTTCGCACGCACTTCCTCGGGCGTCCCGGTGAAGATCGCCCGGCCGTAGACGAGGACCGTGATCCGGTCGGCGAGCGAGAACACGATGTCCATGTCGTGCTCGACGAGCAGGATCGTGTAGCGCCGTTTCAGCCCGGCGAGCAGTTCGGTCATCCGGCGCGATTCCTCGGCGCTCATCCCGGCCATCGGTTCGTCGAGCAGCAGCACCGGCGCCTCGAGCGCGAGCACCATCGCGAGTTCGAGCTGGCGTTTCTCGCCGTGCGCGAGCTCGCTGACGTACACGTCGCTGCGATGTCCGAGTCCGACGCGCGCGAGCGCCTCGCGCGCCGGCTCGCGCAGCCGCGGATCGGTGCGCGCGTCGCGCCACATGTCGAAGCCGCCCGGCGAGCGCGCCTGCACCGCCATCGCGACGTTGTCCTCGACGTCGAACTCCGGATAGAGCTGGCTGATCTGGAACGAACGCGCGAGCCCGGCCGCAGCGCGACGATGCGCGGGCATCCGCGTGATGCGCTCGTCGCCGAGGAAGATCTCGCCCGCGTCGGGAAGCAGTTCGCCGCTGATCTGCGAGATCAGCGTCGTCTTGCCTGCTCCGTTGGGTCCGATCAGCGCGTGCAGCTCGCCCGACTCGACGACGAGGTCGACGTCCTGCGTCACCTGCAGCGCACCGAAGGACTTGCACAGCCTGTCGAGCGACAGCCGCATCGTTCAGCGCTCGCCGCTCTTGCCGGCCAGCAGCCCCCACAGGCCGCGCTTGCCGAACAGCACGACGAGCACGAGCGCGGGGCCCATCAGCAGCATCCAGTGTTCGGTCCAGCCGGTGAGCAGCTGCTCGAGGCCGAGGAACACCGACGCGCCGACGACCGGCCCGAAGATCGTTCCGATGCCGCCGAGAATCACCATCGCCATCAGCTCGCCCGACTTCTGCCAGGTCGCCATGTCGGGACTGACGAACAGCGCGTAGTTCGCCCACAGCACGCCGGCGAGCCCCGTTCCCGCCGCCGAGATCGTGAACGCGGTGAGCGGATAGCGCAGCGGCGCGAGCCCGAGGCTGATGCTGCGTCGGCGGTTCTGCTTCAGGCTGCGCAGCGCCATCCCGAAACGCGAGCCGACGATGCGCCGGCACACGACGATCCACGCGACCAGCAACGCGGCGCAGACGTAGTAGAAGACGTTCGGATCGCGCAGCGGGAAGCCGGCGAGCACGTTGCGCGAATCGATCGCCAGCCCGTCGTCGCCGCCGTAGTACATCAGGCCGACGAGCAGGAAGTAGAACAGCTGCCCGAACGCGAGCGTGATCATGATGAACTGCACGCCCGAAGTGCGCAGCGACAGGAAGCCGATCACGAGGCCCGACAGCGCGCACAGCGCGACCGCGATCGGCCACAGCACGAGCGCCTCGCCGGTGCCTTCCCAGCCAAGCAATCCCGACCCGTCGGCGGTATGGAAAGCGACGACGCCGACGACGTATCCGCCGAGCCCGAAGAACGCCGCGTGCCCGAAGCTCACCAGCGCGCCGTATCCGAGAACGAGGTCGAGGCTCACCGCGGCCAGCGCGTAGATGGCGAACCGCGTGAACACGTTGACGAGGAACGGCTCGTCGAGCGCCTGCGCGAACACCGGCACGAGCGCGAGCACCGCGACGCCGAGCCAGACGAGCCAGCGCACGCGCGCCGATGCACGCGCACGCGCCGGCGCCGGCGCCGCGGCCGGCGCGGGAGCGGCAGCCTGGGTCATGCAGCGACCCGCGTCATTGCGGAGGCCCGCGTCATGCGCGCGCGGGCAGCAGCCCGAGAGGACGAAAGAGCAGCACCAGCGCCATCAGGATGTAGGCGCTGGCCGAGATCAGGCTGGAGGCGAGCGGGTCGCTCAGGTGCGCCGGCATCATTCCCGACAGCAGCGACGGAATCCACGCGCGTCCGTACGCGTCGCTCATCCCGACCAGGAACGACCCGAGCAGCGCGCCGCGCAACGAACCGACGCCGCCGATCACGATGACGACGAACGCGGTGATCAGGATCCGCTCGCCCATCCCGATCTGCACGGCGAGCAGCGGCGCCGACATCACCGCGGCGAAACCGCACAGCAGCGCGCCGAGCACGAACACCAGCAGGAACACGCGCCGCACGTCGACTCCGAGCGCGTCGACCATCTCGTGGTCGTCGGCGCCGGCGCGCACCAGCATGCCGATCGGCGTGCGCAGCAGCAGGAACCACAGCGCGAGCGCGACGAGTGCAGCCGCGCCGATGAACGCGAGCCGCATCACCGGGTACGCGAGACCCGGCAGCACCTGGACCGAGCCGCGCAGCAACTCGGGGATGTCCATGAACGGCGGGCTGCGACCGAAGACGATCGTGACCAGCTCGTTGGTGAACAGCACCAGGCCGAGCGTCGCGAGCACCTGGTCGAGATGGTCGCGCCGGTACAGGTGCCGCACGACGAGCCGCTCGACCGCGAGCCCGTACAGGCCCGCGCCGACGACCGCCGCGACCATCGCCGCGAGGAACGATCCGGTGGCCGACGCGGCTGCCGCCGCGCAGAACGCCCCGACCATGTAGAACGAACCATGCGTCAGGTTGATCACGTTCATGATGCCGAACACGAGCGTGAGCCCGGCCGACAGCAGGAACAGCAGCGCGCTGTATTGCACGCCGTTGAGCGTCTGCTCGACGAACAGCAGCATCGATCGAGCGTCCCGACTCCCCGACAGGCGCCCTTACATCGGGCAGTCGGCGGCGTGCGGATCGACGTGGTCGGGCGCGATGACCTTCAGCGTCTTGTAGCCGAGCTTGCCGCTCGCGTCGGGCTCGACGCGCAGCAGGTACCAGTCCTGCACCGGATGCTGGTTGTTCGCGAAACGGAACTTGCCGCGCACCGAATCGATCCCGGCTTTTTTCAGCGTCGCGCGGAACAGGTCGCGCTTGCCTTCGATGTCGCCGCCGACGGCCTTCAGCGCCGTTCCGATCAGCCGCGCGGTGTCGTACGAAGTCGCCGCGTAGTCGGTGGGCAGGCGCCCGTAGGTCTTCGCGAAGTTCTCGACGAAGCGCTTGTTCGCCGGATTGTCGAGGTCGGCGCTCCACGACGCAGCCAGGTAGTAGCCGTTGCCCGCGTTGCCGGTCGCCGCCAGCATGCGCCGGTCCATCGAGTAGATCGGCGTGAGCATCGGGACGGTCTTCGACAGGCCCGAGTTCGCGTACTGCTTGGCGAGGTTGATGCCCGCGCCGCCCGGATGGAACTGGAAGATCGCGTCGGGCTTGAGCTCGCGCACGCGCGCGAGTTCGACCGAGAAGTCCGACTGGTCGA
>CAYZYC010000135.1:0-6035 GCA_964481165.1 uncultured Limnobacter sp. | reverse complement strand
TCTCGCTCGAGCAGACGCTGCGCGATACGATCGACACGATCCGCGCGCGCGACCGATCGAGAACCGCGTTACCCGCCTGATCGCCTGCCGACCGGCCCGGATCTCCGACCGCCGCCTCTCGTCAGCCCTTCGCTTTCGCCGCCGCCGTTCGCGCCGTCATCTGCCGGTTGATCACCCACTGCTGCACGATCGAGTAGACGTTGTTCACCAGCCAGTACAGCACCAGGCCCGCCGGGAAGAAGAAGAACATGACCGAGAACACCAGCGGCATGATCATCATCATCTTCGCCTGCATCGGATCCGGCGGCGTCGGATTCAGCTTGACCTGGATGAACATCGTCGCCGCCATCACCAGCGGCAGGATGTAGAACGGGTCCGGCTCGGAGAGATCGTGGATCCATCCGATCCACGGCGCGTTGCGCATCTCCACCGATGCGAGCAGCACCCAGTACAACGCGATGAACACCGGGATCTGCACGACGATCGGAAGGCATCCGCCGAGCGGATTGATCTTCTCGGTCTTGTACAGCTCCATCATCGCCTGGTTCATCTTCACGCGGTCGTTGCCGTAGCGCTCGCGGATCGCGGTCAGGCGCGGCGTCACCGCCTTCATCCTGGCCATCGACCGGTAGCTCGCGGCCTGCAACGGGAAGAACGCGGTCTTGATCACGATCGTGAGCGCCACGATCGCCCAGCCCCAGTTGCCGACGATGCCGTGCAGCTTCTCGAGCAGCCAGTAGATCGGTTGCGCGACGATCGTCAACCAGCCGTAGTCGACGGTCAGGTCGAGTCCCGGCGCGATCTTCTCGAGCATGCGCTGGTCCTGCGGACCGATCAGCAGCTGCGACTGCGCGGTCGTCGACGCCCCCGGCGCGAGCTGCGCGAGCGGCTGCTTGATTCCCACCGAGTAGACGTTCGTGTCGACCTTGCGTGCGTAGTACTCGCGCGGCTGCTGCTGCTCGGGCACCCAGGCGCTGACGAAGTAGTGCTGGATGATTCCGACCCAGCCGTCGCTGGCGCTCGTCGTGTAGCTGGCCTTGTTCTTCTCGATGTCCGAGAACGCGACCTTCTGGAACTTGTCCTCGTCGGTGTAGACGACGGGGCCGGTGTACGTGCTGTAGAACTTCGAGCCTCCGGCCGGCGCGTGGTCGTCGCGCGTGAGCTGCATGTACAGCACCGGCTGCACCGGAGTCTCGCCGACGTTGGTCACTTCGTCCTTCACGTCGACGACGTAGGCGCCGCGCGCCAGCGTGTACGTGCGAACGAGCCGCACGCCGCCGCTTTCGGTCTGCAGCGACAGCTGCACCGCGCCGCTGCCGTCGGCCAGCACGCGCGGGCCGGCGTCTCCGTCGACCGGCGTCATAGGAGAGCGGTGGTTCGGAAACGCCGACTGCGCGTCGCCGATCAGTCCGCTCTGCGCGAGATACAGTTTCCCCGGCTCGCTCTGCAGCAGCACGAGGTTGTTGCTGCGATCGTCCTGTTCGGCGTGCTCGAGCAACTCGGCGCGGCGCACCTGGCCGCCGATCAGGTCGATGTCGAGCGACAGCACGTCGTTGGCGAGCCGGATCGACTGCGCCGTCACGCCGGCCGTCGATCCCGGTGCTCCCGGAACGGCTCCGGCCGCGGAAGCTCCGGCGCCCGCACCCGTGCCCGATACCGCCGCGGAAGGCATCGGCGGCGGTATCGCTGCATCGGTGCGCGGTGTGCCGCCCGATCCCGCGGCTTCGGGCGCGATGTGCTCGGCCGGCGGCGGGCCGCCGAACAGCGACGGGTCGCCCTGCGCGCGCTGCCATGCGTCCCACAGGAACAGCAGCGACATCGAGAACACGACCCACAGGATCATTCGTTGAGTCTGCATGGGCTGGAACTATCGTTCGGTGGTTCGCTCGCCGCGCAGCGCGTTCGGCCAGCGGCATCGGCAGATCGGCGAGAGGCGGACCGGCACCTCGTCGATTCCGCCGGGATGGAAGGGATGGCAGCGGGCGATGCGCCGCAGCGCGAGCCAGCCGCCGGAGAACGCGCCGTGGCGCTCGACCGCCTCCAGCGCGTACTCCGAGCACGTCGGCAGGAAGCGGCATCGCGGCGCCAGGAACGGACTGACCGCAATCCGGTAGAGATGGATCAACGCAGCGAAGACTCGCTTCATCCCGCTTCCACGAATTCCTGAACTATTTCGCCAGCCGGTGACGCAGCGTGGCGAACAACCGGTCGAGTTCGCCGCGCACGACGCGCTTGCGTTCGCGAAGCCCCGCGACCTGCGGGTCCCGCTTCATCCGCAGCATCGCCACGACCGGCGACCGATCGAGTGCCGCCGCGCGCCACGCCTCGCGGGCCACCCGGCGCACCGCATTGCGGTCGACGGCACGCCGCAGCACGCGCTTGGGCACCGCGACGATCAAGGCGCTGGTGTCGAACCCCGAACCGGGACCGGAAACTTCGGCAGGCATTCTCGCTCGTTGCTGCAGCGTCTTGCCGTGCACGCTGAAGTGCTCGCCGACGACGACTGGACGCGTACGCAGCAGCGCCGGTACGATGTCCGGCGCAACACGGCGTCGGGAGCGCTTGCCGTCAGACGGCGAGACGTTTTCTTCCTTTCGCGCGCCGCGCACGAATCACGGCCCTTCCGCCGCGGGTTTTCATGCGAACGAGGAATCCGTGCGTGCGCTTGCGCCGCACGACGGACGGTTGGTAGGTACGTTTCATCGGGGATTCCTCGACCGGAATGCGAAAAGCCTTTCATTACAACGCATTAGATGGGCGCATGTCAATTTCCCGATGGCGCCCGCACTCCCTTCGGGAGTAAAATGACACGTTCCCCCGCGTCGTGACCGTTCGCCGGACGGTTGCTGTGTCGTGTGCTCCGGTTCCACCCGAGCACTCCCGTTCATTGCTCGACCCGCACGCCTGCAGAACAAACGAAATCATGATGGACCGTTGGCTCGCCTGCGTGGCACGGCTCGAGAACGAGATTCCCGCTCAGCAGTTCAAACCCTGGATCAAGCCGCTCGTGTACCTCGGCTACGACGCCGACGTGCACGTGCTGCGGCTGGGCGTGCCGAACCACTTCAAGCTGAACTGGGTCAAGTCGCAGTTCGAATCGCGCATCGAGTCGATCGCGCGCGAGACGATCGAACCGAAACTGCGCGTGAGCTTCGAGATCCACCGTTCGCCGCTCGTCGACGGCGTCGTCCGCGCTGCCGATCCCGAAACGGGCGCCGCAGATCCCGAATCCGCCGCGCGCGTCGACGGAGTCGATCCGGCGGTTTCCGGCGATTCGGGTTTCGACACGGTGCAGGTCGTCGAGCCTGCCGTGCTGATCGCTCCCGACGCACGCACCCGGCTTCGACCCGAACTCACGTTCGACAACTTCGTGCACGGCAAGGCGAACCAGATCGCGTGGTCGGCGGCGCTGCAGGTCGTCGAGCGGCCCGGCACGTCGTACAACCCGCTGTTCCTGTACGGCGGCGTCGGCCTGGGCAAGACGCACCTGCTGCACGCGGTCGGCAACGCGATCCGCGAGCGGGTTCCCGGCGCGCGCGTGCGCTACATCCACGCGCAGGACTACTTCGACGAGATGGTGCGCGGCATCCAGCGCAAGTCGCTGCAGGAGTTCAAGAAGAAGTACCAGCAGCTCGACCTGCTCCTGATCGACGACATCCAGTTCCTCGGCGGCAAGGATCGCACGCAGGAGGAGTTCTTCTACACCTTCGAGGCACTGCTCACCGCGCGCAAGCAGCTGATCATCACCAGCGATACCTACCCGAAGGAGCTCTCGGCCTTCGAGGACCGGTTGGTGTCGCGCTTCGGTTCGGGGCTCATCGTCGAGATCGAGCCGCCCGAGCTCGAGATGCGCGTGGCGATCCTGCTGAAGAAGGCCGAGCAGTCGGGAGAGAAGCTCCCCGAGGAAGTGGCGTTCTTCGTCGCGAAGAACCTGCGCAGCAACGTGCGCGAGCTCGAGGGCGCGCTGCTGCGCGTGATCGCGTTCGCGCGCTTTCGCGGCAAGGCGGTCACGCCCGAGCTGGCCAAGGATGCACTGAAGGACCTTCTCGAGCTGAACCGCCCGCCGATCTCGATCGAGTCGATCCAGAAGACGGTGGCCGATTTCCTGAAGATCAAGGTCGCCGACATGTACAGCAAGCGGCGTCCCGCGCACATCGCGCGCGCGCGGCAGATCGCGATGTATTTCGCCAAGGAATTGACGCAGAAGAGTTTTCCGGAGATCGGCGAAGCCTTCGGCGGGCGCGACCACACGACGGTCATGCACGCGGTCAAGCGCATCGCCGAATTGCGCCAGCACGACCAGGAATGGAACCGGCAGCTGCACGTGCTCGAGCAGACTCTCCGTGGCTGAAGCGTCCCGTCGGATTTCCGCTTCGCAACCGCTGCACAACCGCGGGAGCGAATGTGGACAACGTGCCTTTTCCGCAGGCATCGCCGGGTTGTCCCACCGCATCCACACCCGCCGGTACGCGTATTTCACAAGCCCGCGATCGCCGCAGCCGCAGCACCGGCGTGGCCGCAGCCCGGTTGTCCCCAGAGTTGCGCTTCCTACATTCAACAACAGCAACAGGAAACTGAACTGATGCAGTTCATCAAGGCAAACCGCGACGCGATCCTGAAACCGCTGCAGACGGTGTCGGGGATCGTCGAACGACGTCATACGCTGCCGATCCTCGCCAACGTCCTGCTGCGCAAGACGGGCGACGACGTGTCGTTCCTCGCCACCGACGTGGAGATCCAGATCCAGACGACCGCGCAGCTCGGCGCCGGCAAGGAAGACGGCGGCACGACGCTGTCGGCGCGCAAGCTGATCGACATCCTGCGTTCGCTGCCCGACGGCGCTGACGTATCGATCAAGGTCGAGAGCAAGCGCGCGACGATCCAGGCCGGTCGCAGCCGCTTCGCGTTGCAGACGCTCGACGCGGCCGAGTTCCCGACGGTGGCGGTCAGCGACCGTTTCACGGCGTCGTTCGCGTTGCCGCAGAGGCAGCTCAAGCACCTGATCCAGATGGTGCACTTCGCGATGGCGCAGCAGGACATCCGCTACTACCTGAACGGCCTGCTGCTGGTCACCGGCGGGGCGCAGGTCAAGGTCGTCGCCACCGACGGGCACCGGCTGTCGTACTGCGAGGCGACGATCGACGGCGCGGATCTCGCGCACACCGAGGTGATCATCCCGCGCAAGACCGTGCTCGAATTGCAGCGGCTGCTCGCCGATTCCGACGAGCCGGTGTCGATCGACGTGTCGGCCAACCAGGTGCGTTTCCGCTTCGGCGAAGTCGAGATGGTCTCGAAGATCGTCGAAGGCAAGTTTCCCGACTACCAGCGGGTGATCCCGCAGGGCTACACGAAGCGCGCGGCGATCGCGCGCGACGTGCTCGCCGCGTCGCTGGCGCGCGCATCGATCCTCACCTCCGACAAGTTCAAGGGCGTGCGACTGAGCCTGTCGCCCGGAACGATGAAGATCCAGACGAGCAACGCCGAGCAGGAAGAGGCCACCGAGGAAATCGAGATCGACTACGAAGGCGAGCCGCTCGAGGTCGGTTTCAACGTCGGCTACCTGCAGGACGTGCTCGGCAACCTGAAGAGCGAATCGGTGCAGGTCGAGCTCGGCGACGCCAGCACCAGCGCGCTGCTCACGGTTCCCGGCGACCAGCAGTTCCGCTACGTCGTCATGCCGATGCGCATCTGACGCATCCGAAATTCGAAGCACAAATGACCGACTCCGACAAGAAATACGACTCTTCCTCGATCCAGATTCTCGAAGGCCTGGAGGCGGTGCGCAAACGCCCGGGCATGTACATCGGAGACACCTCCGACGGCACCGGGCTGCATCACCTGGTCTTCGAGGTCGTCGACAACTCGATCGACGAGGCGCTCGCCGGGCATTGCGACGAGATCGTCGTCACGATCCACACCGACAACTCGATCTCGGTCGTCGACAACGGGCGCGGAATCCCGGTCGGCGTCAAGATGGACGACAAGCACGTCCCCAAGCGCAGCGCCGCCGAGATCGCGATGACCGAGCTGCACGC
>CAYZYC010000134.1:0-6073 GCA_964481165.1 uncultured Limnobacter sp. | reverse complement strand
CGATCGCACGTCGTTCCGCTTCCAGGCGTACATCTCCGACGTGAACCTCGACATCGCGGGGAACGAGATCGTGCGAGGCACGCTCACCCTGCAACGCTCGGGGCCGGTCGTCCCGACGTGGTTCGCGGGCTGACCGCGTCATGGCATTCGACAAGTCGCGATTCCTCGTCGGTGCCATCGTCGAGCGAGAGGTGACGCTCGCCGATGGAAGCGTCGAGACGCTGCACTTCGCCAAGCCGAGCGCGGCGGCGGTTCGTCGCTGGCACCACGCGGAGCGGTCCGGCGGCGACGCGCTGTTCTTCGGGATGCAGAAGCTCATCGCGGAGAGCCTCTTCGACCCGTCCACCGGCAAGCTCGTATTCACCGGCGACGAGTACAAGGGCCTGACGTACGAGGGCTGCGAGATCCTGCTGCCGCACGTGCTCGAGGTCGCCGGGGTCGGGCAGTCAAAAAAGAGCTCGCCCAGCGCGGACGAGAGTGGTTCGCCCACGTCCTAGCTCTCGCGCTGGGCAAGTTCGTATATGAGGTCGACGCCATGCCGGCCGACGAGTTCGAGGCGTGGCGCGAGTTCTACACGTTGTTCCCGTTCGACGACCTGCACCGCTTCCATCGACCGGCCGCGCTCGTGGCGTCGGCGATGGTGAGCGGCGACCAGACGCAGGCGTTCCGCGAGCGCGTGAAGTTCCTGCAGCCGGACCCACCGCCCCCGGAAGTTCTATCCGGCCGATACAGCGAAGCGGACCTGCGCACGATGCGCGCGTTCGGCGTCATCAAGGATTGAGGCATGCGCCTGATCATCGATTTGCTCGCCCGCACGGGGATGTTCGAAACGGACATGAAGCGCGCCGAGAAGTCGCTCGAGCAGTTCCGCAAGAAGGCGCGCGAGGTCGGGAAGGTCGTCGGTCTGGCGTTCGCTGCCGCAGGTACGGCGGTGACCGTCATGGTGCGCAACGCCATCCGCGACATCGATTCGCTGGCGCTGATGTCTACGCAGATCGGGCTGACCACCGACAACCTCAGTCGCATGCGCTACGCGGCCGAGCAGATGGCGGGCGTGTCGGCGGGGCAGTTCGACATGGCGCTGCGCCGTATGACTCGCCGCATCGCGGAGGCGGCGGAAGGCGGCGGACCGGCGGCGAGCGCGTTGCGCGCGATTGGCCTGGAGGCGCAGGCACTGTCGAAGATGTCGCCGGACGAGCAGTTCCGCAAGCTCGCCGACGCGATGAAGACGACGGAGAATCAGGGCTCGCGCCTGCGCGCGACGATGGCGATCTTCGACACCGAGGGCATGCCGCTGGTCAACATGCTGCGGCAGGGGTCGGATGCCATTCGCGAGTTCGAGGGCGAGGCCGACAAGCTCGGCTTGACCATCGACAGCAAGACGGCGGCCGCGTCGCGCGCGTTCACGAAGCAACTGCAGACGCTCTCGGCGGTGAAGCAGGGGCTCGTGCTGCGCATCACGGCCGAGGTGCTGCCAAGCCTCAACGCTCTCACGCGCCGCTACCTCGAGACCGCGAAGGGCTCGGAGTCGCTCGAGAAGGGCGTGCGCGCGGCGAGCACCGGGTTCAAGCTGTTCGCATCGATGGGGGCGATCGTCGTCGGGGCGCTGTCGACCATCGGAGAATTTCTCGGCGGGGTCGGCGCGGCGATCGTCGCGCTCGTGAGCGGCCGTTTCCGGGAGTCCTTCAACATCGCGCAGTCGATGAGCATGGACTTCATCGGCAACATCAAGAGCACTGTCGCGGATGTGCAGGCGGTATGGGAGGGCGTCGAGATCGACCCCGGGCCCGCTTCGGATGCGATCGCCGCGCCGGTCGTGTTCGCAGAGCAGAAGATCAAGGCGGCAAGCGGCCGCGTCTCCGACCAGGTCCAGCGCATGCTCGATCGCCTGCGGCGCGACGTCCAGACCTTCGGTATGGAGAGCGCACAGGTGCAGCTCTTCGACCTGCAGGCGGCAGGCGCCACGCCGCAGCAGATCGCGCAGGCGCGAGCGTATCTCGATGAGCTTGCCCGCCTACAGAAGGCGCAGGACGAGGTCGACGCTGCGACGAAGCGGGCCGCCGAGGCGCAGCGCGAGATCGCGCAGGTGTACGAGCAGACCCGCACGCCGGCCGAGGCGCTCGCGAACGAGCTGGACCGCTTGAACCGGCTGCGCGCCGCGGGTCTCGATTGGGACACCTACACCCGCGCCGTGTTCGCCGCGCAGGACCGCTTCGATCAGGCGATGGAGAGCGCGAAGGGTTCGCTCGACGAGATGGACACCTTCGCGAAGAACGCCGCGGAGAACATTCAGCGCAACTTCGGCGACACGCTGTTCGATGCGATGCGCGGGAATTTCCAAGGCATCGGCGACAGCTTCGTCGAGATGTTGCAGCGGATGGTCGCCGAGGCGCTGGCCGCAGACCTTGCGCGCGCGATGTTCGGCGGCGACGAGAAGGGCAACGTCACCGGCAAGGGCGGATGGCTCGGCGGGGCGTTGGGCGCGATCGGCGAATGGTTCGGATTCGCCGGCTCTCGCGCGAGCGGCGGAGACGTGCTCGCGAACCGTGCGCACCTGGTGGGCGAGCGGGAGCCGGAGTGGTTCATCCCGCGTACGGCGGGAACGATCGTTCCCATGAGCAATCTGGCTACGGCCGGAGCGAACGCTCGCGGCGCAGGCCCGACCTACATCAACGTCGGCGTCGAGGGCCGCGTCGACCGGTCCACGCGCCTGCAGGTCGCCCAGGACGTCGGGCGCGAAATGCGCCGCTCGCAGAGGTACGGCTGATGGCCTTCATCAACACCCGGCTGAGCGCGCGCGCGGCCTACGGCTTCACGGGCGGTCCGGAGTGGAAGACGCTCGTCGTGCCGATGATGTCTGGGCGCAACAACCGGCGCGCCGAGTGGTCGATGCCGCATCACCGGTACACGGCGGATTACACGGTGCTCGACCCGATCGCGCAGAACGAGATCCTCGATGCGTTCATCGTCTGCCGTGGCCAGCTGCACAACTTCCGATACAAGGACTGGAACGACTACCTGGCGACCGACCAGGCTATGGCAGTGGGCGACGGCACGTCGACGCCGCGCTTTCTCACGAAGACCTACACCTTCGGTGGCCAGAGCTACGTGCGCACGATCACGCTGCCGGTCGTCAGCACGCTCGTGATCACGGCCAACGGTGCGCCGATCGCGGTGACCTTCGACGCGGACACCGGCAAGGTGACGCCTGACGCGCCGTGGCCGAATGGCCAGGTGATCAAGGCGTCCTTCGAGTTCGACGTGCGGGTGCGCTTCGGCGATGACTTCGTGCCCTTCACGCGCAACTCGCCGCGCACGGCGACCGCCGAGGTCTCGATCGTCGAGGACTGGCCGGCATGACGCGCTACGTCTCGCCCGCGCTGCAGGCGCACCTGGACAGCGGCGCCACGACCACGACGCTGCTGCTCAAGGTCACGCCGCGCTCGATCGACTATCCGCCGGTCGGGGTCACCGCGCTCGATCGCGATGTCGAGTACGACGACGGCGAGGGCGATAGCAGCTCTGTTGTGTATCACGCCGCCGTCGGCATGGTGCCGGCCGAGATCCGGCAGTCGCTCTCGATGACGGTCGACAACACCGAATTCCAGCACCTGCTGGCCGAGTATCCGCTCGCGCTCACCGAGGAGGATGTCGTCGCCGGCGTGTACGACTTCGCCGACTTCCGGCTGATGCTCGTCAACTACGAGGATCTGACGATGGGGCACGTCGAGCTGATGACGGGCCAGCTCGGGCAGATGCGGGTCGAGAACGGCATGGCGTTCTGGACCGAGCAGACGAGCCTCGTGAAGCAGCTCAAGCAGTCGATCGTCGAGAAGGACTCGCTCACGTGCCGGGCGATCTTCGGTAGCCAGGAGTTCGGATCGAGCAACGATGGCGTGCAGCAGCGCTTCCCGTGCGGGTTCGACACCTCGGGCCTGTGGGTCGCCGGTACGGTGACGGGCGTCGGTCTTGAATCGACCCGCACGTTCACCGCGGCCGCGCTCGGACTGGCCGAGAACGCGTGCGTGCCCGGCATGCTGCGCTGGACGCTCGGGCGCAATGCCGGGCGATCGTACGAGGTCGAAGCGCAGGACGCGGCCGGTGTGGTGTCACTCGGCTTCGAGACGATGTTCCCGATCGAGGTCGGAGACGAATTCGAGATCCGTCCGGACTGCACGAAGTGGAAGGATGGGCCGAACGGGTGCAAGGCGCACTGGGGCGCGGACTGGGTGCTGCACTACCGCGGCGAGCCGTACATCCCGGTGTCGGACGCCGATGCGATCAATACGCCCGGGGCGACCATCGGCACGGGGGTCGCGTGAGCACGGCAGTCGTCGCGCAGGCGCGCACCTACTTGGGCGTGCCGTTCCGCCATCGCGGGCGCACCGGGCGCGCGCTGGACTGCGCCGGGCTCGTGTGGCGCTCGTACGCGGATCTCGGATGCATCCTGCCGGACGTGGAGCGCTACGGGCGCGAGCCGCATCGTGACGGCCTGATGGACGCGATGCGCGCGGGGTTCGGTGCGCCGGTGTGGGAAGGACGCTCGCTCATCGATCGCGCCGTCCTGCGCGTCGGTGACGTGGTCGTGATCCGCTTCGAGGTCCACCCGCATCACATCGCGATCGTGACCGACGATCGGCATCACGGGCTCGGTCTCATCCACGCCTACAGCCCGCCAGGCGCTGCAGGTCGCGTGCTCGAGCATGGGCTGGATGCGCGCTGGCAGTCGCTGATCCTCGCCGTGTTCCGCAGGGCCGTCTGATGGCGCGCACGCTACTACCGGTCGTCGGAGGCGTACTCGGCGGCATGATCGGCGGGCCGATGGGCGCGCGGATCGGATTCGCCGCCGGCAGCATCATCGGCAGCATCGTCGATCCGGTGCAGGTGCGCGGGCCCAGCATCGGGGAGACCGGTGCGCAGACGAGCGCCGAGGGCGCACCGCGCGCGATCGTCTACGGCACGGCGCCCGTGACCGGCAACGTGATTGCGTGCGGCGAGCTCGTGCGGCGCTGGGTGCGCCAGAGCGGTGGCGGCAAGGGTGCGCCGAAGGTGAAGACCGAGCACGTCTATCGCACCTTCGCTATTCGGATCTGCGAGGGGCCGATCGCCGGCGTGCTGCGCGTGTGGGAGGACGACAAGCTCGTCTATGACGTGCGGCCGGAGTCGCCGATCCTCGCCGAGTCGCAGGCGTGGATTGCGAACAAGACGATCTACCTCGGCGACGAGGATCAGTTGCCGGATCCGGTGCTGCAGGCGCAGGTGTCGGGCGCGGAGGACACGCCCGCGTATCGCGGGACCGCGTACATCGTGGTGGATTCGGAGGACCTGACCGAGCGGCGGGGGTCGATTCCGCAGTATCGGTTCGAAGCATCGTCCACCGACACCGGGGCGGCGCCGACGCAGTGGTACGACGCGGTGCGCTACGCCGGTACCGGCGCGGGGTTGGCGTCGATCGACTCGCTCGATCTGTCGAATGGAGGGATGGTGCTAGTCGCGCGGATCGATGCAGCCGAGCCGCCGATGATCTTCTTCAAGGCACCGGGCGATGCGGGCGTTCGGCAGATGGGAAATCGGCCGGTGAATTTCCCTTCCCCACCGGACAACCCGGTGGTTTCGACAGCGCAGTTCTTGGCGGACGGGACCATCGCGCTTCCGGTGAACACGGCCGGGGGCGACTATCTGGCCTACGTGTTCCGGGTGACGGCGGGATCCTTCGAGATCGTCGAGTACGCCGGCAGTGGGGTCGCCGGCGCCCAGGTGGCGCACACGCTGGGGTCGGTGCCGAAGATGCACTTCGTGCGGCCGCTCGACGACCCGGCGTACACACTGTCTTATCTGCACCTGGAGCACTTCGCCGGGCAGACGCATCTCGACTTCACCGGGCCGGGTGACCACGGTGGAGACGGCGAGCAGCAGTGGAACAACACCGCGCCGACCTCGACGCATGTGACGCTGGGTTGGCATCCGCAGATCAACGGCGCGGGCCGCGGCTACGTGATGTTCCTCTTCGGCGGCGATGACTGCGTCGCTCGCACGATGAACATCAACGAGGATACCGATCTCGGCTTCGACG
>CAYZYC010000133.1:0-6087 GCA_964481165.1 uncultured Limnobacter sp. | reverse complement strand
GCCGCCGAAGCCGCAGAGGCCGCCGAAGCCCCGTCGGCGATCGCCGATCCGGCCGTGCAGCGTTCGCGCGCCAAACGGCAGGGTCGCCGTCCTCGTCCGACCAACCCGCGAGCACGCTCGGCCGTGATGCGCGTGGCCGAGCGTCTCTGAAGGGATGCGCAGCGCCGTGTCGATGGTCCGCCTGAACATCCTGCTCGCCGCGGTGCTCGTGGTCTGCGCGCTCGGGCTGGTGACTTCGCAGAACCGCGCGCGCTCGCTGTTCGTCGCGGTGGAGAAGGCGCACGCGCAGACCGCGCGGCTCGAGGTGCAGTGGAACCAGCTGCAGGTCGACCAGACCGCGCTCGCGAAAGCCGCGCTGATCGACCGCAAGGCGCGAAGCGAACTGGCGATGCAGTCGATCTCGGCCGAACGCACGCTGCACCTGGTCGTCGATCCGGTCGAGCGGGTCGTCCGCCTCGGGTCTGCGCCGCCCGAACTGCCGAATCCGCGCGCCCCCGCTGCGCGCCCGCCCGCGCGCGGAGGTCGCTGATGGCACGCCGCAAGACCCGACGCAACGTTCCCTTCGCGTCGAATCCGCTGCTGCGCGTCCGGCTTCCCGCGCATCGCTCGCAGATCGTGATGCTGCTGGTCGCGACGGCGTTCATCGCGCTGGCTGCGCGTGCCGTCTGGCTGCAGGTCTTCTCGCAGAACTACCTGCAGCGGCAGGGCGAACTGCGCTATGGCCGCACGATCGAGCTGCCGGCTTCGCGCGGCAAGATCTTCGATCGCAACGGCGTCGTGCTCGCGTCGAGCCTGCCGGCGCGCGCGGTCTGGGCGATTCCCGAACAGGTCGAAACGACGCCGCAGCAGCTTGCCGCGCTTGCGAAACTGCTCGGCACGACCGAGCGCGAGCTGCGCCGCAAGCTCGCCGACGACGACCGCAGCTTCGTCTACCTGAAGCGGCAGGTCGATGCCGACGTCGCCGAGCGCGTCGCCGCGTTGCGCATCCCCGGTATCCACCAGCAGGGCGAATACAAGCGCCATTACCCGCAGGGCGAGACGCTCGCGCACGTCGTCGGATTCACCAACGTCGAGGACGTCGGCCAGGAAGGAATCGAACTCGCGCGCAATCCCGAGCTTTCGGGGCGTTCCGGGAGCCGGCGCGTGATTCGCGACCGCCTCGGGCGCGTGATCGAGGACGTCGAGGCCGTGCGCGAGCCGCACAACGGCAACGATCTCGCACTGTCGATCGACAGCAAGATCCAGTTCCTCGCCTTCGACGCCCTGCGCGAGGCGGTGCGCGAGCACAAGGCGAAGGCGGGCGCCGCCGTGGTGCTCGACGTGCGCAGCGGCGAGATCCTGGCGCTGGCGAACTGGCCGACCTACAACCCGAACGAACGCGACGAGCTCACCGGCGCGCAGTTGCGCAACCGCGTGATCACCGACACCTTCGAGCCCGGCTCGACGATGAAACCGTTCACCGCCGCGCTGGCGATCGAACTGGGGCAGGTGACGCCGCATTCGGTCATCCAGACTGCGCCGGGTCGGTTGCGCATCGGCAATGCGACGATCGGCGACGCGCATCCGCACGGTGCGCTGACGGTCGAGGAAATCGTGCAGAAGTCGTCGAACGTCGGCACGGCGAAGATGGCGCTGGCGATGCCGGCGAGCCGGATCTGGGAGATGTACACCGCGCTCGGCCTGGGGCAGGCGCCGCGGATCGGCTTCCCGGGAGCGGTCGCGGGGCGGGTTCGTCCGTATCGCAGCTGGCGCCCGATCGAGCAGGCGACGATGTCGTACGGCTACGGGCTGTCGGTGTCGCTGCTGCAGCTCGCCCGCGCCTACACGGTGTTCGCCACCGACGGCGAACTGCTGCCGCTGACGATGCTCAAGACCGAGACGCCCGGTGTCGGCGAGCAGGTCATCCAGCCGTCGACCGCGCGCAAGGTGCGCCACATGCTCGAGATGGCCGCGGGTCCCGGCGGGACGGCGCCGCAGGCGCAGATCTCGGGCTATCGCGTTGCCGGCAAGACGGGAACCGCGCACAAGCGCGAAGACGGGCGCTACGTGAACAAGTACCTGTCGTCGTTCGTCGGCTTCGCGCCGGTATCGGACCCGCGCGTCATCGTCGCGGTGATGATCGACGAGCCCGGCGCCGGCAGGTACTACGGCGGTCTCGTCGCGGCGCCGGTGTTCGCGCGGATCGTCGGCGACTCGCTGCGCACGCTGCGCGTGCCGCCGGATGCTCCGATGGCGAAGCTCGTCGTTCCCGCCGATGCGGTCGAGGAGAGCATGTGACGATCGGCGTCTCGCCCGACGTGCCCGGCGATTCGCCGGAGGTCGCGGCCGCGTCGATCGGACAGTGGTTGCGCACCGTGCTGGCCCCCGGGGCCGCGCTCGTCTCCGACAGCCGGCGCGTGCGCGCCGGCGACGCGTTCTTCGCGTGGGCGGGAGCGGTGAACGACGGCCGCCGCCACATCGGCGATGCGGTCGCCGCCGGCGCCGCGCTGGTGCTGTACGAACCGGACGGAGCCGCCGACGTGCCGGGTTCGCGCGCCGCCGATTCCGCCGGCGTGATCGTGCGCGCGGTTCCGCGACTCGAGCGCCTCTCCGGGCCGATCGCCGCCGAGTATTACGGACAGCCGAGCACGCGCCTCGAGATCGTCGCGGTCACCGGCACGAACGGCAAGACGACCTGCACGCACTGGATGGCCGCCGGACTCGCGCGTGCCGGCCGGCGTTGCGCGGTGATCGGGACGCTGGGCAGCGGCATCGTGTCGACCGACGATCCGCAGCTCGCACTCGCGTCGTTCGGGCTGACGACGCCCGACGCGATCGCGTTGCAGCGCATGCTCGCCGACTTCGTCGACTCCGGCGTCGAGGTCGTGCTGATGGAGGCGTCGTCGATCGGCATCGACCGGGGGCGCATGGACGGCACGCGGGTCGGCACCGCGGTGCTGACCAACTTCACGCGCGACCACCTCGAGTACCACGGCACCGAAGAGGCCTATCTCGAGGCGAAGCTGCGGCTGTTCTCGTGGCCCGGCGTTCGCAACGTGCTCGTCAACGGCGACGATCCGGTCGCGACGGGAATTCTCGATTCGCTCGATGCGGGAACGGGCACGGTCGCGTTCGGGCACCTTCCGGGCGAGCACGGCTGGCGCGCGCGACGCAAGCTGTCGGCCTACCGGATCGTCGAGGAGGCGCTCGGCGCGCAGGTGTCGGTGGGTGGCGACTACGGACGCGCCGAGGTGCGCCTGCAGACGATCGGCCAGTACAACGTCGTCAACGCGATGGCCGCTGCCGCCACGTGGCTGACCCTCGGCATGCCCTTCGACGAGGCGATGCAGCAACTCGAGGCGCTGCGCCCGATCCCTGGCCGGATGCAGCGCATCGTCGTCGACGGGCGGCCGCTGGTGATCGTCGATTTCGCGCATACGCCCGATGCGCTGATGAACGTGCTGCACGCGCTGCGCCCGCTGACCGAGTCGCGCGACGGGCAGTTGTATTGCGTGTTCGGCGCCGGCGGCGATCGGGATCCGGGCAAGCGGCCGCTGATGGGGTTGATCGCCGAGCGCTACGCCGACCGTGTCGCGGTCACCAGCGACAATCCGCGCAGCGAAACGCCGTTCCGCATCGCATCGGACATTCGCGCGGGATTCATCCGCGAGCCGTGGCTGACCGAACTCGACCGCGAAGAGGCGATCCGGCGCACGATCGCGGCGGCCAACCCGAACGACATCGTCGTGATCGCCGGCAAGGGGCACGAGACGTACCAGGAGATCGCCGGCGAGCGGCGTCCGTTCTCCGATCTCGAAGTCGCGCAGCGCTGGCTCGCGGCGCCGCCGGAGTCCGACGGTGTTTGACCTGCGCGACGCACTCGGCTGGCTCGCGGGCGCGCACCTGCACGGCGACCCTGCGGTGCGCGTCGGCGGAGTTTCGATCGATACCCGCACGCTGTCGCCCGGGGATCTGTTCGTCGCGCTGCGCGGCGATCGTTTCGACGCGCACGAGTTCATCGCGGGCGCGCAGGATCGCGGTGCCGCGGCCGTGCTCTTCGAACGCTGGCTGCCCGGAATCCGCATCCCCGCGATCCGCGTGCGCGACTCGCGGCGCGCGCTGGGCGAGATCGCGCGCGGCTGGCGTTCGCGCTTTGCGATTCCGCTGGTCACGATCGCGGGCGCGAACGGCAAGACCACGGTCAAGGAGATGCTGTCGGCGATCCTTGCCGAAGCCTACGGCGACGAGCATCGCCTGGTGACCCGCGGCAACCTGAACAACGACGTCGGCGTGCCGCTGACGCTGCTGCGGCTGCGCTCGACGCACCGCGCCGCGGCGGTCGAACTCGGCACGAACCACCCCGGGGAGATCGCCGTGCTCGCTGCGATCGCGCGCCCCACCGTCGCGCTCGTGACCAACGCGCAGCGCGAACACCAGGAGTTCCTGCATGGTACGGAAGGCTCGGCACGAGAGAACGGCGCGTCTGTTGCCGCACTTCCCGACGACGGAGTCGCGATCTTTCCCGGCGACGACGCGCAGGCGGATGTCTGGCGCACGCTCGCCGGTTCGCGCCGGTGCATCGAGTTCGGCCTCGACGCGGCGTTGCAGCGCTTCCCGGTCGCGGCGTCCCCGGACGCCGAGCCCGCGCGGTTCGAGCTGAGCGTCGACGGCGAACGCGCGATCGTGCGGCTCGCCATCGACGGCGCGCACAACGTGCGCAACGCGCTGGCTGCAGCGGCGTGCGCGCACGCCGTCGGCATCGACGCAGCGACGATCGCGCGCGGGCTCGCGCGCTTCTCGCCGGCGAGCGGACGGCTGGTGCGCCTGCGCGCCGCCGGCGAAGCGACGCTCATCGACGACAGCTACAACGCCAATCCCGACTCGGTGCGCGCGGCGGTCGACGTGCTGGCGGTGCGCGCCGGGCGCCGGGTGCTGGTGCTCGGCGACATGGGCGAAGTCGGCGAATGCGGGCCGCAGTTCCATCGCGAAGTCGGCACGTACGCGCGCGAACGCGGACTCGGGCACCTGCTCGCTCTCGGCGATGCGACGCGCGCGACGGTCGAGGCATTCGGTGCGGGCGGCGAGCATTTCGCCGACGTCGACGCGCTCGCGGCGCGCGCGCGCGAGTTCTGCGATCAAGACACGACGATCCTGGTCAAGGGTTCGCGTTTCATGAAGATGGAACGCGTCGTCGCGGCGCTCGCCGCGGATGCGCCGAAGGCGCACGGTTGATGCTGCTCGAATTGACGCAATGGCTTGCCACCGAGACGCGCGCCTTCGCCGTCTTCGGCTACATCACGCTGCGCGCGGTGCTCGCGGCATTGACCGCGCTCGTGATCAGCCTGATGTTCGGGCCCGCGCTGATCCGCAAGCTCGCCGAAATGAAAATCGGCCAGGCGGTGCGCGCGGAGGGGCCGAGCACGCACCTGACGAAGTCGGGCACGCCGACGATGGGCGGCGCACTGGTCCTGGTGTCGGTCGGCGCCGCGACGCTGCTGTGGGCGGACCTGTCGAACCGCTTCGTCTGGATCGTGCTCGTCGTGACGATCGGTTTCGGCTGGATCGGCTGGATCGACGACTACCGCAAGGTCGTGCATCGCAATCCGCGCGGGCTGACGTCGGGACAGAAGTTCTTCTGGCAGGCGTTGCTCGGCCTGGTCGCTGCCGTCTACCTGGCGTTCTCCGTGCCGGCGCAGACGAACGCGCAGGCGTTCTCGCTGTTCGTCGACTGGGTCTCGCACGGAATGGGAGACCTGCCGGCCGGCGCCGACCTGATCGTGCCGTTCTTCAAGAACGTCGCGTATCCGCTGGGGGTCTTCGGCTTCATCGTGCTGACCTGGTTCGTGATCGTCGGCACCAGCAATGCGGTGAACCTGACCGACGGCGCCGACGGTCTCGCGATCATGCCGGCCGTGATGGTCGGCTCGGCACTGGGCATCTTCGCGTACGTGACCGGAAACGCGGTGTTCGCGAAGTACCTGCTGATCCCGCACATACCGGGAGCCGGCGAACTGACGGTGTTCTGCGCGGCGATCGCCGGAGCCGGGCTCGGGTTCCTCTGGTACAACGCGTACCCCGCGCAGGTGTTCATGGGCGACGTCGGCGCGC
>CAYZYC010000132.1:0-6116 GCA_964481165.1 uncultured Limnobacter sp. | reverse complement strand
GTGCTGTTCCTGATCCTGCTGTTCTACCTGGCGCTCGGTTGCGTGATGGATTCGATGTCGATGATCCTCATCACGATTCCGGTGCTGTTCCCGATCGTGATGGGGCTCGATTTCGGCCTGAGCCCGGAGTACACGGCGATCTGGTTCGGCATCATCGTCCTGATCGTCGTCGAGATGGGGCTGATCACGCCGCCGTTCGGCCTGAACGTCTTCGTCATCAATTCGATGGCGCCCGACGTCCCGATGTCCGAGTCGTTCCGCGGTGTACTGCCCTTCCTTGCGAGCGACGTCATTCGGGTGCTGATCCTGGTCGCGTTCCCGATGATCACGCTCTTCCTGCTGCGGTTCATCGAGTAGCGGACGGCGCGACCCCGCTTTCGATCGCCAGATGCCCCGCAGGACAGTGAAACCCCGATGCCCGTGAAGGCACGCGTCGCCGACGAAGCGCTGGTGAACAAGCGCCGCCAGCAGATCGTCGAGGCGGCGGTCGAGTTGTTCTCCGACCAGGGCTACTACCGCACTACGGTGCAGGAAGTCGCAGCGAAGGCCGGCGTCAGCACCGGCCTGATCTACCAGTACGTCGAGGACAAGGACGACATCCTGCTGCTGGCGATCCTCAGCGTCATCGAGGCGTACAGCCGCGAGATCCCGTTGGCGCTCGACGGCGTCGACGACCCGCTCGAGCGCTTTCGCGTGGCAGTAGGCACCTATTGCCGCGTCTGCGACCGGCTTCGCAAGGCCACCGTGCTCGCGTATCGCTCGACGCGGTCGCTGCCGCCCGAGCGACGCAGCCTGATCATGCAGGCCGAAGTCCAGACCAACGGGCTGATCGCCGCGAGCATCCAGGCGTGCGTCGACAGCGGCGTGTTCCGCGACGTCGACGTCGAGTTCCTGACGTACCAGGCCGTGATGCTCGCGCATTCGTGGGCACTGAAGCACTGGCGCCTGTCGCGCAAGTACACGATCGACCAGTACATCGACGAAGGCCTCGCGCTGTACCTGCGCGCGTGCCTGCGCGCGCCGTAGCCGCACGATCGGCACGGCGCTCGACGAGTCACGCTCTCCGTTCGCGACGCCGGTTCGCGACGTCCGTTCTCTGCGCGCGCTGCCCGGCTACGGCTCGGCCTGCATCTCGTCGTCGAGCAGCTGCACGCTGGCCGGCTCCGACAGCGACTCGACGCCGCGCAGGCGCCGTTCGATCGCCCGCGTGCGCACCGCCGCACCGCCCAGCGTCGTCCCGGCCTTGTCGATGTGCTCCTTCGCCTTCGAGAGCACGTCGCCGAACTTGCCGAACTCGGTCTTGACGGCGCCGAGCAGCTGCCAGACTTCGCTCGAACGTTTCTCGACCGCGAGCGTGCGAAAGCCCATCTGCAGGCTCGACAGGATCGCGGCCAGCGTGCTCGGGCCCGCGACGACGACACGCCAGTTGCGCTGCAGCTCGTCGGTGAGACCGGGGCGGCGCGCGATCTCCGCATACAGCCCTTCGGTGGGCAGGAACATCAATGCGAAATCGGTCGTGGCGGGAGGCGAGATGTACTTGCCGTGGATCTGCCGTGCCTCGAGCCGGATCCGCTGTTCGAGCTGGCGCCCGGCGAGCTCCGCTGCCGCCGGATCGGCCTTCTCCTGCGCGATCACCAACCGCTCGTAATCCTCGCGCGGAAACTTCGCATCGATCGGCAGCCAGACCGGCGTCCCGGCGTCGTGCCCCGGCAGCCGGATCGCGAACTCGACGCGTTCGGAGGAGCCCGGAACCGGCGCGACGTTGCACGCGTACTGTTCGGAAACGAGCATCTGTTCGAGCAGCGACGCGAGCTGAACCTCGCCCCAGGTGCCGCGCGTCTTCACGTTGGTCAACACGCGCTTGAGGTCGCCGACGTCGGAGGCCAGCGCCTGCATCTCGCCGAGCCCCTTGTGCACCTGCTCGAGCCGATCGGAGACCTGCTTGAACGACGCACCGAGACGCTGCTCGAGCGTCGCGTGCAGCTTCTCGTCGACGGTGCGGCGCATCTCCTCGAGCTTCGCCGTGTTGTCCGACTGCAGTTCGCGCAGCCGCCGCTCGAGCGTCTCGCGCAGCGCTTCGAGCCGAAGCTCGTTGCTCTCGCGCAAGGCGCCCAGCCGCTGCTCGTTGGCCTCGGTGAGCTTCACCAGCTGCTGCGCGAACGCATCGATCTGGTTGTTCTGCACACCGGCGATCGTTCCCATCTGCTGCGTCAGGCTGCGCGAGAGCTCGGCGAGCGAAGCGCCGAGCTCGAGCCGGTCGGCACGCGCCTGCCCCGCGATCTCCTCGCGCAGTTCGCGTTGCTGCTGCAATTGCATCTGGTTCAGCCGCGAGAGCTCGTCGAGCGCGCCCGCAGCCGGGTTCGGCGCCCGGCGCAGCAGCAGCACGAGCAGCAGCACGACCCCCAGCCCCGACAGCAACGCGGCGGCGATTCGAAGGAAATCGTTCACGGACAGGGACTCGATCATCGGTCAGGCTTGTTGAAAACAACGATATCCGCGAGCATACCGGCACGCGGAACCCCCGGTCATGGAGGCCGATGATGAACGTCTACACCGTCACCCTGGTCACGCTCACCGCCGGCGCGCTGGCCGCGACGCCGCTGCTCGCTTCCGCAGCGACCCCGTCCGAAGCCGGCTCGGTGTTCCAGTGCTCGACACGCGATGGCCGCACGGTCTTCTCCGACGAACCCTGCGTCGGCGCGCCTCGCGTCAAGGTGTGGGCGCCGAAGGCCGGAGCGCAGGGCATCCAGCGTTCCGCGCAGGCTCCCGGAACGCCCCTGGCACGCGCAGCCACCGGCGGCGACACGACACGCTACGACCCCTACGTCGATTGCCAGAGGCGCGGCGGCAAGTACGAGCTGGCAGCGCGCATCTGCAAGCTGCCCGACGACGCCGCGCGGCACATGTTCGACGCGCAGTGACGGGGAGTCCGCTGCCCGTCACCTGACGGGCGACGGGCAGCTTCGGGCGCCGTCGCTCAGTCGGCGCGCCATGGCCGCAATGCATCGTCGATCGCCTCGAGGGTCGGCACCCGGACCACGCCGTCCACTGAGCGCCGGGCGAGCGCGGGGGCGGCGCCGCCGACCCACATTCCGGAGGCCGGCGGCAATTGCCTGCGCAGTTGCGCCAGGCTTTCCAGCACCAGGCTGCGTTTCATGCACCCGGTGTCGCTGAGGGCCACGACGTCGGCACGCCACGAGACGGCGGCCGCCACGATGTCTGCGATCGGCACCTGCACGCCGAGCGACAGGCACGGGCAATCCTCCAGAGCCAGCACCGACTGCGCCATCAGCAAACCGAGGCCGTGCGGTTCGCCCGGAAGCGTGGCGAGCAGCACACGCGGCGCGCCGCGTGCAGGCGGCAGGCCGCCCAGGGCGGTGCGCAGAACGGTCTGCATCGACTCGGTGAACAGATGCTCCTCGAAGACGCGCAACTCGCCGCGCATCCACGCCTCGCCTACCCGATGCGTGAGGGGCGCGACGACGTCCATCACGAAGGAACGCAGGCCGTGGCGCGCTTCGGCACCGGCGAGCGCGTCGCGAAGCGCGCCTGCATCGTGGCGTGCCAGCAGCTCCAGCAGGGAATCGACCTCGTCGGCGCGCACACCGCCTGCCGTCGGCACGGGCGCAGTGCCGTCGCTCAGCGCCTGCAACTGCGCAAGCGTGCGGGACACCAGTCGGCCCGGCCGATGGCCGGCGTCGATCAGTCGCTTGATCGCGCGCAGCTTTTCCACCTGCGCAGGTCCGTAACGCCTTTCCCCCAGTGCGTCGCGTTGCGGGCGGGGAAAGCCGTACCGCCGCTCCCAGACGCGCAACGTGTCCTTGCCCAGCCCCGTATCGCGTTCGACGTCGGCGATCGTCATGGCGCGCGGGACGGTTGCGGGTGGCGAAGTTTTCACAGGTGACCGGCCTTTGTCCAGGACAACACTTGCATGGATCCGATTATACCCGTATGCTTCGCTTCACGTGATCCGCTTTGTCTAGGACAACTTACGATGAACCCGGAAAAGCGGCTTGAATCACGCGTTCTCAACCATTGCATCCACTACACGGAGTTACCCATGAAAAAGCCCTTCATCGCCGCCACTTTCGCGTTCGCGGCCTTCTCGGTCCAGGCAGCCGACATCGTCGATACCGCCGCGTCGGCCGGCAATTTCCAGACGCTGGTCGCCGCCGTCCAGCAGGCGGGCCTCGTCGACACGCTGAAAGGCGCGGGGCCGTTCACCGTGTTCGCCCCGACCGACGAGGCGTTCGCGAAGATCCCGAAGGAGCAGCTCGACGCGCTGCTGCGCGACAAGGACAAGCTGACGCAGGTACTGACCTACCACGTCGTCCCGGCCCGGGTGATGGCGCGGGACGTGCAGGCGGGCCAGGTTCGGACGGTGCAGGGAGGTTCGCTGAGCGTCGGCACGCAAGGCGGCGTCTCGGTGGACCGCGCGAACGTCGTGCAGACCGACATCGTCGCCGACAACGGCGTGATCCACGTGATCGATCGCGTACTGATCCCCAACTAAGGATCCCCGGGGCAACGGAGCTGCGGCTCCTCGCCCCGCGGGCCGCGCGCCCGGTCTGCCCTGGCCGCGATCCCCCTCTACGCGTTACGCAGGGTCGCCAGCGGCGGCACGCGCAGCACGCTGCGAAGGCTCATCCAGCCTGCCGCGAGCGCCAGCGCGGCTCCGATCAGCGTTCCCGCCGGGACGACCCACCAGCGCGGTTCGTACGCGAAACCGAAGACCTGTTCGGCGAGCACCCAGCCGATGGCGACCGAACCCGCTGCAGCCATCGTGCCCGCCAGCGCACCGCTGAACATCAGCTCGAGCAGCTGCGCCGACGCCAGCTGGCGCCCCGAAGCACCGAGGGCGCGCATCAGCCCGGCCTCGCGGACGCGTTCGTCGCGCGAGCTCGCCAGCGCGCCCCACAACACGGCGATGCCGGCGGCCAGCGTCAGCACGAACAGGAACTGCACCGCGCGGATGACCTGCTCGAGCATCGTCTGCACCTGGCGAAGGATGTTGCCGGTATCGAAGACGGTGAGGTTGGGAAACTCCCGCACCAGGCGCCGATCGACGGGGTCCGCGCTCGCAGGCTGGTGAAACGCGGTGATCCAAGTCTGCGGGCGGCCTTCGATCGCCTCGGGCGACAGGATCATGAAGAAGTTGACCTTCATCGAATCCCATTCGACGCGGCGAACGTTGGCGATGCGCGCGTGCACGATCTCGCCGGCGATGTCGAAGCCGAGGTCGCTGCCGGGCGACAGGCCCAGCGTGTCGAGGATTCCCTGTTCGACCGAAACCTCGTTTTGCCCCGGCGTGAACTCGCGTCCCTGCACGATCGCGTTGTGCTCGGGCGTGCGCTCGCCGTACGACAGGTTGAACTCTCGATCGACGAGACGCTGCGCGCGATCGTCTTCGTAGTCCTCGGGGCTCACCGCCCTGCCGTCGACCGATACGAGCCGCCCCCGGATCATCGGGTACAACTCCGGCGAGCCGATGCCCGCCTCCGCGAGCACTTCGCGCACGTCCTTCGCCTGATCGGGCTGGATGTTCACGACGAAGCGGTTCGGCGCATCGGGCGGGCTCGCTCTACGCCAGCCCTCGATCAGGTCGGTGCGCGTCACCGTCAACAGCAGCAATGCCATCAGGCCCACCGACAGCGCGACCGTCTGCACCACGGTCAATACGCGACGCCGCGACCACGACGCGAAGGCCAGGCGCAACGCCGGACTGCCGCTGACGAGCCCCGAGTGCCGCAGCGGCGCGAGCACGCGCACGGCGCCGAAAGCGATGGCGACGAAGACGAGCGCGCCGACCGCGAAGCCGCCGATCGCGTAGAGCGCGAGGCGCCGGTCGCCGGCGAACCAGAACAGCAACGCCGCGAATGCAACCGACGCGAGTGCAGCCGAAATCCACGCCGACGCCGGTGCGCCGGCAACCTCGCGACGCAGCACCCGCAACGGCGGAACGCCGGCGAGCCGCAGGAACGGCCAGGCGCCGAATCCCGCCATCAGCACCAGCGCCGCACCGGCCGCCTGCCAGGCAGGAACGAGCCCGGGCGACGGCAGCCGCATCTGCAGCAGCGGCTGGATCGCCGCGACGAGCGCGAAGTGCACGAGCCAGC
>CAYZYC010000131.1:0-6332 GCA_964481165.1 uncultured Limnobacter sp. | reverse complement strand
CCGATGCGCCATTGCCGCCCGCCGACGCGCCCGCATCGATGCCGAGCGCCGCGGCCTGCGTGCGATTCCACCACTCGGTCGCGCGCCCGACCAGCGACGGGTCGCGAAGCCGCAGGTTCTCGTAGGTGATCTGCTTGCTGCGCGTGAGCAGCGACACGTTGAACTGCATCGGCGACAGGTGCCAGAAACGGCGCACGTTCTCGAACCAGACGAGCGAGACGTTCGCCGAGTGCTGGATGCGGCCGACTTCGTCGCGACGCGACGCCTCGTATGCGGCGAGTGCAGCGTCCATTTTCGCCGCGTCGCTTCCGGCGCCCCTGCTCTCGCCGAGGTGCGCGACGAGCGCCTCGTTCAGCGCGATCGCATCCTCGAGCGCGAGCTTGGTTCCCGAGCCGATCGAGAAATGCGCGGTGTGCGCCGCATCGCCCATCAGCACGAACTGCGTGTCGCCGTCGCGATACCGCCACGTGCGGCAGCTGATCGTCGGAAACTGGCGCCAGAACGAGCGATTGGCCAGCACGCGCGCTCCCTTCAGGTCGTCGGCGAAGAGGCGCTCGATGTGCGCGACGGTCTGCGCTTCGCCCTCGACCGTCAGTCCCGACGCGAGGAATGCCTCGTTCGTCGTCTCGATGACGATCGTGCATTCGCCGGGACGATACTGGTACGCGTGCATGTTCCAGATGCCGCCGTTCTCGTCCTCGCGGAAGCTGTAGTAGAAGCCGGGCAGCGACATCTTCGCGCCGAGCCAGACGAAGCGGTTCGTGCGCTGGTCGACCGACGGCTCGAAGTGCTGTTTCCATCCTTCGCGCACGGCGCTGTTGATTCCGTCGGCGGCGACGACGAGATCCGCGCCGCGGTGCGCGTGCACGCCCGGGTCCTCGGTCTGGTATCGCACGTCGATGCCGAGCTCCACGCACCGGCGCTGCAGGACCTGGAGCAGCGCGAGCCGGCCGATCCCCGAGAAGCCGTGTCCCGACGACTTCAGCAGCTCGCCCTTGTACTGGACGTAGATGTCGTCCCAGTACGCGAAGTTCGCAGCGATGTCGCGATGCGTCGGTTCGTCGGAAGCCTTCAGGTTGCCCAGCGTCTCGTCGGACAGCACGATGCCGAAGCCGAAGGTGTCGTCGGGACGGTTGCGCTCGACCACGTCGATCTCGGCGTCGGGGAACGATTTCTTGAACAGGATTGCCGAGTAGAGGCCGGCGGGTCCGCCGCCGATCACGTCGATGCGCATGAAGGTGTCTCCGACTCGAGTTGTCCGCGGGTTGCGGGAAATTTGCTTTAAGTCTAAAGTATTTTTCCGGATGCCGCAGCATCTCCGACGCATTCTCGGCGGATTCGGCATCGCCCCCTGGAGAAACTCCCGATGAACAAGACCGTCCTGCAGCCCGCAGGCTGGGCGCAGCCGCGCGGCTACGCCAACGGAATCGCCGCACGCGGTACCTGGGTATCGATCGCCGGACAGATCGGCTGGAACGAGCGCTGCGAGTTCGAGACCGACGATTTCGCCGCGCAGGCGCGCCAGGCGCTCGCCAACATCCGCGCGGTGCTCACCGAAGCCGGCGGCGGCCCCGAGCACATCGTGCGCATGACGTGGTACGTGACCGACCGGCGCGAATACCTGACGGCCGGAAAGGCGCTGAGCAGCGCCTACCGCGAGTTCATGACCGACGCGGCAGGCACGGTCCACTACCCCGCGATGACCGCGGTGCAGGTCGTCGCGCTGATGGAAGAACGCGCGAAAGTGGAGATCGAGGTCAGCGCGGTGGTGCCGGTGGCGATGTGACGGCGGGCCGGGGCCGGGCGAGCCCGTCGAGATACCGCCGCAGCGCGGTCGCCCACGATTGCCGGCGCAACGACTGCGCGACGGCTTCGCGCACGTCTTCCCACGGCAGCTGCGCTGCCGGCTCGCGCTCGCACACATCGACGACGTGCAGCCCGAAGCGGCTGCGCACGAGGCGCGGCAGCAGGCCGGTTTCGGGCCGGTCGAACAGCTCTCGGGCGAACTCGGGCGCGCAATCGGCCGCGCCGATCCAGCCGAGTTCGCCGCCTTCGGCACCGCTCGGGCAGTTCGAGTTCTCGTGGGCAGCCTGCGCGAAGGCCTCGTCGCGATCCGGCGCGCAGCGCAGCTCGAGCAGCAGCCGCTCGGCACGTTCGGTGAGCGCGCGCAGGTCGACTCCCGGCGTGACCGCGAACAGGATGTGGCGCGCGCGCACGCGCTCGCCGCGGCCGAAGCGCGAGGCGTGCGTCGCGTAGTAGCGCCGGCATTCCTCGTCGTCGGGCTCGGCGACCGTCAGCGCGCGATCGAGCAGCGCCTCGATCGCCGCGGCGGCATCCTCGCTGACGCTGCCGTCGTCGCCCGCCCGGTCGTCCGCGGCGAGCAACCCCTTGCGCTGCGCTTCGCGGCGCACCAGTTCGATGCACGCGCGCCGGCGCACCTCGTGCGCCTCGAGGGGACCAGGCGCAGCATCGGATGTCGTGTCCGCGGCGTTCATCCGCGCCTCCCGCTGCCCTGCATTGCCGACATCGCGCCGACCGGCGACGCCGGCGCGCCGACGTCTTGCCTTTCGTCGTCCGGCGTCGGCATCCGCGGCGCACCCGCTGCCGCGCGCCGCGCCGGCGCACGATGCGACGCGGGCACGTTCAGGCGCCGGCTGCGCACCAGCTGGTACGGGCGAAGCACGTAGGCGATCGACGCGAAGCCGCTCCAGACGTGCACGAGCCGCGTGAACGGAAACACGAGGAACACCGTCATGCCGAGCACCATGTGAAGCTTGAACACCCAGCTCACCTGCGCGACCGCCTCGACGGCGCCGGGCCGCAGCGTGACGACGCGCTGCGCCCAGTCGGCAAGCACCAGCATCACGCTGCCGTCCAGGTGCTGCCCCGACAGCGGGATCGTCGCCAGCCCGAGCGCGAGCTGGATCCAGAGCAGCCACAACAGGAACACGTCGCTCTTCCTCGAGACGGCGCGGATGCGCGCATCCCCGAGCCGGCGCGACAGCAGCAGCGTGAGCCCCACGATCGCCAGCACGCCGGCGATGCCGCCGCTCGCCATCGCGATCACCTGCTTGGTTCCCGCGCCGAGAAAGGGCTCGTAGACGAAATGCGGCGTGAGCATGCCGAAGAAGTGCCCGAAGAACAGGAACAGCACGCCCGCGTGGAACAGGTTGTTGCCCCAGCGCAGCGACCCGGCGCGCAGCAGCTGCGACGAGTCGCTCTTCCAGGTGTACTGGTCGCGATCGAATCGGATCCAGCTGCCGACGAAGAACACCGTCAGGCACAGGTACGGGTACAGGCCGAAGAAGAAGTGGTCGATGGCGTTCATGCCGGTTGCTCCGGTGTGCTGGGCGCGGTTCGCGACGTGCTGCGCACGACGCGTACGACCTGCGTGCCGTCCGGCCGCGCCTGCCCGCGCGTCGAGCAGCCGCCGAAGGCAGGCGGCTCGGCCCAGGCCTGGTCGATCGGCTCGTCGGGCGGCAGCGCGACCGCACGCACACGCTCGCCGGCGAGCTCGAGCGCGGCGGCGATCGGCGCGGCGTAGCGGCTGCGCCGCGCGGCGAGCGCCGCGTACAGCGCATTGAGCAACGGCGCTAGCTCGCCGAGGAAGGCGCGCGCGAGCTTCGGCGGCTGCGTCGACGCGAACTCGAGCACGGCCGGCAGCCAGTCGGGCAGCTGCCCCGGCGCCAGCCGCAGGCCTGCCTGCTCGTAGGTCGCCAACAGGTCGACCATCGCCTGGCCGCGATCGCGCGAGTCGGCGTGCACGTGCTCGAAGAGCAGCAGCGACGTCGCTCGTCCGCGGTCGAAGCAGTCGACGTAGTCGGCCTCGATCTCGTACGGATCGCGGCTGCGCAGATGCGCGACCAGCGCGACGAGCGCCTCGCGTACCTCGGCACTGCAGGCACGATCGGCTTCGAAGTGCGCGCCCAGCATGGGCAGCAGCGCCCGCAGGCGTGCGTCGGGATAGGCGAGCAGCAGCGCGAGAGCGCGCAGCGTTCGGCTCGGGTCCATCGCGTTCGTCCTCACAGCGTGGCCTTCACGGGTATCGTTCTTCGCTTGCCGGCGCCGAACAGGCTCGTCTCGCTCGTGCCTTCCGAGCAGCCGTTGCCGAACGAGAAGCCGCAGCCGCCGCGCACGTCGAAGGCGTTTTCGGCGTATTCGCGGTGCGTGGTCGGGATCACGAAGCGGTCCTCGTAATCGGCGATCGCCATCACGCGGTACATGCGTTGCACCTGTTCCACGGTCAGACCGGCCTGCGCGAGCACCTCCCGGTTCTCGCGCCCCTCGACGTGCAGGTCGCGCTGGAACGCGCGCATCGCGAGCATCCGCTCGAGCGCACGCACGACGGGCGACGTGTCGCCCGCGGTGAGCAGGTTCGCCAGGTACTGCACCGGAATGCGCAACTGCGCGACGTCGGGAATCTGGCCGTTGGCGCCGATGTGACCCGCCTGCGCGGCCGACGAGATCGGCGACAGCGGCGGCACGTACCAGACCATCGGCAGCGTGCGGTACTCCGGATGCAGCGGAAGCGCGACCTTCCAGTCGACCGCCATCCGGTAGACGGGGCTGGCGCGTGCGGCGTCGAGCCAGGCGTCGGGGATTCCATCGGCTCGCGCCTGCTCGATCACCTTCGGGTCTTCGGGATCGAGGAAGACGCCGAGTTGCGCTTCGTACAGCGCGCGCTCGTCGGCGACGCTAGCCGCCGACTCGATGCGATCGGCGTCGTAGAGCAGCACGCCGAGATAGCGGATGCGCCCGACGCAGGTCTCCGAACACACCGTCGGCTGCCCCGCCTCGATGCGCGGATAGCAGAAGATGCACTTCTCGGCCTTGCCGCTCTTCCAGTTGTAGTAGATCTTCTTGTAGGGGCAGCCCGAGACGCACATGCGCCAGCCGCGGCACTTGTCCTGGTCGATGAGGACGATGCCGTCCTCCTCGCGCTTGTAGATCGACCCCGACGGGCACGACGCGACGCAGGTCGGGTTCAGGCAGTGCTCGCACAGCCGGGGCAGATACATCATGAAGGTGTTCTCGAACTGCCCGTAGATCTCCTTCTGCACGTCGTCGAAGTTCCGATCCTTCGAGCGCCCCGAGAATTCGCCGCCGAGGATCTCCTCCCAGTTCGGGCCCCATTCGATCTTCTGCATGCGCTCGCCGGTGATCAGGCTGCGCGGACGCGCCGTGGGCGCGGCCTTCATCTCGGGTGCCGATTGCAGGTGGTCGTAGTCGAAGGTGAAGGGTTCGTAGTAGTCGTCGATCTGCGGCAGGTTCGGGTTGGCGAAGATGCGCATCAGCAGCTGCCACTTGCCTCCCTGGCGCGGCACGAGCGAGCCGTCGGCGCGGCGCACCCAGCCGCCGTTCCACCGGTCCTGGTTCTCCCACTCCTTCGGGTAGCCGATTCCGGGCTTCGTCTCGACGTTGTTGAACCACGCGTATTCCATTCCGGGCCGGTTGGTCCAGACGTTCTTGCAGGTGACCGAACAGGTGTGGCAGCCGATGCACTTGTCCAGGTTCAGCACCATGCCGATCTGTGCGCGGATCTTCATGCTTTCGCTCCCGTCGCGACCGCTGCGCCCGACGTTGCCGCCGCCGGTTCGTCGAGCCAGTCGACCTTCGCCATCTTGCGCACGACGACGAACTCGTCGCGGTTGGTGCCGATGGTCCCGTAGTAGTTGAAGCCGTAGCTGTACTGCGCGTACCCGCCGATCATGTGCGTGGGCTTGAGCACCACGCGCGTGACCGAGTTGTGGATGCCGCCGCGCATGCCGGTGATCTCCGACCCCGGCGTGTTGATGATCTTCTCCTGCGCGTGGTACATCAGCACCATGCCGCGGTTGACCCGCTGGCTGACGACCGCGCGCGCGGCGATCGCGCCGTTGGCGTTGAAGAGCTCCACCCAGTCGTTGTCGACGATCCCCGCCTCGCGCGCATCGTCTTCGGAGAGCCAGACCACCGGCCCGCCGCGGTTCAGCGTCAACATCATCAGGTTGTCGCTGTACGTCGAATGGATGCCCCACTTCTGGTGCGGCGTGATGAAGTTCAACGCGATCTCGGCGTTGCCGTTGGGCTTGCGCCCGATCACCGTGCCGACCGCCTTCATGTCCACCGGCGGACGGTACGAGACGAAGCCCTCGCCGAAATCGCGCATCCACGGGTGGTCCTGGTAGAACTGCTGGCGCCCGCTCAGCGTGCGCCACGGAATCAGCTCGTGCACGTTCGTGTAGCCGGCGTTGTACGAGACCTTCTCGCTCTCGAGGCCCGACCAGGTCGGCGACGAGATGATCTTGCGCGGCTGCGCCTGGATGTCGCGAAAGCGGATCTTCTCGTCCTCG
>CAYZYC010000130.1:4269-6470 GCA_964481165.1 uncultured Limnobacter sp. | reverse complement strand
GCATCGAGCATCAGGAACGGGTCGAGCCGGCGCTGCAGGTCCTGCGTGAGCAGGCGGGTCAGCCGCACGCCGGCGCCGTCCGACGTCGGAACGCCGCGAACGATGCGTTCGACGCGACGCGGCGTCGCGTTCGGGCGGGCTTCCGGCCGGGAATCGGACGCGGCAATGGTTCCGGATTCGCTGGGCATGGACTACGTACCTCCCTGGTGCAGGCGCCGGGCGGCCCGCCGTGGAGCCGACCCCGGCGGGCCGATCGGCCGATCGAAAACCGGCCCGGTCAGGCTGCGAGCCGTTCGGGTGTCGCGACGGCGATCGCGTCGATCTGCGCCTGTGCCTGCTCGATGGCCTGGGCTGCCGACTCCTCGCCCATCGCGAAACCTTCGGCGTAGACGAACTCGATGTCGGTCATGCCGAGGAAACCGAGCACCGTCTTCAGGTACGGCACCTGCGTGTCGGCAGGCGTATCACGATACAGCCCGCCGCGGGCGAGGGCGACGTAGACCTTCTTGCCGACGATCAGGCCTTCGGGTCCTGCGGCGGTGTATCGAAAGGTCAGGCCGGCGCGCGCGATCGCATCGATCCATGCCTTCAACTGGGTCGGGATGCCGAAGTTGTACATCGGCACGCCGATCACGATCGCATCGGCCGACTGGACCTGTGCGATCACCGCGTCGTCGAGCGCCACGCGCGCCGCCTGTTCCGCGGTGCGCTGCTCCGCCGGCGTGAACAAGGCGGCAAGCGCCGTTTCGTCGAGCGCCGGGTGCGGATCGCGGGCGAGGTCGCGGATTTCGAGCGCCGCGCCGGGGTGCAGCGTCTTCAGCCGGGCCGTGATCGAGTCGGCGATGCGCGTCGAATTGCTTCCTTCGCTGCGGGCGCTGGCATTGATTTGCAGGATCTTCATGGTCGTGCTCCGTAGGTGAGTGGGTCCACTATATTGAGTTGATGGATGAGCCGGAAGATCGTCAAACGAGTAACATTGTTCCAATAATAGTTCTAATAGACGATTCAAGGGGAAGCCGATGAACCTGGACGCCGACGATCTGGCTCTGTTCGCGCTCGTCGTCGAGGCGGGAAGCTTTTCGCGCGCCGCCGAACGCTGCGGATTGCCGAAGGCGACGATCTCCAGGCGCGTCGGCGCGCTGGAATCGCGGCTGGGCGAGCGCCTGCTGGTGCGTACGACGCGCCGGCTGGCGTTGACCGAATTCGGCGAGCGCATCCTCGAACACGCGCGGCGCCTGCTCGACGAAGTGCAGGCGGCGAGCGCGCTCGCGCAGCACCGGCAGTCGACGCCGCAGGGTGTGCTGCGTGTGTCGTCGCCGCCGGATTTCTTCGTCGAACTCGACCTCGTCGCGTTCCTGCTGCAGTTCGCCGCGCGTCATCCGGCGGTGCGGCTCGAACTCGACATGTCGGCGCGCCGCGTCGACCTGGTCGCCGAGCGCTTCGACCTGGCGGTGCGGGTCGCCGGCCGGTTGCCCGACGACACGACGCTGGTCGCCCGGCGCATGGTCGACCTCCCGCACGGGCTCTACGCGAGTCGTGCATATCTGTCGCAACGCGGCGTTCCGCGGGCGCCCGCCGACCTGCTCGCGCACACCGGAATGCGCCTGATCGCGAGCAACGGCGAAGCGCAGCCGTGGCGGCTGACGCGCGGCGCCGAGACCTGGGAAGGGCTGCCCGTCGGGCCGCTCGCTGCCAACTCGATGGCGCTGCAACGAACGCTTGCGGCGCACGGAATGGGGATCGCCGCTTTGTCGGAACGGTTCGCGCAACCGCTCGTCGAGCAGGGGCTGCTCGAACGCGTGCTGCCGCAATGGTGTTTGCCGTCGATGACCGTGTGGGCGGTCACGCCGGGACGAAGGCTGCTTCCGACGCGCACCTCTGCCTTCATCGAGATGCTGCGCGCGGCGCTCGACGTGCCGGAACCTGCGGTAGATCAAGAGGAATGAGAAGGATTCGTATTAAACTGCGGCCCGATGCAATGCTTCCACCGCCGCAGGAGACCATTGCCGGGAGCGCTGCGCTCGTGCGCAGCAGGCGCCGGCACGACGCTGCTCGTGCACGCCGGTATCGGCTGGCTGCTCTGGGCCGGCCTCGGCACGCCTGCGCGCACGGCACCGCAGCCGCTCGCGGTGCGCTTCGTGCAGGTCGCGCCGCCGGCGCCGGTCGCGGCGGCACCGCAACCGCAGGAGCAGCGCGTCGAG
>CAYZYC010000130.1:0-4169 GCA_964481165.1 uncultured Limnobacter sp. | reverse complement strand
CCGAAGCCCGAGCCGCGTGTCGAGCGCAAACCGCCGCCCCCGAAGCCGGAACGTGCGCGAAAGCGCGTCGTGCGCGAGCCGCGCATCGTGCAGCAGGTCGAGCGGTCCGAGCCGGTCGAGCCGTCCAGGCCGGTGGCTGCACCGCCGCTTCCGGCTCCGGCGCCCGTGGCCGAGGCCGCCGAACCGGTGTCGCCGCTCGAGCACGCCGCTGCGCCTGCGACATCGCCGGTCGCCGAGACTTCGCGTAGTCCGGCACCGGCGGATCCCGCTCCGGCGGCGAGCGCCGCTCTACCGAACACCGTCGCGTCGGCAGCCCCCGTGGGGCCACCGGCAGCGGTGCCGATCACGCTGCCGCGTTCGGACGCGGCGTACCTGCGCAATCCCGCGCCGGTGTATCCGTCGATCGCGCGCCGGATGCGCGAGCAGGGACTCGTGGTGCTGCGGGTCTTCGTGCAGCCGGACGGTCGCCCGTCGGAAGTCGCCGTCGGCACCTCGTCGGGTTTCCGGCGCCTCGATTCGGCAGCCCTGGACGCCGTTCGCTCCTGGACCTTCGTTCCGGCGCGTCGCGGCAAGGAACCCGTTGCCGCCTGGGTGCTGGTACCGGTGCATTTCCGGCTGAACAACGGTTGAACGACCCATCGAAGGGCCGCAGCGCACGATGAACGAAAGCCTGGGCATCGCCCATTTCCTGGATAACGCCGATCCGGTTGCATGGACCGTGCTGGTGCTGCTGGTCGGCATGTCGATCGGCAGCTGGTACTGGATCGCCGCGAAGGCGCTGCAATCGATGCAGTCGCGCAGGCGAAGCCGTTCGTTCCTCGCCGGCGCGCGCGCGCAGGCGAGCCTCGAAGCGACCGTGCAGGCGGCGCGCGAGCGCGGCGCCGACGATCCGTTCTCGCGTGTCCTGCTGCGCGCATTCGACGCGATCGACCGGCACGGTGCGGCGGGCACGGCGCGGCGCCGCATGGACGAGGCCGGTCTCGACGACTATCTGTCGCGCACGCTCGGTCGAGCGATCACCGACGAAGTTCGCCCGATCGAACGCGGACAGACCTTCCTCGCCACCGTGGCGTCGACCGCACCGTTCGTCGGGCTGTTCGGCACGGTCTGGGGAATCCACAATGCGCTGCTCGCGATCGGCACCAGCGGCAGCGCCGCGCTCGACCAGGTCGCGGGCCCGGTCGGCGAAGCACTGATCATGACGGGCATCGGGCTCGCCGTGGCGATCCCGGCTGCTGCCGCGTACAACGCGTTTGCGCGCGTACGGCGCAACCTGCGCAACGACCTCGAAGCCTTCGCCGCCGATCTCTTCGATTCGCTCGGCACGGGAGCCGCACTGCCGGCGCCCGCAGCGCGGCAGCACGAGCCGCGAACGGGGCTCGCACGCGAAGCCGCGGCGACCGGAAGCTGAAGCGATGTCGTTCTCGACGGCCGGCGGCGACGACGACGAGGATCCGATCGCCGAGATCAACATGGTCCCGCTGATCGACGTGATGCTGGTGCTGCTGGTCATCTTCATGGTCACGGCACCGCTGCTTACGCACTCGGTGCGGCTCGAACTGCCGCGCGCGGCGAGTTCGCCGACGACGACCATCGAGGAGCCGCTGCGCCTCGAGATCGACGCGGAAGGAAACGTCGCGTGGAACGGCGAGCGGGTCGACGACGAGGGCCTGCGTGCGCGAATGGCCGAGGCGGGACAGCGCACGCCGCAGGCCGAACTGCTGATCCGCGCCGATCGCCGGACTTCGTACGAAGT
Source organism: uncultured Limnobacter sp. (assembly GCA_964481165.1). Lineage (GTDB taxonomy): Bacteria > Pseudomonadota > Gammaproteobacteria > Burkholderiales > Burkholderiaceae_E > Zeimonas. The sequence goes on along the minus strand of CAYZYC010000130.1, from coordinate 2,413 downwards.
GCTCGCGCGGGTGATGTCGCAGGCCGCGCGCAACGGGCTGCCGCGGATCGGCTTCATCACCGATCCGCACGAAGCGCCGGACTGATTCGGTCGGTTGCGGCACACTGCTCGCGGTGACGACGAAGCGGGTCGGCATCGGGAGCGAACCATGCGTGTCTGTGTCTATGGACTGGGAGCGGTCGGCGGACTGTTCGCCGCGCGGCTGGTCGCCGCCGGCGAATCGGTCTGCGCGGTCGCGCGCGGTGAAACGCTGCGCGCGTTGCGGCGCGACGGACTGCTGCTGCACGAAGCGCCGGGGACCGCATCCGGCAATCCGATGTCGGTGCCGATGGCGGCGGCCGAGGATCCCGCCGAACTCGGAGCCCAGGATCTCGTCATCGTCTCGGTGAAGACGACGGGACTGCGCGAAGCAGCGCGACGGATCGCGCCGTTGCTGGGACCGCAGACGATCGTGCTGTCGGCGATGAACGGCGTGCCGTGGTGGTTCTTCCACGGCCTCGACGCTGCACTCGCCGCGCGCGAATGGCGTTCGATCGATCCGGAGCACGAAATCGCGAGGGCCATCCCGGTCGAGCGCGTGCTCGGCTGCGTAGTGCACCTGGCGTGCTGGACGTCCGCGCCGGGCGTCGTGCATCACGCGAGCGGAAACCGGTTGATCGTCGGCGAGCCGTCGGGCGGCGCAGGCGAACGCACCCAGCGCGAGGACGAACGCACGCAGCGCGTTGCCGACTGCCTGCGCCGCGCCGGTTTCGAAGTCGAGACCTCGCAGAGAATCCAGCAGGACGTCTGGTTCAAGCTGTGGGGCAACATGACGATGAACCCGATCTCGGCGCTCACCGGAGCCACTCTCGACCGGGTGCTCGACGATCCGCTCGTTCGCGCCTTCGTCACGGCGACGATGCTCGAAGCATCGGCAATCGGCGAGCGAATCGGACTGCCGATCGCGACGACGCCCGAGCAGCGCCACGAGGTCACGCGCCGGCTCGGCGCCTTCCGCACGTCGATGCTGCAGGACGTCGAGATGGGCAAGCCGGTCGAGCTCGATGCGCTCGTCGCGATCGTCGCCGAGATCGGACGCGCGGTCGGGATCGCGACGCCGAACGTCGATGCGCTGTTCGGCCTGGCTCGGCTGCACGCGCAGACGCTCGGCCTGTACCCGGCTGCGCCGCAATGACGCGACACGTTTCGGAGACGCCCGCGACGCAGTTCCTGCGCCGGCACGGCGTCGACTTCGGCGAACATCCGTACGACTACGTCGAACACGGTGGCACCGGCGAGTCGGCCCGTCAGCTCGGTGTCGACGAGCACGCGGTAGTGAAGACGCTGGTGATGCAGGACGAGAACGCGCGACCGCTGATCGTGCTGATGCACGGAGATCGCAAGGTGTCGACGAAGCGCCTCGCACGACAGATCGGACGCAAGGGAGTCGAGCCGTGCGATCCCGCGGTCGCGCAGCGGCACACCGGGTTTCTCGTCGGCGGGACGTCTCCGTTCGGCCTGCGCAAGCCGATGCCGGTGTTCGTCGAGGAGAGCGTGCTGCAGTTGCCGCGGATCTACATCAACGGTGGACGTCGCGGCTACCTGGTTTCGATCGCAGCGCCGGTATTGGTCGAACTGCTCGCCGCCACGCCGGTGCAGTGCGCGCTCGACGCATGATGCTCGCCGCGACTCCGGTGCAGCGCGCGCTCGACGCATGAACCCTGTGCGCGGGGCGCGGATGCGGCAGGTGATTCGATTCCGCGTCGCCAGCCGGTACACTCGCGCCGATCGATTCGCCGGGGAGATTCCATGCAGACCGTGGCGTCGCCGCTCGCCGTACTGCTCGCATACCTGATCGGTTCCGTTTCCTTCGCGGTCGTCGTCAGCCGGGTGATGGGGCTCGCCGATCCGCGCAGCTACGGCTCGAAGAACCCCGGAGCGACGAACGTGCTGCGCAGCGGCAACCGGGCCGCCGCGGTACTCACGCTGCTCGGCGATGCAGCCAAGGGATGGTTCGCCGTGTATCTCGCGCGCGTCTTCGCCGAGCGATACGGATTCGGCGATACGACGATCGCGCTCGTAGCGCTGGCGGTCTTCGTCGGCCACCTCTACCCGGTTTTCCATCGCTTCGCCGGAGGCAAGGGCGTGGCGACCGCGGCGGGCGTGCTGCTCGCGCTGCATCCGATCCTCGGAATCGGGACGATCGCGACGTGGATCATCGTCGCGTTCTTCTTTCGTTACTCGTCGCTCGCTGCATTGACTGCCGCGGTGTTCGCGCCGCTGTGGTACCTGTTCCTGTTCGGCCCCGGACCGATCGGCCTGGCTGTCGCCGTGATGAGCGCGCTGCTGATCTGGCGGCACCGCACGAACATCGGGAAGCTGATCGCGGGCAAGGAGTCGAAGATCGGGGGGCGCGCGCGGGGGTGAGCTTGCG
>CAYZYC010000129.1:0-6478 GCA_964481165.1 uncultured Limnobacter sp. | reverse complement strand
ATCAGGCAGCGCGCATTGTCGGTGCCGTGCACGTGCTGCGAGACGCCCATGCCCCAGAGAATCATCGACGCGCGGCTGGTCGCGTACTGCTGCGCGACCGCGCGAATGGTGGCAGCATCGATGCCGCAGACGGGCGCCATCCGCTCGGGACTGAACGGCTCGATGCGTTCGCGCAGCGACTCGAACTCGACAGTGCGCGCGGCTACGAACTCGCGATCGACGAAACCGCCGAAGACGATCTCGTGCAGCATCGCGTCGAGCAGCGCGACGTCGGCTCCGGGCGTGAACTGCAGGACCGTCGACGCGTGCCGCGCCAGATCGTTGCGCTTCGGATCGGCGACGACCAGCGTCGTGCCGCGACGCACGGCGTTCTTGATCCAGGTCGCCGCCACCGGATGATTCACCGTGGGGTTGGAGCCGATGACGAGGATGAAGTCCGCCTTCAGCACGTCGGAAACCGGGTTCGACACCGCGCCCGAACCGATGCCCTCGAGCAGTGCGGCGACGGAGGATGCGTGACACAGGCGCGTGCAATGATCGACGTTGTTCGTGCCGAAGCCGGTGCGCACCAGCTTCTGGAAGAGGTACGCCTCCTCGTTGCTGCCCTTCGCCGATCCGAAGCCGGCCAGCGCATCGGCGCCCAGCGTGTCGCGGATGCGCGCAAGCCCGCCGCTGGCGATCGCCAGCGCTTCGTCCCAGCTGGCCTCGCGGAACTGGTCGCGCCAGTCGGCGGGCACGCGACCGAACTCGGTGTTCTTCGCGGCGCCTTCGCGACGCACGAGCGGCACGTCGAGCCGGTCGCGACTCGATGCGTAATCGAAACCGAAGCGCCCTTTCACGCACAGCCGCCCGTGGTTCGCCGGGCCGTCGCGGCCCTCGACGTAGCGGATGCGGTTGCCCGAGACGTGGTACGTCAGCTGACAGCCGACGCCGCAGAACGGGCACAGCGAATCGACGCGGCGTTCGGCCGCGCGCGGCGCGACGTCGCCCGCGCGCGCAGGCGGGTCGACTTCCCCGAGCAGTCTCGGCATCAACGCGCCGGTGGGGCACGCCTGCACGCACTCGCCGCAGCCGACGCAGGTCGACGCGCCCATCGGATCGCCGAAGTCGAACACGATGCGCGCCGCGTCGCCGCGGCCCGCATAGCCGATCACGTCGTTGGCCTGCTCTTCGCGGCACGCGCGCACGCAGCGCGTGCACTGGATGCACGCATCGAGCTGCACGGCGATCGCGGGATGACTGAAGTCGGGAAGCGGCTGCGCGCGCGCGGCAAAGCGCGAGCGCTCGACGCCGAGCGTTCGCGCCCAATGCGCAAGCTCGGAGTCCTCGCGATGCGGCTGCGCCGGTGCATCGGCGAGCAGCAGCTCGAAGACCATGCGCTGCGCGGCGCGCGCGCGTTCGCTCGCGCTGCGCACCTTCATTCCGGCCGCCGGCGCACGGCAGCACGACGGCGCGAGGACGCGCTCGCCGTCGATCTCGACGACGCAGGCGCGGCAGTTGCCGTCGGGTCGATAGCCCTCGTGGCGGCACAGGGTCGGGATCGTCGTGCCGTGGCGGCGCGCGGCCTCGTAGATGGTCTCGCCGGCATGCGCGTCGACGCGCTGCCCGTCGAGCTCGAACTCGATCGTCGCCGCGTCGGCGTCTACGGTGCGCGTGCGTTCGGTAGCGGCAGCGTCGTTCACGACTTCTGCACCTCGTGCGCAAACCAGCGCAGCACCGAGAGCATCGGATTCGGCGCCGCCTGCCCCAGCCCGCAGATCGACGCATCGATCATCGCGCTCGACAGCTCTCCGAGCAACGGCGCGTCCCAGCGCTTCTCGTGCATGCGCTCGAGCGCCTTCGCGGTGCCGACGCGGCACGGCGTGCACTGCCCGCAGGACTCGCTGCGAAAGAACGCCATCAGGTTGCGCGCCGCATCGACCGCAGAGTCGTGCTGCGACAGCACGATGACCGCAGCCGAGCCGATGAACGCGCCGTGCGGCTGCAGCGTGTCGAAGTCGAGCGGCTCGTCGGCGAGCGACGCGGGCAGGATGCCGCCGGATGCGCCGCCCGGCAGCCACGCGTAGAGCTCGTGTCCCGGAGCCATTCCGCCACAGTGCTCGTCGACGAGCTCACGCAGGCTGATGCCGGCCGGCGCGAGCTTCACGCCCGGCTCGCGCACGCGCCCCGACACCGAGAAGGTGCGCAGCCCGCGCCGGCCACGCCGACCGTGCGACGCAAACCAGTTCGCGCCGCGCTCGAGGATCTCCGGAACCCAGTGCAACGTCTCGACGTTGTGCGCGAGCGTGGGGCGGCCGAAGAGGCCGACCTCGGCAACGTACGGCGGACGCAGGCGCGGCATGCCGCGCTTTCCTTCGATCGACTCGATCAGCGCGCTCTCCTCGCCGCAGATATAGGCGCCCGCGCCGCGTCGCAGGTGGATCGCGGGAAGCGGCGCGTCGACCGGCGGCCGCGCGCGCAACGCGTCGATCTCGCGTTCGAGCAATGCACGCACTCCGGCGTACTCGTCGCGCAGGTACACGTAGCACGCATCGCAGCCGACGACCGTTGCGGCGATCAGCATGCCTTCGAGCATGCGGTGCGGTGCGCGCTCCAGGTAGTGCCGATCCTTGAAGGTACCGGGCTCGCCCTCGTCGGCGTTGACGACGAGCAAACGCGGACCGGGCTGCGCGGCCACCGTGCGCCACTTGCGCGCGGCCGGAAAGCCCGCGCCGCCCAGTCCGCGCAGTGCCGACGATTCGAGCTCGGCGAGCACCGCCTGGTGCGTCGACGGGTCGACCGGCCCGCCCGCGGGCTGGGCCAGCACGCGCGCGAGCTGCCGGTAGCCGCCGTTCGCGCGATAGGTCTCGTAGTCACCGTGTCCCGCGATCCCGCCGACAGATGGATCGGGCACCGGACAGTTGCGTTGGCCGTCCGCAATGGCCGCTTCGATGCGCTCGACGCTCGCGGGCGCGACCGGCCGCTGGCCGACAACCGCCGCCGGCGCCTGCGCGCAACGCCCCACGCACGGCACCGGCTGCACGCGGACGGCGCGTCCCAGGCGCGCCGGCAGCGATTCGATCAGCGCTCGCGCGCCGGCGAGCTCGCACGACAGCGACTCGCAGACGCGCACGGTGAGTGCGGGCGGAGGCGTCTCGCCTTCGCCGACCACATCGAAATGGTGATAGAAGCTCGCCACCTCGAACACCTCGGCCAGCGACAGCCGCATGCGCTCGGCCAGCGCCGCGAGCAGCGCGGCCGGCAGGTGGCCTTCGGCGTCCTGGATGCGATGCAGGTGCTCGATCAGCAGGTCGCGCCGCATCGGCGCGTCGGCGAAGAGCGCGTCGATGCGCTCGCGCGCTTCGGGCCGCACCTGCCGCCCCTTGCGCTGGCCGACCGGACGGCGGAACGAGACGGTTTCCATTGCCCCGAATGTACCCCAGCCCCGACGAGATCGCGCCGCCTCCCGGCACCGGCCGCGAGAATCAGAGCGGCACGTCCACCGTCTCGCCGTGCTCCGGCACGCGCGCCGGCCAGCCGAGCTCCTCGGCGATCCGATGCCGCAGCCGGTCGGCCGCGTCGGGCTCGCCATGCACGACGTAGACCTGCCGCGGCGCCTTGCGCAGCCGCCGCATCCAGCCGATCAGCTCGTCGGCGTCGGCATGCGCGGAAAAACCGTCGATCTGCGTGACCGACGCGTTCACCGGATGCCAGGCGCCGTGGATCTTGACCTCGCGCACGCCGGCCACCAGATGCGCGCCGCGCGTGCCGCCGGCCTGGAAACCGGCAAAGACGACGTGGTTGGACGGATCGGGCAGCAGGCGCTTCAGGTGATGCAGCACGCGTCCGCCGGTGGCCATGCCGCTGGCGGAGATCAGGATCGATGGCACGCGCTGTCGCGCAAGCGCCTTCGACTCGTCGGGCGTGTTGACGAAGCGCGCACCCCGATAGATCGCCTCGCACTCGGCGTCGTCGAGCCGATGCTCGGCGTTGAAGCGCCGGTACAGCCGCGTGGCGCTGATCGCCATCGGACTGTCGAGGTAGACGGGAAGCTCGGGAATGGAGCCGGCCTCGCGCAGCCGGTGCAAGGCGACGAGCAGCGCCTGCGCGCGGCCGACGGCGAACGACGGGATCAGCACGGTGCCGCCGCGCGCGGCCGTATCGCGAACCACGCGCGCGAGCTGCGCCAGTGCGTCGTCGAGGGGTGCGTGCACCCGGTCGCCATAGGTCGACTCGATGACGAGCGTGTCGGCCGCTTCCGGCACCTGCGGCGCGTGCTGGACGAGATCGTCGTCGCGTCCGAGGTCGCCGCTGAAGACCAGAGTGCGCGCGCCACGACGCAGGACGACGCTCGCCGCGCCGAGCAGGTGCCCCGCCGGTACGAAACGCGACCGCAGGCCGGCGACGCCGGTGTCGAACTCGGCACCGAAGCGCAGCGCGCGAAAGCGCGACAACGCGCGCTCGGCGTCGGCAATGTCGTACAGCGGCAGCGCCGGCTGGTGCTTCGAGAAGCCGTGCCGGTTGGCGAACTCGGCCTCCTCTTCCTGCAGCCGCGCGCTGTCGCGCAGCAGCAGTCCGGCGAGCTCGCGCGTACCCTCGGTGGCGAAGACGGGGCCACCGAAACCTTCGCGTACGAGCGCGGGAAGCCATCCGGAATGGTCGAGATGCGCGTGCGTGAGTACGACCGCGTCGATCGACGCGGGCGGCGTGACGAAAGGCGACCAGTTCCGTTGGCGCAGCTTCTTGAAACCCTGGAACAGCCCGCAGTCGACGAGCAGCTTCGTATCGCCTTCGTCGAGCAGGAACCGCGAGCCGGTGACCGTGTCGGCTGCGCCGGCGAAGGTGAGCTTCACGCGCAGGCCGCCCGGAAGCTCACTGGAAGAACTCCTTGACGCGATCCATCCAGTTCTTCGTCTGCGGGCTGTGCTTCGGGTCCTTCAGCGACGCGTCGAGCTCGCGCAGGATCTCCTTCTGCTTGTCGGTGAGACGCACCGGCGTCTCGACGAGCACATGCGCATAGAGGTCGCCGGGATAGCTCGAACGCAGGCCCTTGATGCCCTTGCCGCGAAGGCGGAACTGCTTGCCGGTCTGCGTGCCTTCGGGCAACTCGATCTCGGCGCCGCCGTGCAGCGTGGGGATCTCCACCACGCCGCCGAGCGCTGCGGTCGTCACCGAGACCGGCACTTCGCAGTGCAGGTCGTCACCGTCGCGCTTGAAGACCGAGTGCTCGCGCACGCGGATCTCGACGTACAGGTCGCCCGGAGGCCCGCCGTTGACTCCCGGCTCGCCGTTGCCCGCCGAGCGGATGCGCATCCCGTCGTCGATGCCCGCCGGGACGCGCACCTCGAGCGTCTTGCTCTTCTTCACGCGCCCCGCGCCTTCGCAGGCGGTGCACGGATCGGGAATCACCTTGCCACTGCCGTGGCACGTGGGACACGTCTGCTGGATCGAGAAGAATCCCTGCTGCACGCGAACCGAGCCCTGGCCGTTGCACCCGTGGCACACCTTCGGCTTCGTGCCCGGCTTCGCGCCGCTGCCGTGGCAGGTCTCGCACGGCTCCCACCCCGGCACGCGGATCTCGGACGTGTATCCGTTCGCGGCCTGCTCGAGCGAGACCTCCATCGCGTATCGCAGGTCGGCGCCGCGGTAGACGTTGCTGCGGCCACCCGCGCGCTGGCCACCGAAGATGTCGCCGAAGATGTCGCCGAACACGTCGGCGAATCCGCCGTAACCCTGTCCGCCGGCGAAGCCCCCCGCGTTCGGATCGACGCCCGCATGCCCGTAGCGATCGTAGGCATCGCGCTTCGCCGGATCGGAGAGCATCTCGTAGGCTTCCTTGGCCTCCTTGAAATGCGCCTCCGCGTCCTTGCTGTCCGGATTGCGGTCCGGGTGGTACTTCATCGCCAGCTTGCGATAGGCCTTCTTGATCTCCTCGTCGGTCGCGTTCTTCGCTACCCCCAGGACTTCGTAGTAATCGCGTTTGGGCATGTTTCGTTATCGCGGGTTCAGTCGCGCTTGACTTCCTTGAAGTCGGCGTCGACCACGTCGTCGTCCTTCGCGCGCTCCGACTGCGCAGCGCCGTCGGCCGGGCCTTCGGCTCCGGGCTGTGCGCCGGCCTCGGCCTGCGCCTGCGCGTACATCAACTCGCCCAGCTTCTGCGAAGCCGCCATCAGCGCGTTGGTCTTCGCCTCGATGTCGTCCTTGTCGTCGGACTTCAGCGATTCCTCGGTCGCCTTCAGGGCCTCCTCGATCTTCGTCTTCTCTTCGGCGTCGACCTTGTCGCCGTAATCGGCGAGCGATTTTCGCACCGAATGCACCAGCGCATCGGCCTGGTTGCGCGCGTTCGTCAATTCGACGCGCTTGTGATCCTCTGCGGCATTCGCTTCGGCGTCCTTGACCATCTTGTCGATCTCGGCTTCGGTCAGGCCCGAGTTCGCCTTGATGGTGATCTTGTTCTCCTTGCCGGTGGCCTTGTCCTTCGCCGACACGTGCAGGATGC
>CAYZYC010000128.1:0-6505 GCA_964481165.1 uncultured Limnobacter sp. | reverse complement strand
ATCATGCAGGTCGCGCTCGCGCAGGCGCGCGAAGGCCGCATGCACATCCTCGGCCTGATGCAGCAGGCGATCGGCGGGGCACGCGAGGATCTCTCCGATTTCGCGCCGCGCATGTACACGATGAAGATCAATCCGGAACGCATCCGCGACGTGATCGGCAAGGGCGGCGCGACGATCCGCCAGATCACCGAGAGCACCGGCACGCAGATCGACATCCAGGACGACGGCTCGATCACGATCGCTGCGGTCGACGGCAATGCGGCGAAACGTGCGCAGAAGATCATCGAGGACCTGACCGCCGAAGTCGAGATCGGGCGCATCTACGACGGCACCGTGCTGAAGATCCTCGATTTCGGCGCGATCGTGCAGGTCATGCCCGGGCGCGACGGGTTGCTGCACGTCTCGCAGATCGCCAACGAGCGCGTGAACCAGGTGTCGGACTACGTCAAGGAAGGGCAGAGCGTGCGCGTCAAGGTCATCGAAGCCGACGACAAGGGGCGCCTGCGCCTGTCGATGAAGGCCGCGGCAGCCGACGACGCGGCCGCCAGCGAAGCGTCCGCCTGACGAAGCGCGGCGGGCGGCGCAGCGCGCCGTCCGCCGTGCCCGCTCAGGACATTGCCCAGCGCCCCGCGGGGTCGACGCTCGCGCGCCGCTCGTCGCGCAGCTTGAGCAGGTGCGCGCTCAGCGAGCGCATCGCCACCGGATGCAGGATCGGATCGACGTCGTCGTAGGCGAGGCGGACGAGTTCTTCCACCGTCGCTCCGGCCAGGCGTTCGAGCGCGTCGATCACCTTCGCTTCACGCGTCATCCGATGCGCGATCAGCCGCGCGACCTCGGTCTTGCCGCGCGTGATCACGTGGCCGTGCGCCGGCAGGATGTACTCGAAAGGTTCGCTCGACAGCCGTTCGAGCGACTCGACGTACGCGCGCATGTCGCCGTCGGGCGGGTCGATCACCGTCGTCGACCCGTTCAGGATGTGATCGCCCGAGAACAGCAGCCCGTCCTCCTCGAGCAGCAGGCAGACGTGGTGCTCCGCATGCCCCGGAGTATGCAGCACGCGAAGCGTCGAGTCGCCGACCTGCAGGCGGTCGCCATCCTCGAGCGCGCGGTCGGGGCGGAACTTCCACGCGGGCGCGAACCCCGGTCCGCTCGGGCGGCCGAGGATCGGCGCGCCGGTGCGTTGCTGCAGCACCGCGGCGGCCGGAGCATGGTCCGGGTGCGCGTGCGTGCAGACGATCGTGCGCAATCCGCCGTCGCAGAAGGCGAGGATGCGTTCGATGTGTGCCGGATCTTCCGGTCCGGGATCGAGCACGAGCCAGTTCCCCGCTTCGCCGATCAGGTACGTATTGGTGCCGGGCCCGGTCATGCGGCCCGGATTCGGCGCCGTAAGCCGGTGCACGTGGCGCAGCAGCGGCACGACGCGCTCGGACTGCCAGTCGAGCGTGTGCTCGGCACGCCCGTCCGGAGTCACGAGCTCGAGTTCGCCGAAGGGCAGTTCGTCCTCGCTGAAACGCTCGAGCTGCCCGCGCACCCAGCCGGCTCGCGGACACGAAACGCGCACCGGGGTCTGGCGGGTCGAGTCGAGGATCTCGTCGACGCTCGAGAAAGGCGTGAGCCGACGAAGCGTGCGAATCGTCGGAAAGATGATGTTGAACTCGCCGCGTTCGTAGCGTTCGAGCCCTTCGGCCGGCGTGACCCATACGGGTTCGAACTGTTCTCCTTCGTCGGCTACCGGTTGCTGATACCGCGGCATCCGCGCGACGTAGAAGCGCGCGTCGAATCGTTTCGGCAGGTCGCGATCGGTAACCCAGTGGCTGAACCAGAGCACCTCGTCGAGCGCCAGCCGCAGGTCGTGCGAAGCGAGCTGGGCAAGGAGGTCTGCGTCGTGATGGCGCCCGAGGCTCGCGGTGAGCTCGGCAATCGCTTGTTCGCCGGAGCCGCCGCGTGCCAGCAGGACGCCGAGTTCCTCGAATGCTTCGCGCGCGGCGGCGGTCGCGTACGCGAGCGTTTCGTCGTCCTGGTCGTCCCGTGTGTCGCTCAGCTGGCGCGCCAGCGGCGACGCGTCGCGCGGGTCGACGACACCGCCCGGAAAGACGTAGGCTCCCGGCGCGAAACTCGCCTGCAGCGAACGGCGCGTCATCAATACCTGCGGGCCTTCGTCGGCGTCGCGCAACAGCAGGATCGTTGCCGCAGGCCGGGGTTTGACGGGGTCCTGCCAGCCATGCAGTCGTTTCCCGGGGCGAACCATGTCCAAGGCGATTTCCTCGTGCTTCGGTGTCTAGAACGTTTCGCCCGAAGCGGCGCGCTGCACGAGCAGCGGCGGTGGCGCGAAACGCTCCCCGTATTGTCGCGCGAGTTCCTCGGCGCGTTCGGTGAAACGGCGCACGCCGACGTGGTTGACGAACTGCAGCGTGCCGCCGGTCCACGGCGGAAATCCCCATCCGAAGATCGAACCGATGTTCGCGTCGCGGGCGGAATCGACGATGCCTTCCTGCAGGCAGCGCACCGTTTCGATCGACTGCACGTAGAGCATGCGGTCGCGCACGTCGTCGGGCGTGACCTTGCGCCTGCCGCGCGCGAACGCGTCGAGCCCCGGCCACAGCGACTTTTCCGCGCCGGCCGCGTATTCGTAGAAGCCGCCGCCTGACGCACGCCCCATCCGCTGGAAGCCGTGCGCCATCTTCTCGAGCACGTATACGGCCGATTCGGGCATCCGGGGACTTCCGTGATGGTCGTGACCGTGGCCGTGCTTCTGCTCGTGGTCGTGCCGGTGCTCATGCCGGTGGTCATGACCATGCGCGTGCCCGTGACCATGCGCGTGGGCGTGCTCATGATCGCGTGCGTGCCCTTGCGGGTGACCATGCTCATGGTCGTGGCCATGCGTGTGGCCGTGCCCGGCCGCGCGGTGTGCAGCCTTTGCGGTCGATTCCTCTTCGAGTTGCTGATGCAGGACGTCGTCGACCAGCTTCAGCGAGACTTCGTCCAGCACGGCCAGCGGGCCCAGCGGCATGCCGAACTGCACTGCGGTGTTCTCGATCAGTGCAGCAGGGACACCTTCACCGAGCAGTGCCATTCCCTCGTTCACGTAGGTTCCGAATACCCGGCTCGTATAGAAACCGCGACCGTCCCCGACGACGATCGGTGTCTTGCCGAGTTGGATGACGAAGTCCCAGGCGGCTGCGATCGTCGCGTCGGAAGTTGCCTTGCCGCGGATGATCTCGACGAGCCGCATGCGCTCGACCGGCGAGAAGAAATGCAGGCCCACGAACCGGTCCGGCCGGCTGGAGGCGTTGGCGAGCCCGGTAATCGGCAACGTGGACGTGTTCGACGCGACGATCGCGCCGGAGGCCACGACTTTGTCCACGTCTGCGATCACCTGTGCCTTGAGATCGCGGTTCTCGAAGACCGCCTCGACAACCAGATCGCAGTCGGCCAGGTCGCGTGCATCGGCACTCGGCACGATCGAGGCGAGGAGCGCTTCCGCGCCATCGACCGTCAGGCGCCGCTTCTCGACGCGCTGCGCCGCCAGTTTCGCCGAATGCGCCTTTGCCCGTTCGGCGGTCGCCATCTCCACGTCGACCAGCACGCACGGTATCCCGCGGCTCGCACATGCCCAGGCGATCCCCGCGCCCATCATGCCGGCGCCGACGACGCCCGCTTTCTTCACCCGGTGTCGCGCGGAAACCTGCGGCCGACTCTTTCCGGACTCGATCTCGTTGCGCTGGAAGAACAACGTCCCGATCATGTTCCGGGCGACCGGTCCGACCACGAGCCGGGTCATGTACCGCGATTCGATCCGCAGCGCCGTCTCGAAATCCACCTGCGCGCCCTCGACGGCCGCCGCGAGAATCGCTTCGGGCGCCGGATAGTTTCCTCGCGTCTTCTGCTGCAGCATCGCAGGTGCGACTGCGAGCATGGCCGCGACCGCAGGATTCGACGGCGTTCCCTTCGGGATCCGGTGCGCCGGATCGTCCCATGGCTGCTGCGGCTTCGGATGCGATGCGATCCAGTCTCGGGCGGCGGCAAGCAACGGTTCCTTGCCGCTGACGAGCGCGTCGACGAATCCCAGCTTCAACGCATGCTGGGGCGTGATACGTCTTCCTTCGGTGAGCAGCGGCAACGCATCCTGCAGCCCGAGGAGGCGCACGCTCTTGACGACTCCGCCCGCGCCGGGCATCAGCCCGAGCGTAACCTCCGGAAACCCGATCTCGATCGAGGCGTCGTCGACACAGACGCGAGCGTGGCACGCCAGGGCGAGCTCGAGCCCTCCGCCCAGCGCGCTGCCCTCGATCGCGGCGACCACCGGACGGCCGAGCTTCTCGATGCGTCGCAGGCACGCCTTCAGCGCCTGGACTTCGCCGAAGAACGAAGCCGCATCGGAAGGGCGCACCGACATCAGGGCACGCAGGTCGCCGCCGGCAAAGAAGGCGCGTTTGGCCGAAACGAGAATGACGCCTCGAACCCGTTCGCGCTCGGCCTCGAGTCGATCGACGGTGGCCGACAGATCGCGAAGGAAGCCCGCGTTCATCGTGTTGACGGGCTGCCCAGGCGCATCGAGCACGAGCGTGACGATGTCCTGCTCGTCGATCCGATAGCGAATGCTCGACATGCGATCTCCGGCGGTTGCTGGGTTGCCTTCGCCCAATCATAAACCGCCAGGTACGCCGGCCCGCGACGCGTGCCGAGCGAGCGGGCGCGCGCAAGGCGCACCGCGCTCCGCGGTCCGCGCCGCCTCAGATGGGAAGTGCCGCGCCCCAGATCGACTCGGCCGGAGTCACGCCCTTGCCGAGCACGAGATCGGCAGTCGGAAGGTCGCCGATCAGCGCCGCGCTGTTGGATACCGAAAGGATCCGCTCTCGATCCATCGGACGGCACAGGCCGTAGCCTTGCCCGTAGTCGACTCGAAGCTGGATCAGCGAGCGCACGATGTCGATGTTCTCGGCCCACTCGGCCACGCAACCCATGCCCAGTTCGTGCGCAAGTTCGACGACGGCGCGCGTGATCGCGAAGTTCGCCGGGTTGGAATTCACGTCGCGAATGAAGTTTCCGTCGATCTTGACCAGGTCGGCCGGCAACTCCTTCAGATAGCTGAACGAGGTGTACCCGGCGCCGAAGTCGTCGAGAGCCACCATCGCACCGAACGACTTGACCGTATCGACGAATCGCCGGGTCGTGTTCAGGTCGTACAGCGCCACGCTCTCGGTGATCTCGAAGCAGATCTTGCGTGTCGACTGCGAGTGGTCCCGGATCAGCGCGATCGTGTTCTCGAGGAATTTCTCGTCGTTCAGCGAAGCGCCGCTGAGGTTGATCGTGCAGAAATCGACGTCGTTGCGATGCGCCGGATGCGCGTCGAGCCATTCGAGCGTGCTGCGCAGCACCCATCGATCGATCTGGGTCATCAGGCCGTTTCGTTCGGCCGCGGGAATGAAGCGCGACGGCGGCAACACCTGCCCGTTGTTGTCCCGCATCCGGATCAGGACTTCGTAGCACAGGCTCGAGCGCGGGTTGCGCAGCGAAACGATGGGCTGGAGCTGCGTGAAGAAATTCTCGATCGGCAGGCGTTCCTTCATGCCGGCAACGAGCTTGATCTCTTCGAGGTAGTTCAGCAGTTCGCTGCTGCTCGAGTCGAAGCAGACCACGGACCCGCCGCCGAGGCGCTTGGCCTCGGAACACGCACGGTCGCTGGCGGTCAATGCATCGGCCGGACGCATCCCGCCCAGCACGCGAATGAGCCCGATGCTCGCAGTGACGCTGAACGCCTTGTCCTGGTAGTGGTAGGCGCGATCGCTGAGCGCAACCCGGAGCCTTTCGCACAGTGCCTGTGCGGCGTCCAGGGGCAGCGAGTCGATGACGACCACGAACTCGTCGCCTCCGACACGCGCAGCGACGTGAGGCGGTTGAATGACTTCGCGCATCCGGGCCGACATCTGTCGAAGGATCTGGTCGCCGGCGGCGTGCCCGAACAGGTCGTTCACGAGCTTGAATCGATCGAGATCGACGTAGGCAAGGCACACCGTGCGTTCGCCCGCCGAACGGGTCGCGCGTTCCAGGTCGATCTCGAATCCACGGCGATTCAGAAGCCCGGTCAGCGAGTCGTGATCGACGAGGAACTTCAGCTGCTCCTCGGCTTCCTTGCGCGGCGAGATCTCTTCGATCCAGCCCTCGAAACGGTCGGACTTGTGCATGGCTCGCACGTGAAACCAGCGCCTGCTGTCGCCGGGCCGTTGAACGGCAACCTCGCTGTCCATCATGCCGTCGCCTTTCGCCAGCCTGGCGATCGTCGACAACGCTTCCGGAGACACGAGCTGCGTCCAGTTCATCCCGACCTTCGAGCCACGCCGCCCGTTCACGGGGAACATCGCTCCGAACGTCGGGTTGTGCTCGAGCAGGGTGCCGTCGAGCTTCATCGAGAAGATGCCGACCGGTGTGGCGTTGTAGTTCTGGCGGAAGCGCTGCAGGGCGGTGATGGCGCTGTTTTGGGCAGCGATGCGGGCTTGACGCTCCG
>CAYZYC010000127.1:0-6511 GCA_964481165.1 uncultured Limnobacter sp. | reverse complement strand
CGCCCATTCGATCCAGCCGCGTCGCGCCGCGGAGCGGATGCCGTTCAGGTTCAACGTGACGACCCGTATCATGGCGCTGTCGTGTTCTCCTCGAGCGAGTGCCCATGGCCGACGATTTTCGCGCGCAGTTTATCCGCTTCGCCGTGGACACCGGCGTTCTGCGCTTCGGTGAATTCCGCACGAAGGCCGGGCGCTCGTCGCCGTACTTCTTCAATGCGGGACTGTTCTCGGACGGTGCGTCGCTCGGGCGCCTGTCGCGCTTCTATGCGGACACCCTGCTCGACGCCGAGCGCCGGGGCCGCGTGTCCTTCGACATGCTGTTCGGCCCCGCGTACAAGGGCATCGCGCTCGCTTCGGCCACCGCGGTGGCGCTCGCGGACGCCGGGCGCAACGTCGGCTTCGCGTTCAATCGCAAGGAGGCGAAGGACCACGGCGAAGGCGGCGTGCTGATCGGCGCGCCGCTCGCCGGCCGCGTCGTCATCGTCGACGACGTCGTCAGCGCCGGAACTTCGGTGGGCGAGTCGGTGCAACTGATCCGCGCGCATGGCGCGCAGCCGGCTGCGGTGCTGATCGCGCTCGACCGCCAGGAACGCAGCGGCAATGCGACGCAGATCGGAGAGCTTTCGGCCGCGCAGGAGATCGAACGCGCGCACGGCATCCCCGTGCTCGCGATCGCCGGCCTCGACGACCTGCTCGGCTTCCTCGAATCGGACGACGCGCGCGCAACGGACCTGGCCTCGCATCGCGAGCGCGTCGCCGCGTACCGCGCGCGCTACGGCGCGCGAACGCCGGACTGATCCGCTCCGACCGATCCGCTCCGACCCGCTTCAGGAATCCTTCAGTACGAAGGTGACCTTGAGGTTCACCCGGTACTCGGTGATCTTTCCGTTCTTGACCGTGACCTGCTGATCCTTGATCCAGGCACCGGTGACTTCTTCGAGTGAACCGGTGGCGCGCGCGATTCCCTTGGCTACTGCGTCGTCGAAACTCTTCGGGCTCGATGCCAGGACTTCGATGACTTTCGCTACGGACATGGCTGTCTCCCGTGATGTGCAGGGGGAAGGTTCTTGTAGCACGGAATCCCGCCGGGGCGCGCAGGCGCGCGACCCGCATGGGGTCGGCGTTGACAGGTCTGCGCGTGCAAAGGCGCGGTCCGTCCCGCCGGGCGTGCTGCCGGTGCTTGCCCCCGCTACGCGGGGGTGCCCTGCGATGCTCCCCCCGCCGGCTGGCGCCGCGTAACTCGCTGCGCGCGCTGCGCGCGCTCCGCTCAAACAGACGCGGCGAGATTGATTACGACGCGCGCTACGCGCGCGCGCCGGCGGCGGTCCGCTTCTCGGCTGCGCACAGGCAGCACGCCCGGCGGGACGGCCCGCGCCTTTGCATGCGAGTCGTTGTGGTGCGCGCAGCGAACACCCGGAGCGTTGGTCACGACCGCGACGCTTATCGGGCCGTCGTGCTCAACCTGCCTATCGTGGTCACCGTGTCCACAGCACTCACCGCGTGCACTGCGTCCACTGCGCCGGCGGCGTCGACTGCATCGACCGAGCTCACCATGTCTGCGGCTGCTGCAGTGTCCGCATGCTTGTCGTGCCTGAAGTGTCTGCGGGCCTCGCACAATCGCGTCCGGGACGCGTACGCCGATCGGCGCTGCATGCCGGAATGCTCGCAATTCGGGCGTTCGCGCTCGGACAATCCGAAGTCCGCTGCGAAACGCTCGAATTTCGGGCACTAGGGCGTGCGTTCAGGCCCGCGCTCGTGCCGATGCACATGTTCGGGCACACGTTCGTGTTCGTGCCTGCGCACCTGCGGCGTTACGCATGCCCATGTTCGTGAGCATGCTGGTGCCGAGCCGAGCAGAGCAGAGCCGAGCCGAGCCGAGCCGAATAGGGTCGTGCCAAGTTCATGCCGTGTCCGAGCTACCGCGTTCGGTGTTCGCCTCGAACACCACCGAGGTCACGAGAGCGGCAGGTGTCGGCGGGGCGGGCCGAGCGCTGCGGGCGCGCGCGGGCACGGGGGCCGACCGGTCGGGCGCTTTCTGCGCCGCCGAGCAGCGCAGTCTCCGGGTCGGCGCGCGTAGCGCGCTTCGTCTTCTGACTCGCGGCGATTGTTCGAACGGAGCGAGCGAAGCTCGCGCAGTGAGTTTCGCCGCGCGACCCGGAGGCGAGCAGCACAGGGCAGCCGGTGCGCAGCACCGGCCGGCGCAGCCAGCGTCCGACCGGTCGGCCCCCGTGCCCGCGCGCGCCCGCAGCGCTCGGCCCGCCCCGCCGGCGCCTGCCGCTCCCGCTCCGAGCTCAGCCCAGCCTGCGCCGCAGCAGCTCGTTGACCTGTTGCGGATTCGCCTTGCCGCGCGTGGCCTTCATGACCTGGCCGACGAGCGCGTTGAACGCCTTCTCGCGACCGGCGCGGTATTCGTCGACCGACTTCGTGTTCGTGGCGAGCACTTCGTCGACGATGCGCTCGAGCTCTCCGCTGTCGCTGATCTGCCGGAGCCCGCGCGCGTCGATCAGCCGGTCGACCGCGTCGGCGTCGCCTGCCGGTTCGGTCCACAACAGCGCGAACAGGTCGCGCGCGATCTTGCCGGAGATCGTGCCGTCGTCGATGCGCTGCACGAGACGCGCGAGTTGCTCCGGGCGTACCGGCGCATCGGCGATCGCACGTTCCTCCCGGTTCGATGCCGCGGCGAGGTCGCCCATCACCCAGTTCGCCGCGATCTTCGCGAGCGCCGGGGCCGCGCCGTCGCTGCCCTGCGGCAACGCGCGCAGGACGGCCTCGTAGTACTCGGCGGTGCCCCGCGACGCGGTCAGTGTCGTCGCGTCGTAGGCCGACAACCCGAGAAGCTCGACGAAACGGCTGCGGATCCGTGCCGGCAACTCGGGCAGCGCGGCGCGCACGCTTTCGATCCACTGCGGGTCGATGACCAGCGGCGGCAGGTCGGGATCGGGGAAGTAACGGTAGTCGTGCGCATCTTCCTTGCTGCGCATCGACCGCGTCTCGTCGCGATCCGGGTCGTACAGGCGCGTTTCCTGCACCACGGTGCCGCCGTCGCCGATGAGCTCGATCTGGCGAGCCGCCTCGAACTCGATCGCGCGCTCGAGGAAACGGAACGAATTGAGATTCTTGATCTCGCAGCGCGTCCCGAGCGCCTCCTGCCCGAGCGGGCGCACCGACACGTTGGCGTCGCAGCGAAACGACCCTTCCTGCATGTTGCCGTCGCAGATCCCGAGCCAGACGACCAGCGCGTGCAGCGTGCGCGCGTACGCGACCGCTTCCTTCGCCGAACGCATGTCGGGCTCGGTGACGATCTCGAGCAGCGGCGTTCCGGCCCGGTTCAGGTCGATTCCCGTCATCCCGTGGAAGTCCTCGTGCAGCGATTTGCCCGCGTCCTCCTCGAGGTGCGCGCGCACGAGTCGCACGAATCGTTCCGACGGCTCGGCGTCGTCGTCGGCCTTCCAGGCGATCGCCAGCCCGCCGCCGGCAACCACCGGGATCTCGAACTGGCTGATCTGGTAGCCCTTGGGAAGGTCCGGATAGAAGTAGTTCTTGCGCGCGAACACCGAGCGTTCGGCGATCTGCGCATCGACGGCCAGCCCGAGCCGGATCGCGAACTCCACCGCCGTGCGATTGGCGACCGGCAGCGTGCCGGGAAGCGCGAGGTCGACGAAATTCGCCTGCGTGTTCGGCGCCGCGCCGAATGCGGTCGACGCGTCGGAGAACATCTTCGAGCGCGTGGCCAGTTGCACGTGCGTCTCGAGCCCGATCACGATCTCCCACTGCATGCCGTCCGCCCCTCCTTGCGCCGTTCGTTCGCGTGCGATCACGGGCGCGCGCAGCGACCGGTCGACGGATCGAACATCGCCGGCCACGCCTGCTCGTAGACGCCGGGCGTGCACCGGTTCTCGCAGCCCGCGTGCGCCAGCGTCACGCGCCGGGGCTCCTGCCAGATCATCAGTCGACAGCCGCTTCCGTCACGCGCGAGCAGTTCGATGTGCGGTCGCCGCTTCGTCTGGCGGAACTCCGCCTGGTCGAAGCGGCAGCTCCCGCGCCGGCCGATCTGCATCCGCCAGGCGAGCGCCCGTACCTCGTTGTTGCGCACGCTGATCCGCGCGTCCTCCTGGAAGCCGTCTTCTTCGGTCTGCACGCAGACGCCGTCGAGATCGATCGGACGATCGGCGATCGGCGTCGGGCGCGCGCCGCTGCCCGGCAGGGGCAGGGGAACGATCGCGCAGCCTCCGAGCGCGAGCAGCGCCGACAGCACCGTCGATCGAACGCGCCACCGCGAACGGCGCGCGAACGCAGCACGCGCGCTGCCGGTGCGTTTCGCGGGGCGGCTCACCCGGGCCTCTGCAGATGCCACGCGCTCGCCTGCTGGTACGCGTGCGCGACCGAGACGAGCCGCGCTTCGTCGAACGCCCTGCCGATCAACTGCAGTCCGACCGGGCGCCCGCCGTCGCCGAACCCGGCCGGCACCGACATCGCCGGCAGGCCCGCCAGGGATGCGGGCAGCGTATAGATGTCCGCGAGGTAGTTGCGCACCGGATCGTCGCTCATCGCACCGATGTCCCAGGCGACCGTCGGCGAAACCGGCCCCGCGATGACGTCGACTTCGTCGAACGCGCGCCGGAAGTCGTCGGCGATCAGCCGGCGCAGTTTCTGCGCCTGCAGGTAGTACGCGTCGTAGTAGCCGTGCGAGAGCACGTAGGTGCCGATGAGTACCCGTCGCTTCACTTCGTCGCCGAAACCCTCGGCGCGCGTGCGACAGTACATCTCGCGCAGGTCTTCGTAGCCGTCGGCGCGGTGTCCGTAGCGGACTCCGTCGAAGCGGCTCAGGTTGCTCGACGCCTCGGCCGGCGCGATCACGTAGTACGCCGGGATCGCCAGTTCGGTCTGCGGCAGCGCGATGTCGACGAGCACGGCACCGAGCTTGCGCAACTGCCCGAGTGCTGCCTCGACCGCGGCGCGCACGTCGTCGGCCAGCCCCGCACCGAAGAACTCGCATGGCACCCCGATGCGCAATCCGTCGATCGATTGCCCGACGAAGCGGCCGAAATCCTCGGCGTCGCGCTGCACGCTGGTCGCGTCGCGCGCGTCGAATCCGGCGATCGCCCCGAGCACCGTCGCGCAGTCTTCGGCGGTGGTCGCGAGGACGCCTGCCTGGTCCAGGCTCGACGCGAACGCGATCATTCCGTAGCGCGACACCCGACCGTACGTCGGCTTGATTCCGGTGACGCCGCACATCGCCGCCGGCTGCCGGATCGAGCCGCCGGTGTCGGTCCCGGTGGCGACCGCGACGAGCCCGGAGGCGACCGCTGCAGCCGAACCGCCCGAGGATCCGCCCGATATCGCGTTGCGATCCCAGGGATTGCGCACCGGACCGAAATGCGAGTGTTCGTTCGAACTCCCCATTGCGAATTCGTCGCAATTGGTCTTGCCCAGGCAGACTGCGCCGGCCGCCGCGAGCCGCTCGACCACGGCGGCGTCGAACGGGCTGACGTAGTTTTCGAGCATCTTCGACGCAGCGGTCGATCGCCAGCCGCGCGTCGCGAAGATGTCCTTGTGGGCGAGCGGAATGCCGAGCAGCGGTGCGCGTTCGCCGCGTGCCCTGCGCTCGTCGGCGTCGCGCGCCTGGGCGAGCGTGCGCTCGGGCTGCACGTCGATGAAGGCGTTCAGCTCGCTGGCCGCGATGCGGCGCAGGAACTCCTGCGCGAGTTCGACCGACGAGAGCTCCGCGCGTTCCAGGCGCTCGCCGAGCGCGCGCAACGACGAGCGTTCGACGCTCATCGGCACGCCGCGCAGCGCCTTGCAGCGCGCAACGTCACTCGATCACCTTCGGAACGAGATACAGCCCGCGTTCGACCTTCGGGGCGACTGCCAGCCCGGCTTCGCGACGATCGGTGGTGTCGGCGACGTCGTCGCGCAGGCGAAGGACCATGTCGCCGGGGTGCGTCATCGGTTCGACGCCGCGCGTGTCGACTGCGCGCAGGCGCTCGAACAGGCCGAGCACGGCGTCGAGCTGCGAGGCGGTGCGGGCGAGTTCGTCCTCGGACAGCGCGATGCGAGCGAGCATCGCGATGCGCTGGACATCGGAAAGCGACAGGGACATCGGCGTGCGGGTGGTGCGGCTGGTGCGACTGCGGCGGTGCGTCTGCCGAGCGTGCGCCGTGCGTCGGATCGACGGTCGGTTCCCTCGACAAAACCGTCGGGTCGACCGGGAATTATACGGTATCATGCGTCGCAAATTTCAGAGGTCGGCACGGAAGCGAAATGTTCGGGTTCTTGCGCAAGTACTTCTCCAACGACCTGGCGATCGACCTCGGCACGGCCAACACGCTGATCTACGTGCGCGGCAAGGGGATCGTGCTGAACGAGCCGTCGGTCGTCGCGATCCGCCAGGAAGGCGGCCCGAACGGCAAGAAGACGATCGCGGCAGTCGGCGCCGAAGCCAAGCAGATGCTCGGACGGGTGCCCGGCAACATCGAGGCGATCCGCCCGATGAAGGACGGCGTCATCGCCG
>CAYZYC010000126.1:0-6643 GCA_964481165.1 uncultured Limnobacter sp. | reverse complement strand
GAGCGGGTCCCACGCGCATCGCGGACCGGACCGGGTCGACAGGCGCGAAGCGCCGGTTCGGGCGGCGCACCGGCGCTCGGCGAGCCGGCTGCTACCGAAAGCAAACTCGCGGGACCCGTCGCCGCGGGGCGCGCAGCGCCCCTCGGCAGCGGGTGCGAGTTTGCGAGGTAGAGCCGGGTAGCCCCGGCGAAGCCGGGGCCGAAGCCGCGCGCCCGCGCGCCGCCCGAACCGGCGCTTCGCGCCGCCGCGCCGACGAACCGTGCACCGACGAGCGACCGCGCGCCGACGGGTCGACGCAGACGGCGACGCGCAGCGCCTACAGCGGCTTCCGGATCCAGCGCGCGATCTCGCCGACGACTCCGTGGCGGAACGCCAGCACGCAGACGACGAAGATCAGCCCCTGCACCACGGTGACCCAGGCGCCGATCTGCGCCAGGTAGTTCTGCATCGTGATGATGATCGCCGCTCCGACGACCGGACCGAACAGCGTGCCGAGCCCGCCGACCAGCGTCATCAGCACGACCTCGCCGGACATCGTCCAGTAGACGTCGGTGAGCGAAGCGAGCTGGAAGACCAGCGCCTTCGTCGCGCCCGCGAGGCCCGACAGCGTGGCCGACAGAACGAACGCGACCAGCTTGTAGCGGTCGGTGTCGTAGCCCAGCGAAGTGGCGCGCGCCTCGTTCTCGCGAATCGCCTTGAGCACCTGCCCGAAGGGCGAATGAATGACCCGCCAGATCAGCAGGAAACCGCCGAAGAACACGACCGCGACGAGCGAGTACATGTTGACGACGTTGTGCAGGTCGAACAGGCCGAACAGCTTGCCGCGGGGCACCGCCTGGATGCCGTCTTCGCCGCCGGTGAACGGCGCCTGCAGATAGAAGAAGTAGATCATCTGCGCGAGCGCGAGCGTGATCATCGCGAAGTAGATGCCCTGCCGGCGTATCGCCAGCATTCCGGTCAGCCAACCGAGCACCGCCGCGCAGGAAGTGGCGAAGAGGATCGCGAGCTCCGGCGGAAAACCCCAGACCTTCGCCGCGTGCGCCGATACGTAGCCCGCCGTTCCGAGGAACATCGCGTGGCCGAACGACAGCAGTCCGCCGAAACCGATCAGCAGGTTGAAGGCGCACGCGAACAGCGCGAAACACATCACCTTCATCAGGAAGACCGGGTAGACCACCAGCGGCAGCAACGTGAACGCCGCCAGCATCAGGACGAACGCGATGCGCTGGTACCGCGTGTCGCCGTTGGTGCCGCGCGCCGGGCCGGAGGTGCCGGCAGCTGCGAGACTCGAGGTGTCGATCGCCATCGCCGCCTACTTCTGGGTGCCGAAAAGACCGGCCGGCTTGATCAGCAGGACGATCGCCATGATCACGAAGATCACCGTGTTGGAAGCCTCGGGGTAGAACACCTTCGTCAACCCCTCGATCAACCCGAGGCCGAAGCCGGTGACGATCGAACCGAGGATCGACCCCATGCCGCCGATCACGACGACGGCGAACACGACAATGATCAGGTGCTCGCCCATCTGCGGGCTGACCTGGTAGATCGGCGCCGCCATCACGCCGCCGAAGCCTGCCAGCGCGACGCCGAAGCCGTAGGTGAGCGTGATCATCCGCGGCACGTTGATGCCGAAGGCCTGCACCAGCTGCGGGTTCTCGGTGGCCGCCCGCAGATACGCGCCCAGCCGCGTGCGCTCGATCATGAACCAGGTGCCCAGGCAGACGAGCGCCGACGCGACGATCACCCACGCCCGATAGTTCGGCAGGAACATGAAGCCGAGGTTGCGCGCGCCGGCAAGCTCGGACGGAATCGGGTACGGCAGCCCCGACGAGCCGAACCAGTTGCGGAACATCCCCTGGATGATCAGCGCCAGGCCGAAGGTGAGCAGCAGCCCGTACAGGTGATCGAGCTTGTAGAGCCGCGCGAGCATCGAGCGCTCGATGATCATGCCGACGATGCCGACGATGATCGGCGCGAGCAGCAGCGACCACCAGTAGCCGATGCCCAGCCTCGCGAGCAGCAGGTACGCGCAGAACGCGCCCATCATGTACATCGCGCCGTGCGCGAAGTTGATGATGTTCAGCAGGCCGAAGATGACGGCGAGCCCGAGCGACAACAGCGCATAGAACGAGCCGTTGATCAGGCCGATCAGCAGCTGGCCGAACAGCGCCTGCGTCGGAATGCCGAAGATCTCCATCGATCCGTGATCCGTATGTCTTCGCGTGAACCCTCGCGCGCCGCCCCCGGGGGGCCGCGCGCGAGGGCCGTGCTTCTGATCGAAGCGCCTCGAGGCGCGCCGATCAGCCCTTCACCAGCGGGCAGCCTCCTTCGCTGAGCGGGCGGAACGCCTGGTCGGCCGGAATCGTCGCGCGCACCTTGTAGTAGTCGTACGGGCCTTTCGACTCGCTCGGCTTCTTCACCTCGAACAGGTACGCCGGGTGCAGCTTGCGGCCATCGGCGCGGATCGTGCCCTTGCCGAACAGCGTGTCGTCGGTGGGCATTTCCTTCATCTTCGCGACCACCTTCGCGCCGTCATCGGTGTTCCCCGCCTGCACCGCCTTCAGGTAGTGCAGCACGACCGCGTAGACGCCGGCGTGGTCCATCGACGGATACTTGCCGTTGTTCAGCGGAACGAAACGCTTGGTCCAGGCGCGCGTCTGGTCGTTCAGGTCCCAGTAGAACGTCTCGGTCAGGATCAGGCCCTGCGCGGTGTTCAGGCCGAGGCCGTGCACGTCGGTCAGGAACACGAGCAGGCCGGCGAGGTTCTGCCCGCCCTTGACGATGCCGAATTCGGCCGCCTGCTTGATCGAGTTGATCGTGTCGCCGCCGGCGTTGGCCAGCCCGATGATCTTCGCCTTCGAGGCCTGCGCCTGGAGCAGGTACGAGGAGAAGTCCTGCGTGGCGAGCGGGTGGCGCACCTTGCCGACCACCTTGCCGCCGTTCTTCTCGACGACCGCGGAGGTGTCGCGTTCGAGCGCATGGCCGAACGCGTAGTCGGCAGTCAGGAAGAACCAGCTGTCACCGCCGGTCTGGACGATCGCCTTGCCGGTGCCGTTGGCCAGCATCCACGTGTCGTAGAGCCAGTGCACGGTGTTCGGCGAGCAGGCCTTTCCGGTCAGGTCGGCACTCGCCGGACCCGTGGCCAGGAATGCCTTGTTCTTGTCGCGCGTGAGCTGCGAGATGGCCAGCGCGACCGACGAGGTCGGCACGTCGGCGATCGCGTCGACGCCGTCGGTGTCGTACCACTGGCGGGCGACCGTCGAGCCGACATCGGGCTTGTTCTGGTGATCTGCGGAGACGATTTCGATCTTGAATTTCGGGTTGGCCATCTTCTTGAAGTCTTCGACCGCCAGCTTCGCCGCTTCGACCGAGCCCGGACCGCCGATGTCGGCATAGACGCCCGACATGTCGTTCATGACGCCGATCTTCACGACGCCGCCGGAGATCTCCGCTTGCGCGGCCCCTCCGGCGAAGGCAACGGCCAGCGACGCCACCAGCGTCGAGAGTTTCGTCTTCAGTCTCATCGTCCGTCCTCCATCAGTGTGCGGAACCCATCGATCGACGTCGCGCTCACAATCCCAGGTACTCGCGCAGCACGCCCATCTTCTCTTCGAGCTGTGCCGCGTCGACGCGTTCGACGATGCGGCCGTGCTCCATGACGTAGAACCGGTCCGCCAGCGGAGCGGCGAAGCGGAAATTCTGTTCGACCATCACGATCGTGAAGCCCTTCTCGCGCAGCATCCGGATCATCCTGGCGAGCGCCTGCACGATCACCGGCGCCAGCCCCTCGGAGATCTCGTCGAGCAGCAGCAGCCGGGCGCCGGTGCGCAGGATGCGCGCCACCGCGAGCATCTGCTGCTCGCCGCCGGAAAGCCGCATCCCGGGGCTGTTCCTCCGTTCGGCGAGATTCGGGAACATCGTGTAGATCTCGTCGAGATCCATGCCTCCGGAGGCGATCTCCGGGGGCAGCATCAGGTTCTCCTCGCACGAAAGGCTCGCGAAGATCCCGCGCTCTTCGGGACAGTACCCGATTCCGAGGCGCGCGATCGCGTGCGGGGCAAAGTGCACCGATTCGACGCCGTTGACCATGATCGACCCGGTGCGCCTGCCGACAAGCCCGAGGATCGACTTCAGCGTCGTCGTTCGCCCGGCGCCGTTGCGCCCGAGCAGCGTGACGACTTCGCCGCGGTTCACCGTGAGATCGACGCCGTGCAGGATGTGCGACTCGCCGTAGAACGCGTGCAGGTCGGTGATCCGCAGGTACTCGACTCCGGCGCTAGTGGCCATGCGCGCCCCTCAACTCCTCGTCGGCGCTGCCCATGTACGCCTCGAGGACCTGCGGATTCTGCGACACGACCGCGTACGGACCTTCGGCGATCACCTGGCCGCGCTGCAGCACGCTGATCGTGTCGGCGATGTCGGCGACGACGTTCATGTTGTGCTCGACCATCAGCACGGTCCGGTTTGCGGCGACCTTCCTGATCAGTTGCGTCACGCGATCGACGTCCTCGTGTCCCATGCCCTGCGTCGGCTCGTCGAGCAGCATCAGTTCGGGTTCGGTCGCCAGCGTCGTGGCGATCTCCAGCGCGCGCTTGCGCCCGTAGGGCAGCTCGACCGTAACGTAGTTCGCGAAATCGCGCAGGCCGACGGTGTCGAGCAGTTCGAGCGCACGTTCATCGAGGACGTCGAGCGAACGCTCCGACTTCCAGAAATGAAACGACGTTCCGAGCGAACGCTGCAGTCCGATGCGCACGTTCTCGATGACCGTCAGGTTCGGAAACGTCGCGGAAATCTGGAACGAGCGAACGATCCCGCGACGGGCGACCTGCGCCGGCTTCTCCGTCGTGATGTCACGACCGTTGTAGACGATCTCGCCCGACGTCGGAATCAGGAACTTCGTCAGCAGGTTGAAGAACGTCGTCTTGCCCGCGCCGTTCGGGCCGATGAGCGCGTGGATCTGGCCGCGCCGGACGCGCAGATCGACGTTGTTGACCGCGACGAAACCCTTGAATTCCTTGACGAGGCGCTTGGTCTCCAGGATGTAGTCGTTATCGGCCATCGAGGCGCCTATGCCGGCGGGCTCATACCCGCGATCGAGCGCGGATTATCCGCGAGGGCTCATCATGGCGGCAATCCGGGTAAGCGCGCATCGAGCGGCCTTCGCTGCAAAGGGGCTTTCGCCGGCCGAAGCCGCTTGCGCCGCACCCGAAACGGGGCTCGTCACCACCAGGATTGCGGCGCGGGAGGCACCTCGAGCAACCACTGCCGCTGGCATTTCGGGCAGAGCGCGCGAACCCGCTCTCCGTGCCCGTCGATGCCGGCGAAGCGGAATCCGTAGTGACTGCACGCCGGGCACGATGCCTGCTGCCCGATCGCCTCGGCGCGAAGCATCACGACCGCGTACCGCCGCCACGAAACCCACCCGAGCACGCACGCGCCGACGATCACCGAAGCATCGAACGCAAAGTCAGGTATTCCGTCCCGCAAGGTCAGCAGTTCGAGGCCGGCGGCCACGAGAATCATCGCAACGAAGCAGGTCGCGAGCCACAGGTGGCTCTCGATCAGCTGGCGCTCGTACCAGCGGCGAAAGCCGAGCCTGCGAATGCGCTCGGGAAGGGATTCGGCGGGCATGCTGCTGTGTCGGCGCGCAACGCCGAACATTTCGGCGTCGCCTGGAAACACCGTCCGGCGCACCGTTCGTCGGAGTCACGGCTGCACTCGTCGCGGTTTGCCGCCGCGGCATCCTCGGTGCGATCGCCGAAGGGCATCATTGCCCGGAAACCAGAAAACGTCGGCCGAACGGGCCGCTACCAGACAGGCGCAATGGCAACCGCAACGCAACCGGGCCGCACGAAGGAACCGACCGCGCTCGCCGGACTCGGCCGCGCGCTCGTGCAGCATCAGTTGCTGCGCCTGGACCAGGCGGCGACGATCCAGCGCAAGGCCGACGCCGCCGAAGTCGCGTTCATCGACGAGCTGATCGGCGGCGGGCACATGCCGGCGCGCCAGCTCGCGCAGTTCGCCGCCGAGTTGTGCAGCCATCCGCTGCTCGACCTGTCGGCGATCGACCCGTCTACGCTACCCGCCGACCTGCTCGACCGCAAGCTCGCCACCGAGCTGCGCGTCGTGCCGCTCGCCAAGCGTGGCGGACGCCTCGCGATCGCGGTGTCGGATCCGACCGACTTCCGCCTGCTCGACCGGCTGCGCTTCTCGGCACAGGCGGCGCTCGATCCGATCGTCGTCGAGCACGACCGCCTTACGAAGCTCGTCGAACGCCTCGGCCAGAGCACCTCCGAACAACTGAGCGACTTCGTCGACGACTCGCTCGACGACATCGCGGTCACCAGCGACGACCAGAGCCCTCCGCCCGACACCAGCGACGTCGACGACGCGCCGGTGGTGCGTTTCCTGCAGAAGATCCTGATCGACGCGATCCAGGCAGGCGCCTCGGACGTGCACTTCGAGCCGTACGAAAAGTACTACCGGATCCGCATGCGCGTCGACGGAGAGTTGCGCGAAGTCGTCAATCCGCCGCTGGCGATCAAGGAGAAGCTGGCCTCCCGGATCAAGGTGATCTCTCGTCTCGATATCTCCGAGAAGCGCGTGCCGCAGGACGGCCGCATGAAGATCGTGCTGTCGAGCC
>CAYZYC010000125.1:0-6687 GCA_964481165.1 uncultured Limnobacter sp. | reverse complement strand
TGGCGCGCCGCTACGGATTCCGATATCATTCGCGCCAGTTGTGCGCTGCAGCATTCCTCTTGTGCCGTTCCCCACGGCCCTCCGGTGAAAGGCCTGTATTTCACAGCCCATCGCCGCCGACCTCCCGACACATCTTTCGACTCGCGAGTCCGGCCCTTCGGTAGTCGCGCCCGGCGCTTCGTCCGGGGAGAGGTAATTTCATGTCCCAAGTCCTGTTCTCCGAACTGGGCCTCGCCGCCCCCATCCTCCAGGCGCTTGCCGCCGCCGGCTACGAGCATCCGACCGCCGTCCAGGCGCAATCGGTGCCTGCTGCGATCGGCGGAGCCGACCTGCTGGTCTCGTCTCAGACCGGTAGCGGCAAGACCGCCGCGTTCCTGCTGCCCAGCCTGCAGCGGCTCACGGTGAAATCCCCGGTCGCCGGCCGCGGCCCGCGCGTGCTGGTGCTGACGCCCACCCGCGAACTTGCCATCCAGGTCAACAAGGCCGCAGTCACCTACGGCGCGAAGCTCGAGCGCATGCGCACCGTGACCCTCGTCGGTGGCAGCCCGTATGCGCAGCAGCTGCGAATGCTCGATCGTCCGGTCGACCTCGTCGTCGCCACGCCGGGCCGCCTGCTCGACCATCTTCAGCAGGGTCGCATCGACTTCGGCCGCCTCGAGGTGCTGGTCCTCGACGAAGCCGACCGCATGCTCGACATGGGCTTCGTCGATGACATCGAAACGATCGTTGCGCGCACGCCCGAGACGCGCCAGACGCTGTTGTTCTCGGCGACGCTCGACGGTACCGTCGGCCAGCTGGCCCGCCGCCTCACCCGGGACGCGAAGCGCGTCGACGTCGAGGCGCCGAAGCAGGAAATGCGTATCGACCAGAGGCTGATGTTCGCCGACGACCTCGGCCACAAGGGCCGCCTGCTCGACGCGCTGCTGCGCGACACCGAACTGCACCAGGCGCTGGTGTTCGCCGCGACGCGCCGCTCCGCCGAGGATCTCGCGCTGCAACTGGCCGACAACGGGTTCTCGGCGAGCGCGCTGCACGGCGACATGCACCAGGGCCAGCGCAACCGCACGCTGCAGCGCCTGCGCGACGGACACACCCGGGTGCTGGTGGCCACCGACGTCGCGGCACGCGGAATCGACGTCGCCGGCATCAGCCACGTGATCAACTTCGACTCGCCGCGCAACGCCGAGGACTACGTCCACCGGATCGGCCGCACCGGCCGTGCCGGACGCGCCGGGGTGGCGATCACGCTGTTCAACCATCATGAAGCGCACCGCGTGCGCGACATCGAGCGCTACACCGGCAATCCGATCCGGATCAGCACGATCCCCGGGCTCGAACCGGTTCGTCGGCAGGCCAAGCCACGCTTCGGGAGCCACCCTGGCGGCAAGGGCGCCCCTCGGCGCAAAGGCCCTCCAGGCGGATTCGGCGGCAAGCGCGGCAACGACACCCATCGTGGCCACTCGGGCGAGCGCGCCTACGGCGCCGCCCGTCCGCAGGGACGCGGTCGTCCCGGCCCGGCAGTGCGCCAGGATCGCGACTGACGCATCAGCGAGCACTGTCGCGAAGCCTGGGCGCCGCCTGGTGCCGGAGGCGGGAATCGAACCCGCACTCTCTTTCGAGAACCGGATTTTGAGTCCGGCGCGTCTACCAGTTCCACCACTCCGGCGCCGCCGCACTGGCGCGCGACGAAGGCGCGATTATCGTGCCTGCCCCCGGGCTTCGCAAATTCCGCGGTCGCGTTCCGGCGCGAACGCGCTCGTGTATGCGGTGCGACTCGCATTCCCGCACCGCGCGCGCGTTCCGGCCGCGCCCCCTGCCTGTCGCTCCCTATACTCGATCGACAGGAGGCCTCGTTCATGACCGACAAGAACTCCCCGGTCCCGCGCGATGCGTTCGGCCTGCGCGGCCGGGTCGCCGTCGTCACCGGAGCCTCGTCGGGAATCGGTCCTGCATTCCGGGGCGCCGGATGAGCAAGCCCATCGAGGATTACGGCCTGATCGGCAACATGCTGACTGCGGCGCTGGTCGGCCGCGACGGATCGATCGACTGGCTGTGCCTGCCGCGCTTCGATTCCGACGCCTGCTTCGCGGCGCTTCTGGGCACGCCCGAGCACGGCCGCTGGCTCGTCGCTCCCGCCGCGGCCGGGTCGCGATCCACGCGCCGCTACATCCCGGACACCGCGATTCTCGAGACGACGTTCGAGACCGGCGAAGGAGCGGTCCTCGTCACCGATTTCATGCCCTTCGCCGAAAGCGACGACTCGCTCGACGTCGTGCGCATCGTGCGCGGGCTGCGCGGGCGTGTCGACATGGCGATGGAGCTCACGTTGCGCTTCGGTTACGGGCGCACGGTTCCGTGGGTCCGCCGACGCGACTACGGGCTGCGCGCCGTGGCCGGCCCCGACGCGGTCGAGCTCGTGACGCCGTTGGAACTGCGCGGCGAAGACATGACGACCCGCGCATCGTTTTCCGTCGAGGCGGGACGCTCGGTGCCGTTCACGCTCGCCTACCACCGTTCGCACCGTGCGCCGAGCTTCGTCGACGATCGACAGGCGCTGCTCGCGACGACCGAGAGGAAGTGGCGCGAGTGGTCGCAGCGATGCCGGCTGCCCGACGGTGGCCGCCCCGAATGGGCGCAGGCCGTGCGCCGTTCGCTGATCACGCTCAAGGCGATGAGCCATCGCCCCACCGGCGGGCTCGTCGCCGCGCCGACGACGTCGCTGCCGGAGCGCATCGGCGGCGTGCGCAACTGGGACTACCGCTATTGCTGGATCCGCGATGCGACGCTGACGCTCTACGCGCTGCTCAATTCGGGCTACTTCGAGGAGGCCGAAGCGTTTCGTCAATGGACGTTGCGCGCGGCCGCCGGCGACCCGGCACAGATGCAGATCATGTACGGACTGGCCGGCGAACGGCGCCTGACCGAGATCACGCTGCCCTGGCTCCCGGGCTACGAGGGCAGCCGGCCGGTGAACATCGGCAATGCGGCGCACGGGCAATTGCAGCTCGACGTCTACGGCGAACTGATGGACATGCTGCAGGTCGCGCGACGCTCGGACCTCAGCTCGGACGAGGATTCGTGGCGATTCCAGCGCGCGCTGCTCGACAAGCTCGAGCGTTGCTGGCGCGATCCCGACCAGGGCGTATGGGAGGTACGCGGCCCGGCACGCCATTTCACCTACTCGAAGATGATGAGCTGGGTCGCCTACGATCGGGCCGTGAAGGCGGTCGAGGAGTCGCATCTGGACGGCCCCGTCGATCACTGGCGCCGCGTGCGCGACGAGATCCACGCCGACGTCCTGTCGAAGGGGTTCGACCGCACGCGCAACACCTTCGTGCAGTACTACGGCGGCAGCTGCCTCGACGCGTCGCTGCTCCTGATGGCCGAGACGGGCTTCCTGCCGCCGCACGACCCGCGCTTCGCGGGCACCGTGCAGGCGATCGAACGCGAACTGCTGCACGACGGATTCGTGCGTCGCTACCGGCCCGAGGCCTCCGACGACGGCCTGCCCGGCAGCGAGGGCACGTTCCTCGTCTGCAGCTTCTGGCTGGTCGATGCCTACGTGCTGCTCGAGCGCTTCGACGACGCCGAGCGGCTCTTCGAGCGCCTGCTGGGCGTGCGCAACGATCTCGGACTGCTCGCCGAGCAATACGATCCGCGATCGCGCCGACTGCTCGGCAACTTTCCGCAGGCGTTCTCGCACATCGGCCTGGTGAACGCCGCGCACAACCTGTTGCAGGCCGGCGGCCCGGCCAGGCAGCGCGCGAGCCGCGAGACGCAACCGGCCACGTCGGCGCCGAAGCAGCCTCGAGCCTGAGCGAGCGCCGTGCGCGCCCGGCCGCCGTCTACAATGCGGCGCGATGCGCCTCGGCGATTTCGACTTCGACCTTCCGCGCGAGCTGATCGCGCAGCACCCCAGCGAGCGGCGCGGCGGCTCGCGACTGCTGCACGTCGAGCCGCATGCACTCACGGACCTGCGGTTCGACGCGCTGCCATCGCTGCTCGCTCCCGGCGACCTGCTCGTCTTCAACGACACGCGCGTGCTGCACGCGCGGCTGCACGGCAGCAAGGAAACCGGCGGACGCGTCGAGGCGCTCGTCGAGCGCGTGCTCGACGAACACGAGGCGCTGGTGCAATTGCGCGCCAGCAAGCCGCCGCGGCCCGGAGCGAGATTGACCTGGCGCGCGAGCGGCGCCGAGGTGCTCGGCCGCGACGGAGAGTTCTGGCGCCTGCGCTTCGACGCGCCGGTGCTCGAATGCCTCGAGCGCGAGGGCGAGCTTCCGCTGCCGCCGTACATCGAGCGCACGCCCGAAGCCGGAGACGAGGCGCGCTACCAGACGGTGTACGCACGCGATCCGGGGTCGGTCGCCGCGCCGACCGCGGGGCTGCACTTCGACGAAACGATGCTGGCGCGGCTGGGCGAATGCGGCGTCGGCAGCGCGTTCGTCACGTTGCACGTCGGCGCGGGCACGTTCCAGCCGGTGCGCGTCGACGATCTGTCGCAGCACCGGATGCACGCCGAGCGGTATCGGGTGCCGCCGGCGACCGCCGAAGCGATCGCTGCCACGCGCGCGCGCGGCGGCCGCGTCGTCGCGGTCGGCACGACGACGTTGCGCACGCTCGAATCGGCGGCCGGGCCCGACGGCGGCGTCGCCTCGGGCAGCGGCGAGACGAGGCTCTTCGTCACGCCCGGCTATCGCCTGCGGGTCGTCGATCGGCTGCTGACGAACTTCCACCTGCCGAGATCGACGCTGCTGATGCTCGTGTGCGCGTTCGCCGGAACGCAACGCATCCGCGAGGCCTACGCCCACGCCGTCGCCGAGCGCTATCGCTTCTTCAGCTACGGCGACGCGATGCTGCTCGAGCGCGGCTCGTGACCCGCCTGGCTCGTCACGTCGGCCACCGCCAGCGCGGTCATGTTCAGCACGCGGCGCATCGTCGATGACGGGGTCAGGATGTGCACCGGGCTTGCCGCACCGAGCAGGATCGGCCCGACGGTGACGCCCTGCCCGCCGGTGACCTTGAGCACGTTGAACAGGATGTTCGCCGCATCGAGGTTCGGAAGGATCAGCAGGTTGGCCGACCCGCTCAGCGTCGAGTCCATCAGGAAGTGCGCGCGGATTTCCTCGGACAGCGCGGCGTCGCCGGGCATCTCGCCGTCGGCTTCGATGTCGGGCGCGAGTTCGCGGAACAGGTCGCGCGCGGCGCGCATCTTCAGCGCGGACGGCCGCCGGCTCGAGCCGAACATCGAATGCGAAACGAACGCGACTTTCGGCGGCAATCCGAATCGCCGCACGGCTGCCGCCGCCATCGACGCGATTCCGGCGAGCTGCTCGGCGCTCGGGTCTTCGTTGACGAAGGTGTCGGCGATGAAGAGCGTGCGCCGATCGAGCATCAAGGCGTTGAGCGCCGCCAGGCACGGCGCGTCGCTGCGCCGGCCGATGATCGACTCGACGTGCTCGAGGTGCGCCTCGTAGCGGCCGACCAGCCCGCACAGCATCGCGTCGGCGTCGCCCAGGCGCACCATCATCGCCGCGATCGCCGTGTTCGAGCGGCGCAGCGTCGCCTTCGCCATGTCGGGCGTGACGCCGTCGCGCGCGGCGAGCCGGTGGTACGCCTCCCAGTACTGCCGGTACCGCGGGTCGTCTTCCGGGTCGACGATGTCGAAGTCGCGACCGCGCTGCAGGCGCAATCCGGCGCGCTCGATGCGCTGCGCGACGACCGCCGGCCTGCCGATCAGCACCGGGAGCGCGAGCGCTTCGTCGACGACCGTCTGCACGGCGCGCAGCACCCGCTCGTCCTCGCCGTCGGCATAGACGACGCGCCGGGGCGCCGCGCGTGCCGCCGAGAACACGGGGCGCATGAACATCCCGGTGTGCGTCACGAAGCGTGTCAGCGACGCGCGGTACGCGTCGAGGTCGGCGATCGGGCGCGTCGCGACTCCGGATTCGGCAGCCGCCCGCGCGACCGCCGGCGCGATCCGCAGGATCAGCCGGGAATCGAAGGGCTTCGGAATCAGGTACTCGGGACCGAAGGCGAGTTCCTGCCCGGGATACGCCGACGCGACCTCGTCGCTCGTTTCCGCTTTCGCCAGTGCAGCGATCTCGTGGACGCAGGCGAGCTTCATTTCTTCGGTGATCCGCGTCGCGCCGCAATCGAGAGCGCCGCGAAAGATGTACGGAAAACACAGGACGTTGTTGACCTGGTTCGGATAGTCGGAGCGTCCGGTGGCGACGATGCAGTCGGGGCGCACCGCGCACGCGATCTCCGGTCGGATTTCCGGCTCGGGGTTGGCCAGCGCGAGGATGATCGGGCGCGACGCCATCGTGTCGACCATCTCGGCGGAAACCACGCCGGGCGACGAGCAGCCGAGCAGCACGTCGGCGCCGCGCATCGCATCGGCCAGCGTGCGCGCATCGGTCTCGCGGCACCACGGTTTCTTGGAGACGTCGACCGCGTCGCGCCTT
Organism: uncultured Limnobacter sp.; assembly: GCA_964481165.1. GTDB lineage: Bacteria > Pseudomonadota > Gammaproteobacteria > Burkholderiales > Burkholderiaceae_E > Zeimonas. The sequence goes on along the minus strand of CAYZYC010000125.1, from coordinate 220 downwards.
CCGGCGTGCAGCACGCCCTTCGAATCGGCGACCAGCACGTTCGCGCGCTCGATCCCCAGCGACAGCATCATGTCGAGGCACGCGAGCGCCGCCGCGCCGGCACCGGAGACGACGAGTCGGGTCTCGCCGATGCGCTTGCCGACGAGTTCGAGTCCGTTCAGCAGCGCCGCCGACGAGATGATCGCGGTGCCGTGCTGGTCGTCGTGGAACACCGGGATGT
>CAYZYC010000124.1:0-6703 GCA_964481165.1 uncultured Limnobacter sp. | reverse complement strand
GAGGACGCGTATCCGCAGCGACCGCTGCTGCCGCGCGATCCGCTCGCGCGGGCGAGCGCAACCTGGACAAGGCGGTGAAGGCGTTCGCACGCCTGGTGAAGTTCGACCCGTACATCGCCGGAAGCGAGTTCACGATGGCCGACTGCGCGGCATTCATCCACCTGCCGATCGTCACGTTCGCGTCGACGAAGATCTACGGGCGCGACGTCCTCGAGCCGATCGCGCCGCTGAAGGACTACGTGAAGGCGCTCGGCGAGCGCGAGCACTTCGCCGAGGTGACGCGCGGCCGCCGCGAGGCTTCGGCGGCTTTGCGCTCGTAGCGCGCCGCCGCCGAAGGCGACCCGGCGATCCGGAGTCGCGCTGCGCGCCGCGGTCAGGCCGCGGCGAGCGCCCGGTCGAGGTCCTCGATCAGGTCGTCGATGTGCTCGATGCCGATCGACAGCCGCACCATGTCTTCGCTGACGCCGGCTTTCGCGAGCTCGTCTGGCGACAGTTGCCGGTGCGTCGTCGATGCCGGATGCGTCGCGAGCGACTTCGCGTCGCCGATGTTCACGAGCCGGGTGAACAGTTGCAGCGCGTCGAGCACGCGTGCGCCGGCCTCGCGTCCGCCCTTCTTCAGCCCGAACGACAGGATCCCCGAGGCGCGTCCGCCCATGTACTTCTGCACCAGCGCGTGGTCGGGGTGCTCGGGCAGGCCGGCGTACTGCACCCAGGCCACCTTCGCGTGCGTCTGCAGGTGTTTCGCGATCGCCAGCGTGTTCTCGCAGATCCGGTCCATGCGCAGCGGCAGCGTCTCGATCCCCTGCAGGATCAGGAACGAATTGAAAGGCGAGATCGCCGCGCCGGTATTGCGCAGCGGTACGACGCGCGCGCGGCCGATGTAGGCGGCCGGGCCGAGCGCATCGGTGTAGACGACGCCGTGGTAGCTGACGTCGGGTTCGTTCAGTCGCTTGAAGCGCGCCTTGTGCTCGGCCCACGGGAACTTGCCGCTGTCGACGATCGCGCCGGCGATGCTGTTGCCGTGGCCGCCGAGGTACTTGGTCAGCGCGTGCACGACGATGTCGGCGCCGTGCTCGAACGGGCGGCACAGGTAGGGGCTGGGCACGGTGTTGTCGACGATCAGCGGGATGCCGTGCGCGTGCGCGATCTCGGCGAGCTTGCCGATGTCGACGACGTTGCCGAGCGGGTTGCCGATCGATTCCACGAAGATCAGCTTCGTGCGCGCGTCGATCTTCGCGGCGAAGCTGTCGGGCTTGCTGCCGTCGGCGAAGCGCACCTCGATGCCCTGCTGCGGGAACGTGTGCGCGAACAGGTTGTAGGTGCCGCCGTAGAGCTGGCTCGACGAGACGATGTTGTCGCCCGCTTCGGTGATCGTCTGGATCGCGTAGGTGATCGACGCCATCCCCGAGGCGAGCGCGAGCGACGCGATGCCGCCTTCGAGCGCCGCGAGCCGCTGCTCGAGGACGTCCTCGGTCGGATTCATGATCCGCGTGTAGATGTTCCCCGGAACCTTCAGGTCGAACAGGTCGGCCCCGTGCTGCGCGCTGTCGAACGCATAGGCGACCGTCTGGTAGATCGGCACCGCGACCGACTTGGTCGTGGGCTCGGGCTTGTAGCCGGCGTGGACGGCGAGGGTTTCGATGCGCATGGTGGTTTCCGGTCTCGTGGGTCGGTGGTCGTGGATCTGGCGGCGGAAGGCTGGGCAACGCGTTCGCGTCGCGCGAACCGCACATTCTGACAGCGCCTGCGCGGTGCGGTCCTCGATATTCGATCGGCGAACGAGTTCATGCGTGCGCCAGCAGCCTGCGGTCGAGCTCGGCGTGCCAACGGTCGGCGAGCTGCGCTGCGCGGCCGAGCAATGCCGGGTCCGCGTCCGTTCCGCGGCGCCTGGCTTCGACCATCGCTCGCGCCCAGGCCGCACGCGCTCGCAGGACCGGGTGCTGCCGGGCCACCCTGTCGAATCGTCGCGAAACCGAACGGGCGAGGGCGAGCATCCCGGGCTCGTCGTCGGCGAGCGCGAGCGCGGTTTCGATCGTGCCGCTGTAGCCCTCGAGCGCCCAGAAGCCGCACAGCGACGTGCGCCCGATCAGCGCCGCCGCGACTTCGGTCGCCTCGCGCGCCTCGCGACGCCGGCCCGCACGAAACAGGAACAGCGCGTGCAACCCGTGCTGGCGGATGAGCTCCGCCGGATCGCCGATCTCGACGATTCCCGCGTAGCGCCGCACGTCGGCCAGAAGCTCGAGCGCGACGCGGACCGGCATGTCCCCGAGGCGCAGTCCGCACTCGACGAGCCCGAGCGTCGACCAGTGGCGCCCCAGCGCGTGGCCGGCGTGCCGCGCTTCGACGTCCATCTGCTCGAACACGTGGCGCGCCTGCGCCAGGCGGGCCTGCAGGTACAGCGCCTTTCCGCGGATCGAATACGTTTCCATCATCCAGCGCGGCTGGCCGAGCGCGCGATACAGCTCGACCGCCTCGGCGAGGTTTTCGTCGAGGCCGGCCCAGTTTCCGCGCGTCACGCGGCAAAGGCTCGTCATGCCGAGCGCGTGTGCGCGCGCCAGCGCCGAATCCGAATCGCGCCCGAGCTCGATCGCACGGCGTGCGAGCCGGCGCGACACCGCATCGAAGCCCAGGGTTCCCGACACGAATGCGCCGGCGGCGGCGGCGCACGCACTCTCGGCGCACGGACCGGCGTCGCGGACCAACGCAAGCGCTCGCAGGCACAGCGCGAGCGACTTGTGCGTTTCGCCGATGAAGTACGACATCTGCCCGACATAGCACAACGAGTCGATCACGCTGCGCGCACGCCGGCCGAACGCGTCGGCGCCGAGCCTGCGTCGCGCGCGCGCGTAGCGCAGCGGCGCGACGAGCGTGTGTGCATACCAGGCGGCGCCCGATGCCGACATCGGTTCGCCGAATTCCACGAGTGCGCGCGAACCGATCTCCATCGCCGCCGCGGGACGTCCCTCCGCGAAGCGACCGTGACCCAGCCGCGACTTCCAGCGCGCCGCCGCGCCGTCGTCGACGTCGCCGCGCGCGAGCGCGCGCTGCATCGCCGATTCGAACTCGTCGATCCTTCCCTTGCGAAGCAGGTACGGCGTCGCCGCATCGACGAGTGCGACGACGAGCGGCGTGTCGGCGTGCTCGAGCGCCCAGGCGATTGCCGCGCGCAACTCGTCGACGTCGGCGTCGGCGCGCGCGAGCACCTCGGGCGCGGGGTCGCGTTCGAGCGCGCTCGCCTGGCCGGCGTAACGCGCGAGATAGTGTCGCGCGTGGGCGAGCGGCAATCCGGTTGCGTCCGGCGCTTCGCGTTCCCGCCGCGCGCGCGTGTAATGCCGTACCAGCGGATGCATCGCGAATCGGCCGTCGCCGAGGCAATCGAGCCACGAGTGCTCGGCGAGCGCGGCCAGCCCGAGCGCGTCGATCCCGGCGACTGCACGTGCCGCATCGAGATCGAACGCGCCGTCGAATACCGAGGCCCGCGCGGCGACGCTGCGCCGCCGATCGTCCATCGCGGCCCAGCTGTCCTCCAGCACGGCACGCACGCTGCAATGCCGCGACTCGCCGATATCGTCGCCGAGCAGGTCGATCGATTCGCCCAGGCGCGACGCGATATCGGAGCACGAGAGCGTGTGCACGCGCCGGGCGGCCAGTTCGATCGCCAGCGGCGAACCGCCGACGAGTGCGCAGATCCTTCGGATCGCGACCGCCTGCGCGCCGGGGTCGAAGTCGTTGCTGACGCGGCGCGCGCAGCGTTCGAAGAGCGCGACTGCGTCGGGTTCGCGAAGGCCGTGGACGTCGAGCAGCCACGCCTCGGGCAGGTTCATCCGCTGCCGCGACGTGAGCAGACACTTCAGTCGCGGAGCCTGCAGGAGAACGGTGGAAAGCCAGGGCGCTGCCGCGCGAACGACTTCGACGTTGTCCAGCACGAGCAGCAGGTTGCGCGCGGCGAGTGCCGCGGGAAGCGTTTCGCGAGCCGGCTGCGGGCCCGGCAGCGCGAGCCCCAGGGCCTGCGCGATCGCGCCGACGACGCGGTCCTCGGCTTCGGCCGCGTTCGCCGCCGACTGGTCGGCGAGCGCAACGTAGACGGCGCCGTCGCGGAACCGGCTCGCGATCCGCGCGGCCGCTGCGCGTGCGAGCCGCGTCTTGCCGACCCCGCCCGGGCCGAGCAGCACGAGTGCGCGGCAGTCGGCGTCGGCGAGTCGTTGCTCGATCGCGAGCAGCTCGGCCTCGCGCCCGGGTAGCGCATCTGCGACCGGCGCGCCGGTCGCCGACGCCGGATCGGCAACCCGAACGGTTGTCGCCGCGGGCGCCGCCGCCGGAACGGCCCCGTGCACCGCGTCGGCGCGGCTCGTCGATGGCTGCGCCGCGCGGATCGACCGGTACGACGCTTCGATGCTCGGGCCGGGTCGCGCACCGAGTTCCTCGGCGACGGTGCGCCGCAGCGTCTCGTACTGGGCGAGCGCCGCCAGCGGCCGTCCGCTCCGGGCCAGCCGCAGCATCAGTTCCTCGTGCGCCGCCTCGTCCCACGGCTCGAGGCAGATCCGGTGCCGGCACGCGTCGATCGCGCCGTCGACGTCGCCGCGCGCCTCGCGCAATGCACCGAGCCGCTGCCAGAGCCGGTAGGCGGCTGAGCGGGTACGCAAGCGCTCGCTTTCCACCCAGTCGCCGAATGCGCTCGCGTCGGCAATCTCGAAGCCGTCGAGAAATTCTCCAGTGCGGCACGCGACCGCGGCTTCGAGGTCTTCGAGCGATGCTTCGTCGAGGCGTTCGGTGACCGCGTCGAAATCACGGACGTCGACGTGCGGCGTGAGACGCGTTGCGAGCGCAACCGCGCCGTCGGACACTTCGAGCGTCTCGCCGAGCACGCGTCGCGCGCGGGTCAAGGTCAGGCGCAGGTTGGCGCGCGCGGCGTGGGAAGGCAGGCCGCCCCACAGGAGCGCGGCGATCGACGCCCGCGGCTGCGCCGTGCCGAGCGCCGCGACGTAGTAGAGCATCGCCTGCGCCTTGGCCGGAATCCGCGCCGAGACCGGCCCGCCGTCGAGCTCGATGCGCGGCCTGCCGAGCATCCGGATCGCGAGACCCTGCATGCATCGTCCCCGTAACGGGTCGTATTCGATTCTAGGAGCGAGCCCCGGGCGAATCCAGAGAGTCCCTGACGAATCCGGAGCGTCGGCAGCGTCGCCGATCGCGAGAAACGCCCGGGAAACGCGGCTGCAACGCCCGGCTAACGGCTCTCGCGCGACGCTGGCTCCTCCTCACCACGGAGGTGCCCAAGATGAGCCCACGTTCCTTCCGACGCGCCGTCGTCATCGGCGCCAGCATGGCCGGCCTGGTCGCCTCGAAGGTGCTCGCCGGTCATTTCGACGAAGTCGTCGTGCTGGAACGCGACGAACTTCCCGACGGACCGGCGCACCGCAAGTGCGTTCCGCAGAGTCGGCATGCCCACGGCTTGCTGTGCGGCGGTCGACGCGCGCTCGATCGGCTGTTCCCCGGCTTCAGCGAACGCGCGATCGCTGCGGGGGCCGAGCCGGGCGACTTCTCGGACCGCTCACTCGTCTACGCCAACGGCGGTTGCCACCGGCGCTTCCATTCCGGACTTCCGTCGCTGCTGATCAGCCGCTGCCTGATCGAGTCGACGGTGCGCGACCTCGCACGCGAAGAGCCTCGCACGCGCTTCGTCACGCAGGCGCGTGTCGTCGCCCCACGCTGGTCGGACGACGGTCGCGTGACCGGTGTCGACTGGTGTCCGGTCGCTTCGCCCGGGCACGTCGAAGCACTCGACGCCGGGTTGGTGATCGATGCGACCGGTCGTGCCTCGCGGCTTCCCGGCTGGCTCGCCGCGCGCGGGCTGCGCGTGCCCGACGAGTCGCTGATCCGATCCGACGTCGCCTACGCCACCCGCGAATTCGAGCGTCGACCCGACGATCTGCCAGGCGGAGCCTCGGTACTGCTGCTGCTCGCCGAACCGCCGAATCCGCGCGGCGGTGCCATCCTCGCAGTCGAGAACAATCGCTGGGTGGTCACGGTCTTCGGGCTCGCGGGCGAGCGTCCGGAGGCGACCGAGCAGGGCTTCGTCGACTTCGCCCGGACGCTCGCGGTGCCGGATTTCGCGCGGCTCGCGCGCAGTTGCCGGCCGTTGACCGACGTGGTCCCGTACCGGATCGAAGGAAGCCGGCGACGCCACTACGAGCGCCTCGCGATGCCCGAGGGGATCCTGCCGATCGGCGATGCGATCTGCAGCTTCAATCCGGTCTTCGGGCAGGGGATGAGCGTTGCGTCGATGCAGGCGGTCGCGCTCGACGAGGAACTGCAGCGCGGAACCGCCGGGTTGTCGCGCCGGTTCCTGAAGCGCGCGGCGGCACTGGTCGACGCGCCCTGGGAAGTCGCAGCCGGCGCCGACCTGAACTTCCCGCAGATCGAGGGCAAACGCCCGCCGATGCTCGGACCGATCAACCGCTATCTCGCGAAGCTGCACCGGGCCGCGCAGCGCGACGAGGTCGCCGCGCTCGCATTCCATCGCGTGATCAACCTGATCGATCCGCCGTCGGCAATCCTGTCGCCGCGCGTCGCCTGGCACGTGTTCCGCCCGCAAGCGAAGCCGCTGCTGCAACCGGCGCCTCGATCGTCGTGAACACGTCAGCGTTTGTCGGCGCTCGTCGGCGTTCGTGCGGCGCGTTCGGAGCGCGTCCGTCGGCGCGTTCGG
>CAYZYC010000123.1:2766-6801 GCA_964481165.1 uncultured Limnobacter sp. | reverse complement strand
CTTCCTCATCGCCGAGCAGTTCGACCAGGAGCCGGACAAGGTCGCGGCGATCGTGCTGATCGGGAACCTGGCGGCTGTGGTGTTCGTGCCGCTGGGGTTGTGGCTGGGGCTGGCCGGTTCCTGAGCGCGCAGGTCGAAGGCGCCGCCCGGCGGTGCGAAACCCCTGCCCCGACAGAACAACCCGCACTGCGACACGACGACGGGTCTATCGTTTCTGCCGGCGGTCAGGGCACGGCCCGCAGCGCCGAACCCATGGAGGACGACGACCAGATACCGGCCTTGTCCGGCACCGACCCAAGGAGATTCACATGACCACGCTGGCAGCTACGGCGATCGGATCCTTGAAAGGGAACATCGACGGACAGGTCGTACTTCCCGGGGACGATGCCTACGATTCTGCACGCTCGATCTGGAACGCGATGATCGACAAGCGTCCCGCCGTCATCGTGCGATGCGCCTCCGATTCGGACGTCGTGCGAACCGTGAACCTCGCCCGGGACAAGGACCTGCTGCTCGCCGTGCGCGGCGGCGGGCACAACATCGCCGGCAATGCCCTCTGCGACGGAGGCGTCGTCGCCGACCTCTCGCAGATGAAGGCGACGAAGGTCGATGCGGGCGCGCATCGCGCAACGGTGGAGGGTGGCGCCACCCTCGCGGATTTCGACGCTGCCACGCAGAAGCACAGCCTCGCCACGCCGCTCGGAATCAACTCCACGACCGGCATCGCCGGGTTGACGCTCGGCGGCGGCTTCGGCTGGCTCAGCCGCAAGTACGGGATGACGGTCGACAACCTCGAATCCGCCGACGTCGTCACCGCGAAGGGCGAACGCCTACACGCAAGCGAAACCGAGAACCCGGACCTTTTCTGGGCGCTTCGCGGCGGCGGCGGAAACTTCGGCGCCGTCACGCGATTCGCATTCCGGCTCCATGAAGTCGGGCCGGAACTGCTCAGCGGTTTGATCTTCTATCCGCTCGCCGAGGCGAAGAGCGTGCTGCAGCAGTACCGCGAGTTCATCGCGAAGGCACCCGACGAGCTCGTCGTGTGGACGGTGCTGCGCCAGGCGCCGCCGCTGCCGTTCCTGCCGCAGGAGGCCCACGGCACCGAGGTGGTCGCGCTCGCGTTTCTCTACATCGGCGAAACGGAGAAAGGCAAGTCGCTCGTCGAACCGCTTCGCCACTTCGGCAAGCCCGTCGGCGAGTTCATCGGCGTGCAGCCGTACACGGCCTGGCAGCAGGCCTTCGATCCGCTGCTGACGCCGGGCGCACGCAACTACTGGAAATCGCACAACTTCACGCAGCTCGACGACCGGCTTTTCGACGAGGTGATCACCTACCTCGGAAAGCTCCCCTCGCCGCAGTGCGAAATCTTCTTCGGTGCGATCGGCGGCGCCACCACGAAGCCGGCGCCCGATGCGACCGCGTACGCGCATCGTGACACCCGCTTCGTGATGAACGTGCATGGGCGCTGGGATGACGCCAAAGACGACGAGCGCTGCATCGGTTGGGCGCGCGACTTCTTCGCGGCCTCGGCACCCTATGCCGGCAGCGGCGTATACGTGAACTTCCTGACGGCCGACGAGAGCGATCGTGTCGGTGCGGCCTACGGTCCGAACTACGATCGACTGGCGCAGCTGAAGCGCAAGTACGATCCGGACAACCTGTTCCGCGTGAACCAGAACATCCGGCCGGGCTGAACGCGCAGCGGCGTCCGGGCCGGGCGGCCGCCCGGCCGGTTCCTGAGCACGCGGTACCCGCTCGCCCGCGTCGTGGGATGCAGAACTGGCGCCGGCCATGCAACGGAATGGTCTGGCGATCGCGGAAGAGGCGGTGGTGGCCACGATGCTGGCGGATCTTGGCAGACCGCGTTGCACGTGACGATCGCAGCACGTTTTACGTGCTGCGATCGGACGTGGCGACGCGTGAGCAACTACCTCGCCCGGAGGTGATCGCAGCGGCAGCGCGAGCGGCGCTTGTTCGTCAGCTGCAGCTGCCGCAGCAGTTGCCGGGGGCTTTGCCGATGCGCACTCGCCACAGCTCCGGGCCCTGCTCGAGGTAGTCCCAGGTGAACAGCCCATGGAGGTTCGACTTGAACTGGCGATGCAGCGGCGCCGGATCGTGATCGTTGACCAGCTCCATCGTCGCCCCCTGCGGCAGCGCGTTGAAGGTGGAGAAGATCCGCTCGTGACGCTCGTGCGAAGCGACGGAACGGACGTCGATGGTCGCGGGGACCGCCTGGGCAGTCGTTGCGGACTCTGCGGTTCGCGAGCGGGTGACTTCTCTCATGATCGGGGTTCTCCGGTGCCGGGGTTTGAAGATGCGCCGCAAGTATATCTTCTGTTCCGGTCCACTTGTGGCAATTCGGGTGACCGCACTGACCGAAGTCGTACTCCCTCCCCTGCGGTCCGTTCACCGTAGCCTCGAGTTGCCGATCGAGCGCAGGGGGCTCCCATGAGCGACGAAGAAGCAAGACTCGAAGGGCCCGATCTCACGCAGGGCGTTGCGCTGTCGAGCCTGGCCGACGGCGCCATCCTGTCCGGCCACGCGCACGGTGAACCGCTCGTTCTCGTGCGCCGCGGCACCGAACTGTTCGCCGTAGGCGCGACCTGCACGCACTACGGCGGGCCGCTCGCCCAGGGACTACTCGTCGACGACACCATTCGCTGCCCGTGGCATCACGCGTGTTTCAGCCTGCGCACCGGCGAAGCGCTGCGTGCACCGGCGCTCGACCCCGTCTCCTGCTGGCGCGTCGAGCAGCAGGACGGCAAGGCGTTCGTGCGACAGCGGATAGAACACGCGGCAGCGAAAGTCGAGCGCACGAGCGGACGCGCGCCTGCGCCTGCGTCAGTAGTGATCGTCGGAGGCGGTGCCGCAGGAAACGCCGCCGCCGAAATGCTCCGACGCGAGGGCTACGCCGGTCGCCTCACGATGCTGAGCGCCGACGCGTCGGTGCCCTGCGATCGACCGAATCTCTCCAAGAACTACCTGGCAGGCAGCGCGCCGGAAGAGTGGATCCCGCTGCGGTCGCCCGAGTTCTACGCGCAGCACGACATCGACCTGAAGCTCGACACCCGCGTCGACGCCATCGACACGGCGAAGCGCGAGTTGCGACTCGCCGACGGCGGCCGTCACGCCTGGGACGCGCTGCTGCTCGCCACCGGCGCCGAGCCGGTGCGCCTCTCGCTGCCGGGCGGCGACCTCCCCCACGTGCACTACCTGCGCACCTGGGCCGACAGCAACGCGCTGATCGCCAGGGCAGCGGTGTCCAGACGAGCCGTCGTGATCGGCTCGAGCTTCATCGGCCTCGAGGTGGCAGCATCGCTTCGCGCGCGCGACATCGACGTGGACGTGGTCGGTCGCGAGCGCTGCCCGATGGAGAAGATCCTCGGCGCCGAGGCCGGCAACTTCATCCGCACGCTGCACGAGGAACACGGCGTGACCTTCCATCTGGGCACGACACCGGTCGCGATCGACGAGCGCCGCGTCACGTTGCAGAACGGAGAGATCCTGCCGGCCGACCTGGTCGTGATCGGCGTCGGCGTGCGGCCTGCCACGGCGCTCGCCGAACGGGCCGGCCTCGCCATCGATCGAGGGGTCACGGTGAACGAGTACCTCGAGACGAGCCACCCGGGCATCTTCGCGGCCGGCGACATCGCACGCTGGCCGGATCCACTCACCGGCGAGCGCATCCGCGTCGAGCACTGGGTCGTCGCCGAGCGCCAGGGACAAACGGCGGCGCGCAACATCCTCGGCGGCCGCGAGCGCTTCGATGCCGTGCCCTTCTTCTGGACCGAGCAGTACGATTTCGGCCTCGCCTACGTCGGTCACGCCGCCGCATTCGACCGGGCCGAGATCGACGGGCAGCTCGTCGCGCGCGACTGCACGATTTCGTACAATCGTGGCGACACGAAGCTCGCCGTCGCGGTGATACACCGCGACCTCGAAGGGCTGCGTGCCGAAGTCGAATTCGAGCGGAGGATCGATGGTCGCTGATCGCCCCTGGTTCGACGGCTTCGAATCGGCGTTCCACGATGTCGA
>CAYZYC010000123.1:0-2666 GCA_964481165.1 uncultured Limnobacter sp. | reverse complement strand
GTACGAGGCCACCGACCTGGCGTTCGCACGCGCCTACTACCACTGGTTCTTCCTGATCCAGCCGGCGCCGCTGCCCGAACGACTGATCGGCGCCGACCCGCGCTTCTACCTGCACGCGAACCTCGGAGGCTGGGGCAGCGGGGGCCTGGACCACATCGAGCCGCAGGCGCTGTCGGACTACGAGCGCTGCTTCGCCTTACCGGAAACGATCCACGCCGCCTGCGAGGACTACCGTGCGAGCGCGGGCATCGACCTCGAGCACGACCGCGCCTCGCGCGCCGCCGGAGAACGCATCGCGTGCAACCTGCTCGTGTTGTGGGGAGAGCGCGGCGTGGTGCAGCGACTGTTCGATCCGCTGGCGTTGTGGCGCGCGCAGTGCAGCGGCGAGGTCAGCGGACATGCGATGCCGGCCGGCCACTTCATTCCCGAGGAACTGCCGGACGAGACGGCGCTGGAGCTTCGGGAGTTCTTCGGGGCGTGAGCCCAGGCAGGCCCGGCACGAGGCCGGGCGTGCCTCCGATCGGCGACTCAGGTCGACTGCGCCGCGACCGCCCGCCCGCTCGCAGCGTCTTCGAGTTCGCCGCTACGAACGGTTGCGTTTTCGGCTGTGGAACGCATTCCACGAGGGAAAGCGCATCATTTCGTTGCGGGCCGGCCGAGCGGGGGTTGCAGGGGGGCGGATCGGCTGCGCATGGAGCGGGGCTCGCCCGAAGATGCGAGGCGCATGTCAGCGAAATCCGGCACCGAAAAGAATACGAATTCGACGAGCACGTTCTTCGCCCGACGGCGTGAAACGAAGTCGAAACACGAGTCGCGAGGCTTCGTCGGCTATGCGAGCCCGCGCGTCGCGCTCGAGACGTTGCGCGCGGCGCTCGCGCGCGCCGACGCGCTGTTTCCGCTGTCGGTCCTGGGGCTGCTCGCCGGCATCGTCACCGGCATCGTGATCGTCGCGTTCCGGCTGGTCAGCGAGAATGCGCTGGTGCTGCTCGGGGTGATGGACAACGCCGAGAATTTCGAGGCGCTGTCGCTCGAATGGCGGCTCGCGCTGCCGATTGCCGGCGCACTGGCGATCGGGCTGCTGTTCAGCGCCGTGCGCCCGGAGTCGCGCAGCGTCGGCCCGTCGCACGTGATGGCGCAACTCGCGCGTCACGCCGGCTGGCTGCCGTGGCGCAACGCGGTGATGCAGTTCGTCGGCGGCGCCGTCTCGATCGCCTGCGGCCACTCGGTCGGACGCGAAGGGCCGGTCATCCACATCGGCGCGACGAGCGCCAGCCTGTTCGGGCAGTGGCTACGCTTGCCGAACAACAGCATTCGCACGCTGGTCGGCTGCGGCGTGGCCGGCTCGATCGCCGCGTCCTTCAACACGCCGATTGCCGGCGTCGTGCTCGCGATGGAGGTGGTGCTCCTCGAGTACACGCTCGTCGGATTCGCGCCGGTGATCCTCGCGGCGATGGCCGCTGCCGCGGTGAGCCGCGTCGTCTACGGACCGGATCCGGCGTTCGCCGTGCCGTCGCTGCAGCTCGTATCGCTGTTCGAGCTTCCTTACGTCTTCCTGCTCGGTGTCGCCGTCGGATGCCTGGCCGCTGCCTACGTCTGGGGAACGCGCACGCTCGAGCTGCGCTCGCGCCATCTGCCATTGACGCTGCGAACGACCGTGGCCGGCGCGATCACCGGCGCATGCGCGCTCGTCGCGCCGGAGGTGATGGGCCTGGGCTACGACACCGTGCAGGCTGCGCTGCTGGGTCAGATCGGCCTGGCCGCACTCGTTGCGATCGTACTTCTGAAGCTCGTGGCGACCGTCGCCTGCGGCGGCCTCGGCCTTCCCGGCGGATTGATCGGCCCGATGGTCGTGATGGGCGCGACCGCGGGCGGCGCACTCGGGATCGTCGGCGGCTGGCTGATTCCCGATGGCGGCGCATCGGCGCCGTTCTACGCGACGCTCGGCGTGGTCGCGATGATGGGCGCGAGCCTGCAGGCGCCGCTCGCCGCACTGATGGCGATCCTCGAGCTCACGGCGAATCCGCACACGCTGCTGCCCGGCATGGCGGCGGTAATTCCCGCGCTGCTGGTCGCACGAAGCGTCTTCGGGCAGGAGGCGATCTTCGTCGCGCTGCTGCGCGGGCGCGGGCTCGACTATCGCTTCGACCCGGTCGCGCTGTCGCTCGAGCGAACCGGCGTGAGCGCGGTGATGAACCGGCGCTTCGCGCGCGCCGCGCTCGAGGCGGACGACAGCGTCCTCGCGCAGGTGCTCGCGACCGCGCCCGACTGGCTGCTGGTCACGAACGAGCGCGACGTTGTCGGACTCCTGCGACCGCCGGCGCTCGACGACGCGGCGGCCGAGGCAGAGGCCGGCGGCGAGGCAGCGCGGTCGGCGCTCGGACAGGCGCTGCGCACCGCGCCGCACTTCATCGTCGTCTCGCCGCACGCCACGCTGCGCGAGGCAATGCGGCGCCTGGACGAGTCGGACAACGAACTCGCGCTCGTATGCGAAGACGCCTTCGCTCGCGGAGGGAGCAATCCGAGAGTCGAGCATGTACGCGGCGTTCTCGAGCGCGCGGCGCTCGATCTGCACCGGGCGCGATGACGACGATCGGCTCCACGAGATGACGCTCGAAGCCCTGGCCGATGTCGATCCGTCGTTCGACTCATGCGCTCGGTTCCGGCCC
>CAYZYC010000122.1:0-6856 GCA_964481165.1 uncultured Limnobacter sp. | reverse complement strand
CTTGAAAACCGGCAACGGGCAACCGTTCGTGAGTTCGAATCTCACCGCCTCCGCCGACGGCCGCCTACGACTCCTCAATCGGAGCGTTCGAACTCCGGCCACGGCCATGCGCCCGAGAACATCCGCTCGAGCCAGAACGTGGCGATCTGCGTCTTGACGTCGGTAAGTCGGCCTGCGCGCAGTTCGTCGACGAGCCAGCCCAGAGGCACGATCTCGATCTCGAGGAACTCGTCGGCGTCCGGCGCGTGGTCGGTGTGCACGAGATCACGGCACAGGAAGAGGTCCATCACTTCGGTGGCGAAGCCGATCGCCGGATGCAGGCGCGTGAGGAACGCCCACTCGGCAGCCCGGTAGCCCGTTTCCTCGAGCAGTTCGCGTTTCGCGGTCTGGATCGGCGTTTCGCCGGGATCGATCTTGCCGGCAGGCATCTCGATCATCGTGCGGCCGACCGGATACCGGTACTGCCGCTCGATCAGCACGCGCTGGTCGGGAAAGATCGGGATCATCGTCGCTGCGCCGGGGTGCACGACGTACTCGCGCGCGCTCTCGCTTCCATCGGGCAGCCGCACCCGATCGCGGCGCATCTGCAGGAAGCTGCCGTCGTAGACGAGTTGCGAATCGAGGCCGGTCTCGCGCAGGTCCTTCATCGGATTCCTCCGGCCTCGGGCGCAGCGTTCTAGCTGGCCAGCGCCTGGCCGATCGCATCGAGGCATGCGGCGAGCAGCGGGCCGGGAACGATGCCCAGCAGCAGCACCGCCGCGCCGTTCAGCGTCATCGTCGCCTGCGCACCGAGGCGCGGGACGATCGGCAGCGCCGAGACCGGCTCGTCGAAATACATCGCCTTGACGACGCGCACGTAGTAGAACGCGCCGATCACCGAGAACAGCACGGCCACCACCGCCAGCCAGACCTGCCCCGCGTCGATCACCGCCTTGAGCACCACCAGTTTCGCGTAGAAGCCCACGAACGGCGGAATGCCGGCCAGCGAGAACATCATGATCATCAGCACCAGCGCCATCCACGGGCTGCGCCGGTTCAGGCCCTTGAGGTCCTCGATCTCGTCGGCCTCGAAGCCCATGCGCGCGAGCAGCAGGATCAGCCCGAAGGTGCCGAGCGTCGTCAGCACGTAGGTGACGAGGTAGAACGTCGCCGAAGCGTAGGCGGTGGTCGCCGACGTCATGTTGCCGTCGACGACGCCCGCGAGCAGCCCGAGCAGCACGAATCCGATCTGCGAGATCGTCGAGTACGCGAGCATGCGCTTGAAGTTCGTCTGCGCGACCGCGACGATGTTGCCGATCGCCAGCGACGCGACCGCGAGGATGGTCAGCATCATCTGCCAGTCGGCGGCCACGCCGACGAGGCCTTCGACGAGCAGCCGGAACGCGATCGCGAAGGCGGCCAGTTTCGAACCGGTGGCGATCACCAGCGTCGCCGGCGTGTGCGCGCCGTGGTAGACGTCGGGAACCCACATGTGGAACGGCACGGCGCCGAGCTTGAACGCGATGCCCGCGACGATGAACACGACGCCGAAGGTCAGCACCGTCGCGTCGGCCTGCCCCGCGGCGAACGCCTGCGCGACCTGCGCGAGGTCGAGGCTGCCGGTGCCGCCGTAGACCATCGACATCCCGTACAGCAGGAATCCCGAGGACAGCGCGCCGAGCACGAAATACTTCATCGCCGCCTCGCTCGCCAGCCGCGAGCCGCGGTGCAGCGCGATCATCGCGTACAGCGGCAACGACATCAGCTCGAGCCCGAGGTAGATGACGAGCATGTTGCTCGCCGACATCATCACCATCTGCCCGAGCAGCGAGAACAGCGCCAGCGCATGGAACTCGCCGGTGGGAATGTCGCGGTCGCGCACGTACTGGTTCGCGTAGACGATCACCACCGCCATCGCGATGTACGCGCTGAGCTTCATCAGGTGCGCAAAGGCGTCGGCGACGTACATTCCGTCGAACGCGTACTGCGTCGGCCCGCCCATCTGCATCAGCGTCGCGACGGCAGGCGCGACGATCGCCAGCAGCGCCAGTGCGGCGGTCGACGGACGCCTGCCGGCCGGGACGAGTGCGTCGATCAGCAGCAGCGCGCAGGCGGCGATCGCCAGCACGATTTCCGGCGCCGCGACCCACAGGTTGAGCAGTTCGGGTTTCATCGGGTCGTCACCTGATCTTCGAGACGGCGACGTGGCGCAGCAGCGCGTCGATCGACGACTCGGTCATGTCGGTCACCGGCTTCGGATACACGCCCAGGCCGAGCACGAGCAGCGCCATCGCGAACAGCATCCAGAATTCGCGCAGCCCCACGTCGGGCATGGCGGCGACGCGCTCGTTGCCGATCGCGCCCAGCGCCACGCGCTTGTACATCCACAGCGAGTACGCCGCGCCGGTGATCAGCGCGGTCGCCGCGGCAACCCCGACCAGGAAATTGAACTTCACCGAGGCGAGGATCACGAAGAACTCGCCGATGAAGCCCGACGTCGCCGGCAGTCCTGCGTTGGCCATCGAGAACAGCAGGAACAGCGCCGCGAACTTCGGCATCGTGTTGACGACGCCGCCGTAGTCGGCGATCTGCCGCGTGTGCATCCGGTCGTAGAGCACGCCGATGCAAAGGAACATCGCGCCCGAGATGAAGCCGTGCGACAGCATCTGCACGACGGCGCCCTGCATGCCGAGCTGGCTGAACAGGAAGAAACCCAGCGTCACGAACCCCATGTGCGCGACCGACGAGTACGCGACGAGCTTCTTCATGTCGGTCTGCACCAGCGCGACCAGGCCGATGTAGATGATCGCGACGAGCGACAGCCCGATCATCAGCCCGGCGAGCTCCTGGCTCGCGTCCGGCGTGATCGGCAGCGAGAAGCGCAGGAACCCGTAGGCGCCGAGCTTCAGCATCACCGCGGCCAGCACGACCGAGCCGCCGGTCGGCGCCTCGACGTGCGCATCGGGCAGCCACGTGTGCACCGGCCACATCGGCACCTTCACCGCGAAGGCGATCAGGAACGCGAGGAACACCAGGATCTGTTCGCTCATCGACATCGGCAGCGCGTGCCAGTCGAGGATCGCGAACGAGCCCGACTTCATGTACAGCCAGATCAGCGCGACCAGCGTCAGCAGCGACCCGGCCAGCGTGTACAGGAAGAACTTGAACGCGGCGTAGATGCGGTTCGGTCCGCCCCAGATCCCGATCAGGATGTACATCGGGATCAGCGTGGCCTCGAAGAACACGTAGAAGAGCAGCCCGTCGAGCGCGCTGAAGACTCCGACCATCAGCCCCGAGAGGATCAGCACGGCCGCCATGTACTGCGCGATCTTCTCCTCGATGACCTCCCACGCCGAAACGACGACGACCACGGTGATGATCGCCGTCAGCAGCACGAACCAGACCGACAGCCCGTCGACGCCGAGGTGGTAGTTCGCCGACAGCGCATCGATCCACGGCGCCTGCTCGACGAACTGCATCTGCGCGGTTCCGCGCTCGAAATCGGTGAACAGCGGCACCGTGACGGCGAAACCGAGCAGCGAGCCGATCAGCGCGACGCTGCGCAGCATCCACGCGCTGCGGCCGCTGCCCAGCAACAGCAGCACGAACCCGAAGGCGATGGGAATCCAGATGGCGGCGCTGAGGGTCGGAAAGGAGCTCATGTATTCGTGTTCGTGTTTCGTATCTCAGCGCCGCAGCAGCGGCATCACGACGAACAGCAGCAGCAGCGCCACTCCGACGATCATCGTGATCGCGTAGCTGTTCATCCGGCCCGTCTGCAGCAGGCGCAGCACTCCCGAGAACCAGCCCACGAGGCGCGCGGTGCCGTCGATCGCCACTCCGTCGATCAGCGCCTGGTCGCCGCCGCGCCACAGTCCGCGGCCGATCCGGCGCGCGCCTCCCGCGAACACGACCTCGTTGATCCGGTCGAGGTAGTACTTGTTCTCGAGCAGCCCGTGCAGCGCAGCGAAGCGCTCGCGCAGCTTCCGCGGCAGCGCCGTGTTCACCATGTAGAGGTACCAGGCGACGACGACGCCGGCCAGCGCGAGCCAGAACGTCGGCATGGAGACCGAGTGCAGGCCGAGCGCGAGCCAGCCGTGGAAGTGCGCCGCCAGCTCGGCCATCGCCGGGTGCCGCTCCGCGACCGCGATCACGTCGTCGAAGAATCCGCCGAACAGCATCGGGCCGACGGTGAAGAGGCCGATCAGCGCCGAAGGAATCGCCAGCATCACCAGCGGCACGGTGACGACCCACGGCGACTCGCGGGGCACTTCGCCCGGTGCGAGCCCGTGGTGCTCGCCCGCATGGGCGTCATCGGCGTGGGCATGGGCGTGCGCGGCGTCGTGGCCGGGCGCGTCCTTGCGCCAGCGCTCCGGGCCGTGGAACACGAGGAAGTACATCCGGAACGTGTACAGCGCCGTGACGAAGACTCCGGCGAGCACGGCGAGATAGGCGAAGCGCGCACCGGGAACGTTCGCGAACGCTGCCGCCTCGATGATCAGGTCCTTCGAGTAGAACCCCGAGAAGAACGGCGTGCCGATCAGCGCCAGTGCACCGACCAGGAACGTGATCCAGGTGATCGGCATGTACCGGCGCAGTCCGCCCATGTTGCGCATGTCCTGCTCGTGATGCAGCGCGATGATCACCGAGCCGGCGCCCAGGAACAGCAGCGCCTTGAAGAACGCGTGCGTCATCAGGTGGAAGATGCCGACGCCGTATGCCGATGCGCCGAGCGCCACCGTCATGTAGCCGAGCTGCGAGATCGTCGAGTACGCGACGACCCGCTTGATGTCGTTCTGCACGAGGCCGAGCAGCCCCATGAAGAACGCCGTGATCGCCCCGATCGTGATCACGACGCCCAGCGCCGTGTCCGAGAGCTCGAACAGCGGCGACATGCGCGCGACCATGAAGATGCCGGCGGTGACCATCGTCGCGGCGTGGATCAGCGCCGAGATCGGCGTCGGGCCCTCCATCGAGTCGGGCAGCCAGACGTGCAGCGGGAACTGCGCCGACTTGCCCATCGCGCCGATGAACAGGCAGATGCAGGTCACGGTCAGCAGCGACCACTCGGTGCCCGGCAGGAACTCGACCCTGCGATCGGCCAGCGCGGGCGCCGCGTCGAACACCTGCGCGTAGTCGAGCGAACCCATCCAGGCGAGCACCAGGCCGATGCCGAGCAGGAATCCGAAGTCGCCGACCCGGTTGACCAGGAACGCCTTCAGGTTGGCGTGGATCGCGGTCGGCCGCGTGTACCAGAAGCCGATCAGCAGGTACGAGACCAGCCCCACCGCCTCCCAGCCGAAGAACAACTGCATGAAGTTGTTCGCCATCACCAGCATCATCATCGAGAAGGTGAACAGCGAGATGTACGAGAAGAAGCGCTGGTAGCCGGGATCCTCGGCCATGTAGCCGATCGTGTAGATGTGCACCATCAGCGACACGAAGGTCACGACGCACATCATCAGCGCGCTGAGCGTGTCGATCAGGAACCCGACCTCGATGTTCAGTCCGCCGACGACGGCCCAGCTGTAGACGGTGCCGTTGAACGTGTTCCCCTGCAGCACGTCGACGAGCGTCCACAGCGACGCGGCGAACGAGATCGCCACGCCGAGGATGGTCACCCGATGCGAGTTCACGCGGCCGATGCGGCCGCCGAACAGTCCCGCGACGAGGGCGCCGACGAGCGGAGCGAAGGCGGCGAGCAGGTAGGCGGTCTTCATGTTCTTCGGTCAGCCCTTGAGCGCGTCGAGGTCCTTCACGTCGATCGTCTCGTTGGTGCGGAACAGCACGACGAGGATCGCCAGCCCGATCGCCGACTCGGCGGCGGCGACGGTCAGGATGAAGAACACGAACACCTGCCCGGCGGCGTCGCCCAGGAAGTGCGAGAACGCGACGAAGTTCAGGTTGACGGCGAGCAGCATCAGCTCGATCGCCATCAGCACGATGATCACGTTGCGCCGGTTCAGGAAGATCCCGACGACGCTGATCGCGAACAGGATCGCGCCGAGCACGAGGTAGTGAGCGAGCGTCAGCGTCATGATTGCCCCGTGTCGCGCGGCCGGCCCGGCACGCGCACGATGCGCAGCCGGTCGGCAGCGCGCGTGCGCACCGCCTTGCTGGCGCTGCTGTAGCGCGCGTCCTTGCGCTTGCGCAGCGTCAGGCCGATCGCCGCGACCATCGCGACCAGCAGCACGAACGCGGCGGTCTCGAACGCGAACACGTAGTCGGTGTACAGGATGCTGCCGAGCGCCTTCGTGTTGCTGTAGTCGGCCGGCAGCGGCGGGACGTCGCTCTGCCGGTCGGTGAACGTGGTCATCACGACGAACGCCAGCTCCATCACGACGACGACGCCGACGAACAGCGCCACCGGCAGGTTCCGCCAGAAACCGTGCCGAACGCGATCGATGTTGATGTCGAGCATCATCACGACGAACAGGAACAGCACCATCACCGCGCCGACGTAGACGAGCACCAGCGTGATCGCGAGGAACTCGGCCTGGAGCATCAGCCAGATGCACGCGACCGTCGCGAAGGTGAGCACGAGGAACAGCACCGAGTGCACGGGGTTGCGCGCCGTGATGACGCGCACCGCGGAGAAGATCGCGATCGCCGCGAAGACGTAGAAGAGCACCGACTGGGCGTTCATGGGCGTGGGCGGTCAGCGGTAGCGGGCGTCGGTCGCGCGGTCGGCGGCGATCTGCGACTCGTAGCGGTCGCCGACCGCCAGCAGCATTTCCTTCGTGAAGTACAGGTCGCCGCGTTTCTCGCCGTGGTATTCGAGCAGCGAAGTCTCGACGATCGAGTCGACCGGACAGCTCTCTTCGCAGAAGCCGCAGAAGATGCACTTGATCAGGTCGATGTCGTAGCGCGTCGTGCG
>CAYZYC010000121.1:0-6910 GCA_964481165.1 uncultured Limnobacter sp. | reverse complement strand
CTGCACCATCGTCACGACCAGCAGCGAGTGTCCGCCGAGTTCGAAGAAGTTGTCGAACCGGCCGATCCGGGGTATGCCGAGCACCTCGCTCCAGATCCCTGCCAGCGCCTGCTCGATCGGGCCTTGCGGCGATTCGTACTGCGACGATCGTCGCTTCGACCAGTCCGGCTCGGGCAGCGCTTTGCGGTCGAGCTTGCCGCTGGGCAACATCGGCATCGCGGCGATCGCCAGGATCGCCGACGGCACCATGTAGTCGGGCAGCTGCGACTTCACGGTATCGCGCAGCACCTCGACATCGATGGTCTCGGGCACGACGTAGCCCACGAGACGGGCAACCGCCGCGCCTTCGCGCGCGACGACGACGGTGGCCTGCTCGACCCCGGAGCAGCGTCGCAGTGCCGCCTCGACTTCCTCCGGTTCGATGCGAAAGCCGCGGATCTTGACCTGGTGGTCGGTGCGTCCGATGAAGCCGATCAGGCCGTCGGGTCGCCAGCGCACGAGGTCGCCGGTGCGGTACAGGCGCTCGCCGGGCACGAAGGGGTCGTCGACAAAGCGCTCGTTGGTGAGTTCGGGGCGGTTCAGGTAGCCGCGCGCCAGTCCGGCGCCGCCGATGTAGAGCTCGCCGGCAACGCCGACCGGCACGGGCTGGCGATGCGCGTCGAGCACGTAGACGCGGGCGTTGGCGATCGGGCGGCCGATCGGCACCGGACCCGGGCCTGGAGTCACTTCGGCGACGTCGACGCTGGTGGCGTCGACACTGGTCTCGGTCGGGCCGTAGAAGTTCCCGAGCCGCACGCCGGGCAGGCGGCGTTCGAACTCGTCGGCGAGCTCCCGATCGAGTGCCTCGCCGCCGCAAACGACGTAGCGAAGGCTCCCGCAGGCGCCGATCGACGGTTCCTGCAGCAACACGCGCAGTGCCGACGGCACTGTCTGGAACACCGTGATCGCGTGGTGGCGAATCGCCTCGACCAGGTAGCCGGTGTCCTTCTCGCCACCTGCACCGGCGAGGATCACCGGTGCGCCGATCGACAGCGGTGCGAAGAACTCCCAGACCGACGGATCGAAGCTGATCGAGGTCTTCTGCAGCACGCGGTCGGCAACGGTCAAGCCGATCCGCTCGACGATCCAGCGGACGTGGTTGCACGCGCCGCGGTGGGGGATCGCGACGCCCTTGGGTCGACCGGTCGAGCCCGAGGTGTAGATGACGTAGGCGAGGTGATCGGGGCCGGCCAGCGGCGTCGGTCGTCGCGCGGGAAGCGTGGGCGCCAGCGCCTTCCATTGCGCGGAGTCGAGCGCGAGCACGCGGGTCGGCAGTTCCGCGAAGCGCTCGAGCAGTGCCTCGCTTGCGAGCACGAGCGGTGCGGCGCTGTCCTCGAGCAGGAACGCGATGCGTTCGGCGGAATACTCGGGGTCGATGGGCAGGTACGCGCCCCCCGCTTCGAGAATCGCGAGCATCGCCACCACCATTTCGGGGCAGCGCGGCATGCATACGCCGACCGGGACGTCGGGGCCGACACCGAGCGAACGCAGATGGTGGGCGAGGCGGTTGACCTGTTCCCGAAGGGCGGCGTAGCCGATGCGCTCGTCGCCGCAGACGATCGCATCGGCCTGCGGCGTACGCTCGGCCTGATCGCCGAAGAGTCGATGCAGCGTGTCGTCGATCGGGTACGCGCGTGCCGTCGCGTTGTGGCGCACGAGGAGCTGCTCGAGCTCGTCGGCGTCCATCAGCGCCAGCGCGGAAAGCTTTGCCTGCGGATTCTCGACGATCGCGTCGATCAGGTTGCGCAGGTGCGCAGCCATGCGCTCGACCGTCGCGTGCTCGAACAGTCCGATGTCGTAGTTCAGCAGCGCATCGATGCCGTTGCGCGTCTCGAACAGCTCCAGCGCGAGGTCGAAGCGGGCGATTCCGAGGTCGACGGGTTCGAAGCATGCCGTGCACGCGCCCAGCGACAGCGTCGGGCGCGCAGTGCCGCGCAGGCGAAACGACACGTGCACCGGAGGCTGCCCGCCGGCTCGCAGGTCCGGCGGCAGGTCCTGGTACATGTACGCGGCGAGCGACGTTCGCCGCACGCGTCGCAGCAGTTCGACGAAGCTGGGGTCGCCCGAGAGGTCGGTGCGCATCGGCAGCATGTTCGCGAAGCTGCCGACCAGCTTCTCCAGTCCGCCGCGGTTGCGTCCGGAGACTGCAGTAGCTACCGCGATGTCGGTCTGTCCGCTGTAGCGCATCAGCAGCGTATCGAACGCGGCCTGCAGCGCCATCGAAACGGTTGCGTGTTCTCCTGCCGCGAGCGCCTGCAGCGCCTCGAGCCGACCGTGCGGCAGCGAGAATCGCACCTGCTCGGCACGGCGGGCGCGCGCATCGGATGGCGTGCGGTCGTACGGGAGGTCGAGCGGTTCGAGCCCGGCCATCCGGTCCAGCCAGAACGTGCGCGATTCCTCCAGCGCTTCTTCGGTCGCCGGCTCGGTCTGCCAGGCGGCGAAGTCGGCGAACTGCAGCGAGAGTTCGGGCAGCGCCGACAGGCTGTCGTTGGCGAAGCCACGGTACAGTGCGCCCCATTCCCGGGCGATGACCCGGAACGAACGCTCGTCGACGACGATCGGATCGGCGACGACCAGCAGGACGTGATCGCCGGCAGCAAGCCGGTACAGGCGCGCCCGCAACAGCGGCGGCGTTTCGCGATCGAAGGCTTCGAGCGCGCGCTTGCGCAGCGCTTCGACGAGTGCCTGCTCACGACGCTCGCGCGGCAGTCCTTCCAGGTTCTCGACGGGCAGCGTGATCGCCGCCTCGCGCATCACGCGCTGCAACGGTTTGCCGTCGCGCACCTCGATCGCGGTGCGCAGCGCTTCGTGCCGATCGAGCAGCGCCTGCAGGCTGCGTTCGAGCGCATCGGCGCGTATCGCGCCGCGAAGCCGCGCACGCATCGCGATGTTCCACGCGCCGGCATCGGACGGCTCGGCATGCGACCACAGCGCCTGCTGCGACCGCGCCAGTGCGACGCGGTCGCTGCCGCGCCGGCGAAGCAGGGGCGCGTCCTGGCGCGGCGTCGGCTGGGCTGTTCTCGAAGTGAGTTGGAGGCTCGGTACGGCGTCCGAGCGTCGGCTGGATCTCGTGTCGCTCATCGTGCTGTTGCAGGGTGGCAGCAGGCCCTTCCGTATGGGCGCTTCTGCCGGTGCTACCAAGACGAACACGATTCGCGCGGTGCGGTGCTCGCCTGCTCGGGCCTACCTTGAGGCCATTCTCCGGAGCGGTGGTGGACCTATTTCACGACGGCAGGCAGACGGCGAACGACGAACGATGGATGGCGGGCGACAATGCGGCCGCGTGCGTTTTCCTGTGGGACGATTGAAACATGTCGATGGCGAAGCGAGCGATGCGATGGTGACGGCGGGCCGCCTGGCAGGCAGCGCGGCGTGGAGTGTAGCCGGGAAGCTGTTCCAGTTCGTCGTCGGGCTGGTTTCGCTGGCCGTGATCGCGCGCTGGGTCGGCCCGGAAGCGTACGGCGTATTCGCGCTGTCGTGGGTCATCGTCGGTCTGGTCGAGATCGTCGTCTCGGCAGCGCCGGTCGACACGCTCGCGCAACGGCGCGACCTGCGTGCCGGCCACTGCAACGCGAGCTTCCTCGGATCGTTCGCGGTCGCGCTGGTTGCCTGGGGAGCGATTGCCGCCGGTGCCGATTCGATCGCCGCCTGGCTCGGCGGCGGTGTCCTGCTCGCCGCGATCCTGCCGGCGCGCGCTGCCAGTCTGCCGCTCAGCGCACTTGCGAGCGTTCCGACGGCGTTGCTGATGCGCGAGCAGCGCTTCAAGGCGCTCGCGGGCGCGAACGTGGCCGCCGGCCTGGCAGCGAGCTTTGCCGGCATCGGCGCCGCCGTCGGCGGATGGGGAATCTGGAGCCTGGTCGCGATGGAGATCGTCCGCCAGATCGTGCTGACGGTGCTGGTTCTACGGCTCGCGCGCTGGCGGCCTTCGGCGCGCACGCGTCGTGCCGACGCCGCCGATCTCGTCGGCTTCAACGTCGTCACCTGGGGCGCGTGGGGGCTGGATTACGCCGACGAACAGCTGCCGCGGATCCTGATCGCTGCGAGCCTCGGAACCGAGGCGCTGGGCTTCTTCGCGCTGGCCGAACGCCTGTTCTCGCAGGTCAGCCACGTGATGATGGTTCCCGCCTACCAGGTGCTCATGCCCGGGATGGCCCGCGTGCAGACCGATCGCGAAGTGTCGCGACGGCTCGCCGATTCGGTGCTGCGTGGGGTCGCCGTGGTGGCCAATCCGGTGTTCCTGGGAGTAGCGGCAATCGCCGGCCTGCTCGTTCCGCTGGTGTTCGGGCCGGACTGGTCGGCGGCCGTGCCGATCGTGCAGATGCTGATGCTGCTCGGGATGTGGTCTTCGCTGGAGATGGTGCAGATCGCGGTCGTGCGGGGAATGGGCCGCCCGGGCTGGCATCTGGGTGCGTCGGCGCTGCAACTGTGCCTGACGATCGTGCTGATGGCGATCGCCCTGCCGCATGGGCTGCTCGCGGTGACCGCGGCGGTCGTCGCCGTCTCCTTCGTGATGCTGGTGCCGTACGCGCATTTCGTGCGGCTTCTGACCGGCCTGCGCATCGGCCGGCAGGCAGCGGCGATCGCCGGGCCGACCGCGGCCGCGCTGGCGATGGCCGCGTGCACGGTGGCCCTAGTCACGGGGATCGGAGCGTCGATGCCGGTAGTCGCGACGCTCGCCATCGCAGTCGCGTTCGGCGTCGCGAGCTATCTCGTGGCGCTGCGACTCTTCGCGCCGTCAGCCGCGTCGTTCGTGATGACGATCATCGGCACGCTGGCGCGCGGCGACCTTCGCGGCGTGCGCACGCTGGTCGCCGGTCTCTGAAACGCCGGATCAGGCCGCCGATCTCGCCGGAGCTGCCTGGGAGAGCAGTTCCTTCAGATAGGGAATCTGCTCCTCCGCGGCACGTTCGCCCTCTTCGATGATGTACGGAATCTTGTCCGTATCGAACAGCCGGATGCGTTGCCGGAACTCCGGCATGACGACGATCACCTCGCCGTGGTGGGCAAGCGTCTGGAAGCCGAAGCGCGACTTCATCAGGTTGTTCGCCATGATCGAGCTGAGCTGGAACGCGAACCTGCCAGCCGAGCTCACCGACTCCTGATACGGGCTCTCGAAGCCGGCGGCGACGATCACCGACGCACCGTGCTTGACCGCGACGCTGACTGGCATCGGGTCCGACAGAACGCCGTCGATGAGCATCCTGCCGTCGACTTTCCACGGCGAAAAAGCGAAGGGCAGGGCGACGCTGGCCCGGATCGCGTCCGCGACGCTTCCGGTCGACAGGTCGACCAGTTCGCCGTTGGCGAAGTCGGTCGCCGTGACGTGCAGCGGGATCGGCATCTCCTCGATCCGTGCGTTGCCGAAGCATTCCCTCAGGCGGGCGAGAAGGGCGCGGTCGTCGCGCAGTCCGAACTGCTCGGGTTCGAAGCCCATCCAGCGCGGCGCGAGCGCCTGCAGCAGCGCTCGCCGGTTGCGCCCCCGGCTGATCTCGCGCGTCCACAGTCGCCGGGTCAGGCTGGCCGATTCGTCCGGCGAGTTTCCGGCAGCCATCAACGCGGCGTAGATGGAGCCGCCGCTGCATCCGACCACCATGTCCAGTCCGATGCCGGCACGCACCAGGGCTTTCTGGATGCCCAGCGCGGCAGCGCACTTGACGCTGCCCGAGCCGATGACCAGGGCTACGCGCCCGTTGCCGTCGCTCGAGCGTCCGTTGCCGTCGCTCATGGCGCGGCTCCGGTGCCGGCGCCGGATTTGCCTCCGGCTGCGGCGAAACTCGCCACTGCGGCGGGCACGTCGTCGAAGACCTTCAGGATGCTGGTGAAGCCGGAGAGATCCAGCACGCGCTGCACCGGCGGTTGCACGGCGGCGAGCCGAAGGTCGCCGCCCTGGCCGCGGGTTTCGCGCAACGTGACGAGCAGCGCGCGTAGGCCGGCGCTGCTCGTGTATTCGACCTCGCTGAAATCGGCGACCAGCCGGCTTCGATGCGCGCCGACCTCGCCGGACAGCGCCTGCAGCAATGCGTCGGAAGTGAGGCTGTCGACCTTGCCGCTGATCCGCACGACGGTGACGCGGTCTCCCTGCTCGATCTCGATGTTCATGAGCTCGATCCGTGGCGAGG
The DNA here is from genome assembly GCA_964481165.1 of uncultured Limnobacter sp. Taxonomy (GTDB): domain Bacteria; phylum Pseudomonadota; class Gammaproteobacteria; order Burkholderiales; family Burkholderiaceae_E; genus Zeimonas. The sequence continues at coordinate 752 of CAYZYC010000121.1, read as the reverse complement.
GGGCGATGTGGAAGGTTGCGCTTTGCGCTCGTGGAAGTAAAGGAGCGCGGCGTGCCCGCAGCGTGCCGGCGCACGACTCGGGAACGACGGTTCAGGCGACTCGGAACTTCGGTTCGACCCGGAACCTCGGTTCGACCCGGAACCTCGGCTCAGGACCGGCCGGGATCGTCCCCGCCGCCGCGCTGGCGCCGCACGAGCCGACCGATCGCCTGTTCGAGCGCCGGTGCGCCGATCGCCTGGCGCAGCCGCTCGAGTTCGTGCAGTGCCTGGCGCGGAACCGCGGCGCGCGGCGCCCGCGCCGGAGGCTGCGCGATGCCGCCGCGTTGCGGCACGATCCGGATGCGGTTCACCCCGGCGCCGTCGCGGCGCGCAACGTCGAGCAGCGTCGGCGTCATCTGCCGCAGCCGGGCGGCCCACGCGGCATTGCGCGTCTGCAGCGTGAGCGTCTCGCCGTCGATCGCGACGACGGTCAGCGGCACGCGCGGACAGGCCTCGACCAGCCGCGCCTGCAGCGCGACGAGTCGATCGACGCGCGCAGCCAGTCCGCGGAACGTAGACTCGCTTTCGAGCCAGTGCGCGACGGATCGGGCGGACGCCGGCTTCATCGCTGGCCCGCGGGCGGGAACGGCAGGGCGGACGACACCATCGGACGAAGTTAGCACGCCGCCGGCAGCCGCGGCCCGGGCCGCAGGCGGCCCGCATGCTAGACTGCCCCGATTTCCCCCGCGGACGCTCCCCGCTGCTGCCGGCGC
>CAYZYC010000120.1:3542-6975 GCA_964481165.1 uncultured Limnobacter sp. | reverse complement strand
TCCTTGAAGTACTTGTAGACGACGCGGTCGAAGTTGAACATGCCGCGGCGCACGTTGCGATCGCGCGCCCAATAGCCCGGATCCCGCCGATACGTGATCGAGCGGCCCCAGTCGGTGCGTTCGACCCGGTACGGGCCGCTGGCGATCGGCTCGTCGCGCACGACCGAATCGAACGGCTTGCCGGCGCCCCACTTGCGCGAAAAGATCGGCAACTGCATGCCGAGGATCATGTGCAGCTCGTGATTGCGCCGACGGAACTCGAAACGCACCGTGCGCTCGTCTACCACGACCACGCGCTCGACATCCCCGAAGTACTGGCGAAAGCGGGGATGCGCAGCCTTCCCCGTCAGCACCTCGAACGAATGCCGCACGTCCTGCGCACCGACCGGGTCGCCATTGGAGAAACGCGCGGCCGGATCGAGGCGGAACGTGATCGACATGCCGTCTTCGGCGAACTCCATGTCGCGCGCGAGCAGGCCGTACATCGAGAACGGCTCGTCTTCGCTCGCCTCGGCCAGCGTCTCGAACACCAGGACGCCCAGGCCGCTGGCGGCGATGCCGCGCAGCGTGAACGGATTGAGCTTGTCGAACGAGCCGAATCCGGAGAGCTCGAGCGTGCCGCCCTTCGGCGCGTCGGGATCGACGTAGTCGAAATGCGCGAAATCGGGCGGATACTTCGGCGTGTCGCCCCACGCGAGCCCGTGCGCGGCATGCGAGCCCGGAGCGGCCAGCATGGCTGCCGCGGCGAAGCAGATGGCGATCGCGGGGTGCCCCGGCAGGCGACCGAAACGGCGCAACGCGCGTGCGACAATAGCCATCGGCAAGGATTCTAACGGAGGGCGCGGCGGATGGGATTCCTGAGCGGCAAACGCGTGTTGATCACCGGCCTGCTGTCGAACCGTTCGATTGCGTACGGGGTCGCGCGCAAGTGTCACGAACAGGGCGCGGAACTCGCGTTCACGTACCAGAACGATCGTTTCCGCGAACGTGTCACCGAGATGGCCGCGGGATTCGGATCGTCGCTGGTGTTTCCATGCGACGTCGCCGAAGACGCGCAGATCGACACGCTGTTCGATTCGCTGCGCGGGCACTGGCAGCACCTCGACGGGCTCGTCCACGCGATCGCGTTCGCGCCGCGCGAAGCGATCGCCGGCGGTTTCCTCGAAGGCGCGAGTCGCGACGCGTTCCGCGTCGCGCACGACGTATCGGCGTACAGCTTCGTCGCGCTGGCGAAAGCGGCGCAGCCGTTGATGCAGGGCCGTGCCGGCGCGCTGCTCACGCTCACCTACCTCGGCGCCGTGCGCATCGTTCCGCACTACAACACGATGGGCCTGGCGAAGGCCAGCCTCGAGGCCGCGGTGCGCTACCTGGCCGGCGATCTCGGGCCGATGGGTATCCGCGTCAACGGCATCTCGGCCGGGCCGATCCGCACACTGGCGGCGAGCGGCATCAAGGACTTCTCGAAGATCCTCGATCACGTCAGCGCCAATGCGCCGCTGCGGCGCAACGTCACGATCGACGACGTCGGCAACGCTGCCGCTTTCCTGCTCTCGGACCTCGCCGCCGGAATCACGGCCGAGATCACCTATGTCGACGCGGGCTTCAGCCAGGTCGGCGGCGGTGCCCACGAGATCGGCGTCGGCTGATCGCAGCCGATGAATTCGCCGTCGATTCCCGAGGCGGTACGGCTGACGTCGTTCTCGCACGGCGGCGGTTGCGGCTGCAAGATCGCCCCGGGCGTTCTCTCGGAACTGCTGCGCGGCGCCGCGCGATGGCCGGTGCCGCCGCAACTGCTCGTCGGGCTCGACACCGCCGACGATGCGGCCGTCTATCGACTGAACGACGAGCAGGCGCTGGTCGCCACGACCGACTTCTTCATGCCGATCGTCGACGATCCGTACGACTTCGGACGAATCGCCGCGACCAACGCGTTGTCGGACGTCTACGCGATGGGCGCGACTCCGATCATGGCGCTGGCGCTGGTCGCCATGCCGATCGACCGACTGCCGGCGCAGACGATCCGCCGGATCCTCGAGGGCGGCGAAGCGGTATGTGCGAGCGCCGGCGTGCCGGTCGCAGGTGGCCACACGATCGATTCGGTCGAGCCGATCTACGGGCTCGTCGCCCTCGGGCTCGCCCATCCGCAACGGATCCGGCGCAATGACGGAGCGCTTCCCGGCGACCGCCTGGTCCTCGGCAAGGCGCTAGGCGTCGGAATCCTGTCGGCAGCGCTGAAGAAGCAGCAGCTCCCGGCCGACGGCTACGCGGCGATGATCGACTGCACCACGCGGCTGAACACGACGGGCCCGGCGCTTGCCGGCATGGACGACGTGCACGCGATCACCGACGTCACCGGATTCGGCCTGCTCGGACATGCGCTCGAGATGTGCCGCGGCGCCCGCGTTCGCGCGCGCATCGCCGCGTCGTCGGTGCCGCGACTGCAGGGCGTCGACGCGCTGATCGCGGCGGGATTCGCCACCGGCGCATCGGCGCGCAACTGGGATTCGTACGGTGCGCAGGTGCAGATGGCGTTGCCGGCGGCCGTCGAAGCGCGCACGCTGCTCACCGATCCCCAGACTTCCGGCGGACTGCTCGTCGCGTGTTCGGCCGGAGCGGTCGATCGCGTGCTGGCGGCGTTTCGCCGCGACGGCTTCGCCGATGCGTGCGAGATCGGCGAATTGTCAGCCGGCGAACCGGGCGTCGACGTCGTCGCCTGACCGGCGATGACCGTCGCCGTCGAACTTGCCGGCGTAGACAAGGCCTTCGGCGACCGCGTAGTCCTGTCGAACGTGTCGTTGCGCGTCGCCGCGCGCGAGCGCGTGGCGCTGCTCGGAGAATCGGGCAGCGGGAAATCGACACTGCTGAACCTGATCGCCGGGCTCGAAAGGGTCGACGCCGGCAGCGTCTTCGTGCAGGGCACCTGCGTTTCGGCGCTCGACGCCGACGCAGCAGCGCTGTTTCGGCGTTCCCGGATCGGCTTCGTGTTCCAGGCGTTCCACCTGCTGCCGCACCTGAACGCCGTACAGAACGTCTGCGTGCCGTTGCTGCTCAACGGAGAGACGACGACGGCCGCGATGCGCCGCGCCGCCGATCTGCTCGCCCGCGTCGGCCTGCACGGGCGCGAGAAGGCGTGGCCGCGCGAGCTTTCCGGCGGCGAGCAGCAGCGGGTCGCGCTGGCTCGCGCGCTCGTGCACGGTCCGTCGCTCGTGCTGGCCGACGAGCCCACCGGGAATCTCGATCCGGCCACGGCCGGCAGTGCGCTCGCGTCGATCGCCGAGATGATCGAGGAAAGCGGAGCCGCCCTCGTCCTGGCGACGCATTCGTCGCAGGCGGCGGCGATCGCGGATCGGCGATTGCGCCTGCACGAGCACGCGCTCGTCGACGAGGCTGCGCAGGCGGGACCGCCATCGGAGCGCACGCTGCGATGAGCGCG
>CAYZYC010000120.1:1515-3442 GCA_964481165.1 uncultured Limnobacter sp. | reverse complement strand
TCGGAGCGCACGCTGCGATGAGCGCGTCGCGCAGGCAGGGTGCGCTGCAGCTGTTGCGATGGATGTGGCGCGCGCAGTGGCGCACGCAACCCGGGCGTGCCGCGATCGCGGTCGCCGCGATCGCGATCGGAGTGACGCTCGCACTGTCGATCGAACTCGTCAATCGTTCGGCACTCGACGAGTTCGCCTCGGCGATCGCGGTGACCGAGGGCCGCGCGCAGGCGCAATTGCGCGCACGCGCGCGTTCGTTCGACGAAGCGCTGTACGCACGGTTCGCGCGCGACGAGCCGCACGTCGAATCGAGCCCGGTCGTCGAGGCGGAGTTCCCGCTCGCCGGACGGCCGGGCGAATCGCTGCGCGTGATCGGCATCGATGTCTTCCGCGCCGCAGCCGTGACGCCTGCGCTGCTGCCGCAGCCGGCCGACGGCGAAGCTGCCGGCGGCGCTTCGCCGCTGTTCGACGACGACTCGATCTTCCTGTCGAACGCGGCGATGTCGGCGCTTTCGCTCTCCGCGGGCGAGCCGCTGCGCCTGCTCGCGGGTGGTGAAGTCGTGTCGCTGCGCGTGGCCGGGACGGTGCCGGGAGTCGGCTCGGGCCAGCCGCTCGCGGTGATGGATCTCGGCACGCTGCAATGGCGGCTCGGCTGGCTCGGCCGACTGACGCGAATCGACCTGCGTTTTCCCGGAGATGCCGACGCGACGCAGGTGCGCCGACGCTGGGAAGCGGGGCCCGCGGCCGAAGCGATCTGGACGACGCCGGATGCGGGCCGCGAACGCGCCGCCGGCCTGTCGCTCGCCTATCGCGTGAACCTGAACGTACTCGCGCTGGTGGCGCTGTTCACCGGCGGCTTCATCGTGCACTCGACGCTCGCGCTCGCGGTCGCGCGGCAGCACCGGGAGCTGGCGCTGCTCGACGTGCTGGGCGCCGGACATCGCCTGCTCTTCGTGCAGGTGTTGGGACAGGGAGTACTGCTCGGAAGCATCGGTGCGCTGCTCGGCGTCGCCGGTGGAATCGCATTGGCGGCGGCGCTGCTCGAATGGGTGGGCGGCGACCTCGGCGGAGGCTATTTCGCCTCGAGCCGTGCGGCGCTGTCGGTCGATGCACGATCGGTGTTCGGATTCGCTGCCGCCGGCCTGCTCACCGCAGTGGCAGGCAGCCTCGCGCCGGCGCTGGCCGTGCGGCGCCTGCCGGCGGCGCAAGCGCTGCGCTCGGGCGGCGTCGAGGAAACGCTGCGTCCGCGGCGACCGCTCGCCTGGCCGCTTGCGTGCCTGGCGCTGGGCGCCGCGCTGCTCGCGATGCCGGCACGCGGCCAGGTGCCGTGGCTCGCATACGCAGCGATCGGCGCATGGCTGCTCGGCGCGATCGCGTGGGTCCCGCGTATCGTCGCCCGTGTCGCCGAAACGTTGGCGAGACTCGAACCGATGCTCGTGCGCCGGCCGCTGCACTGGCTCGCGGTGCATCGCCTGTGCGGTGCGCCGCACAGCGCATCGGCTGCGCTGTCGGGCATCGTCGCCAGTTATGCGCTGGCGGTATCGATGGCGGTGATGGTCACGAGTTTTCGCGGATCGGTCGATCACTGGCTCGACGTCGTGCTGCCGGCCGACGCCTATGTCCGCGTCGCCAGCGGAGCGCTGGCCGGAGCGATCGATCCGGCATTGCAGCGCAGGATCGCCGGTTCGCGCGCAGTCACGCAGGTCGAGTTCCTGCGCACGATCGAGTGGAACCTCGATCCCGAGCGGCCCCCGGTGACGCTGCTGATCCGGCCGATCGATCCCGCGCATCCCGAGCACCGGCTGGCGATCCTCGGTGCACTGCATCGCGCGCCGCCGGGCAGCACACCGATCTACGTCAGCGAAGCGATGCTCGACCTGTACGGGCTGGAAGCCGGCAAGCCGGCGCGGCTGGCGCTTCCGGTTGCGGATGCGGG
>CAYZYC010000120.1:0-1415 GCA_964481165.1 uncultured Limnobacter sp. | reverse complement strand
CTGTCGATCGAACGTCGCAGGCTGCTTCGGTCGGCGGTCGCCCTGCTCGGCCTCGGTGCGGCCAACCCGCTGGCGTTGCAGCCCCGGGCGAGCGAACTGCGGCGCGACGCTTTTCCTCCGGTGCTTCGCGGAACGCCGTTGTCGTTCCCGCGCGATCACGGTGCGCACCCGGCGTTTCGCACCGAATGGTGGTACCTCACCGGATGGCTGCGCAGGCTCGAAGGACCGCAGAGCGGCGATCCTGCAGGCGTCCAGGTCACGTTCTTCCGCTCGCGCACGCAACACGACCCCGCCAACCCGAGCCGGTTCGCGCCGACGCAACTGTTGTTCGCGCATGCGGCGCTCGCAATCCCGGAGCGCGGAAAGCTGTTGCATGCGCAACGCGCCGCGCGCGCCGGACTGGGACTCGCGGAAGCTTCGGAAAGCGACACCGCGATCGCCATCGGCCCGTGGACGCTGCGTCGCCAACCGAACGACGACTACGTCGCGAAGATCGACGCAGGCGACTTCGCGCTCGATCTCGTGTTCCGTCCGCGCGCCATGCCGCTGCTGCAGGGAGACGCGGGCTTCTCACGCAAGGGCCCGCGCGAGTCGCAGGCGAGTTTCTACTACAGCCGGCCGCAGCTGCAGCTCTCGGGGCGCATCGTCGAACGATCTGAAGGGACGACCGTCGACAACCCCGCAGCATCGGCTGCCGGCCCATCGGCGACCACCGCCGTCGACGGAGTCGCGTGGCTCGATCACGAATGGTCGAGCGAGATTCTCGATCCATCGGCATCGGGCTGGGACTGGGTGGGCCTGAACTTCGACGACGGCTCGGCGCTGATGGCGTTTCGCATCCGCGAAAAGGACGGCGGCGTACTGTGGACCGATGCGCGATGGAGCCACCCGGCGCGCGAGGCGGCGAGCGGGCTGACACGCGACGCGACGGGTGGGCTGACACGCGACACGGCGCGCGCGGCACCTGCGGCACCCGTGGCGCCCGAGGCGCCCGTCGCCGCGCAAGCCGATGCGGAGGCGGACGCGCCGCGGACGCGCGCGGAGGTCCGGTTCGAACCGCTGCGTCACTGGACGTCGCCGCGAACCGGGACACGCTATCCGGTAAGCATGCGCGTTGTGCTCGACGGCCGCACGCTCACGCTCGAGCCGCTGCTCGACGACCAGGAGCTCGACACGCGCGGCACGACGGCCGTCGTCTATTGGGAAGGCGCCGTTCGCGTGATCGAGAACGGAAGCACGGTCGGGCGCGGGTATCTCGAACTGACCGGATACGGCGAAGCGCTGCGGATGTAGGACGCGACGATGTGCGCGGAAGTAGGCGCGAGCCGAGGTCTGCGCGTTTCCAGGTCTGCGCGTGCCCAGGTCTGCGCGTGCAAAGGCGCGGGCCGTCGGCCGGGCGCGCTGCCGGGTGCTTG
>CAYZYC010000119.1:0-7056 GCA_964481165.1 uncultured Limnobacter sp. | reverse complement strand
GCGTCGTCTGCTCCATCGAGATGCTCATCTCGTCGGTGATCGACTTGAAGGTGCGCGCGTACACGGACAGCAGGATCGGGTCGATCGTCGTCCGGTTCTTGTCGGTCATGTCGTTCATGTTCGTCTCCGTCATCCGGCCGGCGGGTCAGGCCGGAACGCCGGCGGTCCGGTTCCGCTCGGATTGCAGGGCAGGGCGCACGAGTTCGTCGCGCCCCTTGCGGTACAGCGCGAACGAGCCCAGCGCGTCGACGACGCAGTCGAACGACGCGCTCACGAAGATCGCGGTGGTCGCCTGCTCGATCATCGCCGGCCCCTCGACGCGGTTGCCGTGGCGCATCGCGTGGCCGTCGTAGACGGGCACCTCGGCGAAGGCCTTCGTCTCGGGTATGTAGACCGCCCTGCGGCCTTTCAGCGAGTGGCTGCCGTCGCTGTCGTGCCAGTCGTCGCGACGGTAGCCCGGCTTGTCGGTGCTGCCGATGGCCTGCACGCGCACGTTGATGATCTCCACCGGCGTCGCTTCCTGCTCGAGCGAATAGCCGTACAGGCGGTTGTGCTCGGCGTGGAACAGCTGCGCGATCCCGGCGGCGTCGCGCGACGCGACGAGCTCGGCGGGTACGACGAAGGAGACCTCGTGGTACTGGCGGATGTAGCGGCAGTCGAACTTGATCTCGATGCGGCGCCGGTCCGGCGCAATGCGCTCTTCCTCGAGCCGCGCGTTGCCGTCGCGCGCCATCTCGTCGACGATCGACCCGAGCCGCGGCCAGTCGATCGCGTCGAGTCGCGACACGAACGTGCGCACGAAGTCGTGCTTCAGCTCGCTCATCAGCATGCCGAATGCGCACAGCACCGAGGATTCGCGCGGCACGATCTGCAACGGAATCTCGAGCTCCTCGCAGATCAGGCACGAGTGGATGGGGCCGGCGCCGCCGGCGGGAATCACCGGGAACTCGCGCGGATCGAAACCGCGCTTGATCGTCACTTCCCGGATTCCCTGCGCCATGTTGTTGCACGCGACGCGGTACATGCCGGCCGCCGCTTCCTCGACGGACAGGCCCATCGGACGCGCGATGTGCTCTTCGATCGCGCGTCGCGCGGCTTCGACGTCGAGCGACATCTTTCCGCCCGCGAAGAACGACGGATCGAGATACCCGAGCACCACGTTGGCGTCGGTCGTCGTCGGCAGTTCGCCGCCTTTGGAGTAGCACGCGGGTCCCGGATCGGCGCCCGCGCTCTGCGGGCCCATGCGCAGCAGCCCGCCTTCGTCGAGCCAGCCGATCGAACCGCCGCCGGCGCCGATCGTGTGGATGTCGAGCATCGGCAGAGCGAGCTTGTGGCGCGCGATCTCGCCGTCGTTCTTGATCATCGGCGTATCGACCGAGACCGAGGCTTCGAAGCTGGTCCCACCCATGTCGGTGGTGATGCAGCGGTTCTGACCGTATGGCCGCACGTAGAACAGGCCCGCACCCGGTCCGCCGGCCGGTCCCGAGAGCAGCGTCAGCGCGGCCTTCTCGCGCGCGAGCTGCGGAGAGATCACGCCCCCGTTGGACTGCATGATCAGCAGCAGTCCGCCGAAACCGGCGCTCTCGAGCCGTGCGACCAGCTGGTCGAGATAGTGGTTCAGTTTCGGACCGACGTACGAATTCAGCGCCGTCGTGCTCACGCGCTCGTAGAAGCGGATCGACGGCAGCAGGTCGGTGGAGACCGTCAGGTACGCATCGGGCATCTCGCGGCGCACCAGTTCGGCTGCCGCCTGCTCGTGCGCCGGATTGGCGAACGAGTTCATGAAGCAGATCGACACGGCCTGCACGCCCTCGCGCCGGTACGTTTCGATCGCCCGGCGCACGGCATCGAGATCGAGCGGCGCGCACTCCGCGCCGTTGCGGTCCAGGCGGCCGCCGATTCCGGTGCGCAGGTAGCGCGGAACCAGCGGCTTCACGTTGGTGAAGCGGTTGTTGTACTGCTCCTCGCGGATGCCGCGTCGCATCTCGAGCGCATCGCGCACGCCTTCGGTCGTCAGCAGCGCGCTCTTCGCGCCGTTGCCGGTGAGCGTCGCGTTGGTCGTCACGGTGGTGCCGTGCACGATCGTGTCGATCGTCGGTGCGAACTCGGCGAGCGACATCGGGGGATCCATGCTCGCCGCGATGTCGGTGAGGCCTTCGACGACGGCGATCGACGGGTCGGCCGGAGTCGACAGCGTCTTGAAGATCGCCGGGTCTGCGCCTGCGCGGGTGACGACGAAGTCGGTGAACGTGCCACCGACGTCGATTCCGATTTTCAGCGACATGGGCTGTGGACTCCCTGTGTTCGGCTCAACGAGCGGCCTGCGACTGCGTCGTCGCGGTCTGCGCGGCGAAGCGCCGCACTTCTTCCTTGCGAACCTTCCCGAGCGCGGTTTTCGGCAGCGTGTCGACGAAGACGACGTCCTTCGGATGCTTGTAGCGCGCGATGCGCCCTTCGAGGAGCGCGAGCACCTGCTGCCCATCGATCCGGCTGCCGGGGCTGCGCACGACGACGGCGACGACGATTTCGCCCCAGCGCGCGTCCTGGCGCCCGACCACCGAAGCCTCGGCGATGTCCGGGCTCTCGATCAGGACGTTCTCGATCTCGGCCGGGTAGATGTTCTCGCTGCCCGAGATGATCATGTCCTTCTTGCGGCCGTCGACGTACAGGTAGCCTTCGGGGTCGAAATGGCCGATGTCGCCGGTGTGGAACCAGCCGTCGACCAGCACCGCATCGGTCGCCGCCGGATCGTTCCAGTAGCCGAGCATCACGTTCGGGCCGCGAACGAGGATCTCTCCGCTCGTGCCCGGCGGCACGTCCCGCGCGAAGTCGTCGACGATGCGCAGTTCGCAGGTGCGCGCGACGCGCCCGGCGCTGCCGACGCGTTCGGCATCGGCCGCTTTCTGGCACGCGGCGATCGGGCAGGTTTCGGTGGCGCCGTAGACCTGCACCATCGGCACGCCACGCTCGTGCACCGCGCGGATCAGCTTCTCCGGGACGATCGTCGATCCGGTCGTGATCATCCGCAGGGACGAGAAGTCGGCGCTCGCCCAGCGTGGATGCGCCATCATCGCTTCGAGCTGTGCCGGCACGAGCACGGTCAACGTCACGTTGTCGTTGGCGATCGCGTCGAACGTCGCTTCCACCTCGAAACGGGGATGCAGCACGACCGTGCAGCCGGCGCACAGCGCCGGCGTGGTCTGGTTGTTCAGGCCGCCGACGTGGAACAGCGGCAACGTCGTGAGGATCACGTCGTCGGCGACCATGTCGTGCATCGCGATGCTGTTGATGGCGTTGGCCGCGATCGCCGCCTGCGTGAGCACGACGCCTTTCGGCTTGCCGGTGGAACCAGACGTGTAGCAGACGAGCAGCGGGGTGTCCGCATCGGCGGCGGGCGGCGGAACCGGCTGGCCGACGGCGCGCGCGAGAAAATCGTTCCAGCTGCGCCATCCGGGCGGTGTCTCGCCGAGCGAGACGAGCGCCACCGCATCGAGTTCGCGACGCGCGGTATCGGCCTGTACGACGAAATCGGAGTCGGCGAACAGCGCGGCCGGCCGGCAATCCGCGAGCATCTGGCGATGCTCGGGTGCCGCGAGCCGCCAGTTCAGCGGCATGAACCGCGCGCCGAGCCGTGCGCAGGCGAACAGCAGCGCGATCATCTCGGCGCTGTTGTAGCCGAGCCAGCCGACGCAGTCGCCGCGACGCACGCCGCTGTCGGCGAGCGCCGTCGCGACCCTGCGGACCAGCTGCGAGAGCCGTGCATACGAAAGATCGCGCCCGGACGAGCGGATCGCCGTCTTCGCGGGCGTCTGCTGCGCGTGGCCTTCGATCCAGTCGTCGAGGCTCATCGTTCCTCCTCGGTGGTGCCTGGCTGCTGCCGTGCGTCAGGCGTCGGACACTTCGAGCACCATCGACATCGCGGTATCGCCGGCGGCGCAACCGGTGAAGAGCCCGAAGCCGCCGCCGAGCGTCACGAGCTCCTCGATCACCTCGATGATCGCGCGGGTGCCCATCGGCGACTGCGGATGGCCCCAGACGAGCGAGCAGCCGTAGTTGTTCATCTTTGCGACGTCGACGCCGGTCGCCTTCGCGAAGTAGAGATCGTTGACGGCGAACGGATTGTGCGTCTTGATCACCTTCATCTGCCCGATCTCGCGGCCCGCCTGTTCGAGCGCCCGGCGTGCAGCGGGAACCGTCGCTTCGGGCATGTACGCGAGCTCGGCGCGCGCCAGGCCGAATCCGTGCAGGCGCACCGCGATCTTCGGGTTCGACGACATCTCGCGCGCGCGTTCGCGTGTAGCGACGACGATTCCCGCGTTGCCGTCGGCCGGATGCGTCTGGCCGCCGAAGGTCACGGTGCCGCCTTCGGTCACCGGCTGCAGCCGCGCGAGGCCCTCGGCGGTCGACTGCGAGATGCCTTCGTCGCCCTGCATCGTCGAGGCGGTCTTGCGGAAGTTCGGCGCCGGTACCTCGAAGGGCAGCGTGATGAAACGTTTCAGGAACGCGGAGTCGTCGGCGAGCGCCTGCCGGTACTGTTCCTCGCGCAGCAGCACGATCTCGTGTTGCTGCGCGGTCGACAGGCCGTGCTTCTTCGCGACGTTCTCGGCGGTCGACAACATCGAATGGCGCCCCAGCGGATCGCAGCCGAAGTTGTCCATCACCCAGTCTTCGGCCACGCCGGTCCCGCCGGGACCGCGCGGATTCGGGTAATACAGGTGCGGCCCGTTCGAGGTGCGATCGCAATTGACGACGAGCGCGGTGGTCGCCATGCCGCACTCGACTTCCTGCGCTGCGGCGAGCAGCGTGCGCACTCCGGTCGCACACGCCTGCATCAGGGTCGGTCCGCCGACGCTCTTCGCTCCGATCATGCCGGCGAGCCAGGGCATTCCGAAGAACGAATGCTTCTGCGGCACCGAGATGCCGAGCACGCCGTGGTCGAACGACGTGGGCTCGATCCTGCGCCGCTTCAGTTCGAGGCGCGCGACGTGTGCTGCGAACTCGACGCTGTTCAGGCTGGCGAAGCTGCCCTGCCAGCGGGCGAACGGGGTGCTCCAGTACGCGCCGTACGGAATCTCGGCCTTGTAGCTCATGCTGTCGTCTCCTTTTCCCGCAGGCCGACCGCGTGGATGAACGCGCGCCTGGCCTGCATCAAATGGTCGTGTACCGCTTCCGCGGCGGCATCGCCGTCGCCGCGACGAAGCGCCCGGGTCATCCGCTCGAGACCGGCCAGCACGATCGATCGCGTCTTCGCGTCGCCGAGCGTCAGCGCGCGGATCTGCTGCATGTGGTCGGCGTACTGCTCGATGACCCGGACGAGACGCTCGTTCGACACCAGCCCGAGCCATGCGCTGCGGAAACGCGCGTGCGCTTCGCCGAAGCCCTTCGCGTCACCGCGTTCGTGGGCCCGACGTGCGGTTTCGAGTGCGTCTTCGATCGGCGCGCGCAGTTCGGGGTCGGTGCAGTGCACCGCGATCCGGCGCAAGGCGGACGGCTCGATCAGGAAGCGGATCTCGTAGATGTCGTCGACGTCGTCCAGTGTGAGCGACGGGACGGTGAAACTGCGCCCGGAAAGAACGAGCAGGCCCTCGCCGGCCAGGCGCGTCAGCGCTTCCCGAACCGGCGTACGCGAAACGCCGAGTTGCTGCGCAAGCTGCACTTCCTGCAGCGGTCGGCCGGCCGCGATCAACCCGTCGCGCAGATGCGATCGCAGCGTCCGGTAGACCTGGTCGCCGAGCGCGGGTGCGCGTTCGACAGGTTCGAGCGTCGGAACCAAGAAAGCGGTCCTGGGTGCGTCCGTCGGGCGTTCGCCGCAGGGCGGCGGAACGAATGGATACTGTATACATTGGCGCGGGGCGTGTAAACCCCGGCCATGTGCGCCGCAGGGTCAGCGGCCCATCGTCTGGCGGTGCGAGCCGTAGTGTGAACAGGCCCTAACGCTTCCGGCTCCACCGGACGCGCACTTCGGCCATCGAATCGCAGGCGGCGTCGTACTCTGCAGCGAGCTGCTCGATGAATCGGGCCGCCGGAACGACTTCCCGGATCGGGCCGATCCCCTGGCCGCAGCCCCAGATCGTCTTCCACGCCTTCGGTCTTTCGCCGGAACCGAAGTCCATCTTCGAAGGATCGCCGGACGGCAGGGCGTCCGGATCGAGCCCTGCGTTGCGGATCGACGACTTCAGGTAGTTGCCGAGCACGCCGGTGAACAGGCTCGTGTAGACGATGTCCTGTGCCGAGCTGTCGACGATCGCCTGCTTGTAGGCTGTTTCGGCGCGCGCTTCGGCCGTGGCGATGAACGCCGAACCGATGTAGGCGAGGTCGGCTCCGATCGCCTGCGCGGCGAGCACCGATCGGCCGGTCGCGATCGCTCCCGACAGCAGCAGCGGACCATCGAACCAGGCCCGGATCTCCTGGACCAGCGCGAACGGCGAGTGTCCCCCGGCATGACCTCCCGCACCGGCGGCAACCGCGATCAGCCCGTCGGCGCCCTTGTCGATCGCCTTGCGCGCGAACGTGTCGTTGATGACGTCGTGCAGCACGATGCCGCCGTACGAATGGATCGCGTCGTTGACGTCGGTGCGCGCGCCGAGCGAGGTGATGACGATCGGGACGCGGTACTTCACGCACAGGGCGAGGTCGTGTTCGAGCCGGTCGTTCGATCGGTGGACGATCTGGTTCACCGCGAACGGCGCGGCAGGCAGATCGGGACGAAGGCGGTCGTGCTCGGCCAGTTCGACCGTGATCTGCTGCAGCCACTCTTCCAGCTGCTCCGCCGGACGGGCATTCAGGGCCGGGAACGATCCGACGATGCCCGACGTGCACTGCGCGATCACCAGCGACGGGTTCGAGATGATGAACAGCGGCGCCCCGACCACGGGCAGGCGAAGGCGGTCGTTCAGGATCGGCGGAAGGCTCATGGGTGCGCGCGGTTCGTGGATGGCGGAACGGCGATGGTGCCAGCTTTTCTCCGTACAATCCGCGCATGTCCATTCGCGTCCTTTTCGTTGGCTCGCGGGTGTCCGCGCGATGAGCCTACGAGGGACAGCGACCGGCCGCCTT
>CAYZYC010000118.1:0-7090 GCA_964481165.1 uncultured Limnobacter sp. | reverse complement strand
GCCGGCAATTCGGGATCGTCGGCCGCCCGCGCCTTCTGCCGCCTGGCGCCGGCCGACAACCTGTCGGCGGCGGCGCCTTCACCCAGCGTCCAGTCGCGCAGGCCTTGCGCATCGAGCCGTGCGCCCACGCCGTCCAGCGGATTGGAAGGATTGCCCTCTCCGGCCACCGCATGGCAGTTCGTGCAGTTCAGCCGTTCGAACGCGGCGCGGCCGGCGGCCAGGCGCGCATCGGGAATCGAAGCGGGCGATGCTGCCGGTGGCGATGCTGCCGGTGGCGGTGCCGTGCCGCCCGGGTTGCGCGCGATCGCGAACACGGCGGAGAAGCCGACCACGACGGCGGCGGTCGCACCGGCCAGCCAACGGGCACGCGATTGTCGAGACATGGTTCGTCACACCCAATCGAAGAGTTCGGAATGCACGTTGCCGGGTTCGACACCAAGCGCCCGCAGTGCGCTCTCGACCGCATGTGTCATCGCGGTCGGTCCGCACAGGAAGAACTCGCGGCCCTCCAGGCCTTTCACGGCGTCCAGGTGGCGGGCAAGCAGGTCGTGCGTGATCATCCCTTGCTCGCCCGTCCAGCCGGCGGGCGGCTCGATCAGCGTGTGCACCACACGCAGGTCGAGCCGTTGCCGGAGTTGCTCCAGTTCCTCGCGAAAGCTCACGCGTTCCCAGACGCGGTTGCCGTAGATCAGCAGCATCGGGCGGCGGTCACCGCGCTCGGCCAGCGTGCGCAGCATCGACATCACCGGCGCGATGCCGATGCCTCCGGCGACGAAGACGAAACCCGCAGCGTCGACATGACGGTCGACGCTGAAGTTTCCGTACGGCCCGTCGAGCCAGGCAGTCTCGCCGGCGTGCACCTCCTTGATCGTGCTGCTGAAGTCGCCGAGTTCCTTGATCGACAACTCGATGCGGTCTTCCCGCGTGGCGCTCGACGCGATCGAAAACGGGTGCTCGCGCATCGCGAACGGCGAGTGCCGCAGCGACAGCCAGGCGAACTGTCCGGGCGAGAAGCGCATGCGCTGGCGCTCGGCGGTGGCTTCGAGCACCAGCGTGTAGACGCGGCCCCGCTCGGCGCGTACCTCGGCCACGCGCCAGGGTTGCTTCGAAAGCCGCCACGGTCGCAGCAGCCGCACGTACACGACGATCGCCGCCCAGGCGGCCGCATACAGGGCCCACAGCGCGCGTTTCCACGGCGTGTCCAGGTAGTGGCCGGCAGCGAAGACATGCCCCAGGGCAAGCGCTATCGCCGTCACGGACATCGCCGCGTGCGCGATGCGCCACCGGTCGTACTCCAGCGCAAGGAGCCGTCGCACCAGCGCGAGCAATACCACCGCGCACAACAGCGCGAGTGCCACGCGACCGGCGGTCATGTGCGCGCTTGCGCGCCGCGGGTCGGCGGGGCCGAGCGCTTGCGGGTGCTCCCACAGGAGCAGCCCCACGTGCAGCAGCACGATCGCCAGCGCGTACAGCGCAAGGTACCGGTGAAAGAAGTAGAGGATGTCGATGCCGAAGGGCAGCGTCGCGCGCCGGAATCGCGCGGTCAGCACGAACTGGACGCCCGACATCGCCAGGCCCGCATAGCCCAGCGCCATCGAGAAGTCCCAAACGAAGCCGCGGCCCGGCGCCCCGTGCGCGCCGGGCAGCAACAGGAGCAACGGCGCGACGACGATCAGCAGATAGACGGCGAGCCAGAGCGCGGCATCGCGGATCGCGACCGTCCTGGCATACGAGACCGGCATCACGTCGCCGTCTTCGCAAAGCACCGTCGCGCATCGAGTTCGATGGCGTTCTTCATCGTCCGTTGCCGACCCCGCGCTCGAGTCGTTCTACGAACGCTCGCGTTCGTCGCCGCGCGCGGTTCCGTGCGGCTCCTCGTCGAGTCGCAGTTCCTGGATCTTGCGCGTGATCGTGTTGCGACCGATGCCGAGTCGATGCGCGGCTTCGATGCGACGGCCACCGGTGTGGCGCAATGCGGTGGCGATGACCGTTGCCTCGAACTCGCGCGTCAACCGGTCCATCAGCAGGCTCGCGTCGGACGTCGACTGCGGCTGCGGCTGCGCGCGGAGCATCGCGGCGACCTCCTGCTCGAGCAGGCGCTCCCATCGCGGCTCGCTCGTACCCACGGTGCGCATGCCGGATACGCCGACGTTCTTCGGCGGTTCACGCAGCGGCTCGCGACGAGCGACCGCCGACGAAGCCTGCACGCCGGTCGACCGGACCGTCGCATCGGCGACCCCGACCGCATGCACGTCGCCGTAGCCGGCGCCGGCTACGGGCAAAGTGTCGTCCCGGGTCGCCCTGCCGTATCCGATGTCGTTCGCGTCGTCCGCGTCGATGGCATCGACCCCCGCGCCTTCGTTCGCACGCTCGCCGTGCGCAGCGCCGGTGTGCGCAGACCTGTCGGTTGCCGATCCGCCGTGCGCAGACCTGCCCGACGCAACCCCGCCCGGCGCGATCCCGCCCGGCGCAACCGCGCCGTGCCCCACCCCGACCTGCGCAGGCCCGCTCGCTGCAGCCGCGCCCGCATCGCCCGTTTCGCGGGCGCCGTGCTCGCCCGCCGCTGCCTGCAGGATTTCG
Source organism: uncultured Limnobacter sp. (assembly GCA_964481165.1). Lineage (GTDB taxonomy): Bacteria > Pseudomonadota > Gammaproteobacteria > Burkholderiales > Burkholderiaceae_E > Zeimonas. Next base: position 4,510 of record CAYZYC010000118.1, on the reverse strand, counting down.
GGCGGCAGGTCGCGCACGTCGACGACGAGCGCCGGAGCCATCACCGTGAGCCAATGGCACATGTTCTCGAGCTGGCGGACGTTGCCGGGCCAGCGATACGCAGTCATTGCCTGCAGCGCCGCCGGCGACAGCCTTTTCGCTTCGCCGCCGAGTTCGCGTGCGCTTCGCTGCAGGAAGTGGCGAACGAGTGCCGGGATGTCTTCGCGCCGCTCGCGAAGCGGCGGAAGGCGCAGCCGGATCACGTTCAGCCGATGGAAGAGATCCTCGCGAAAGAGCCCCTCGCGCACGCGTTCCTCGAGGTCCTGGTGCGTGGCTGCAATGACCCGCGCCTCGGCCTTCTGCGGCTGATGGCCGCCGACGCGGTAGTACTGCCCGTCGGAGAGCACGCGCAACAGGCGCGTCTGCATCTCGGGCGCCATGTCGCCGATCTCGTCGAGGAACAGCGTTCCTCCGCGGGCCTGTTCGAAACGCCCGTGGCGCAACTGCTGCGCGCCGGTGAACGCGCCGCGTTCGTGCCCGAAGAGCTCCGATTCGAGCAGGTCGCGCGGAATCGCCGCGGTGTTCAGCGCGACGAAGCTCTGCCCGGCACGCGGACTGTGCCGGTGCAGCGCCCGCGCGACGAGCTCCTTGCCGGTGCCCGATTCGCCGGTGATCAGCACCGTGGCGCTGGACTGCGAAAGGCGGCCGATCGCGCGGAACACGTCCTGCATCGCGGGCGCCTGTCCGAGCATGTCGAGCTGCACGTCGACGGACTCTTCGACGTCGTCCTCGCGTGCGCTCTCGTCGATCGCGCGACGCACGAGTTCGACGGCGGCCGGAAGGTCGAAGGGCTTGGGCAGGTATTCGAAGGCGCCGCCCTGCAGCGCCGAGACCGCACTATCGAGGTCGGAATACGCGGTCATGATGATCACCGGCGTCGCCGGCCGGCGGCGTCGGAACTCCTCGAGCAGTTCGATCCCGCTCGTGCCCGGCATGCGGATGTCCGACAGCAGGACTTTCGGGCTCGCTCCGTCGAGCGCTTCGAGGCACTCGCGTGCCGTCGCGAAGGCGCGCACTTCGAAACCCTCGCGGCCGAGGGCGCGTTCGAGCACGAAACGTATCGACTCGTCGTCGTCGACGATCCACACCGACTTCACGTCTCCCTCCCGGGCAAGGGCAGCACGATGCGGAAATCGGTGCGTCCGGGCCGGCTGTCGCACTCGATGATCCCGCCGTGCTGCTGTACGAAGTTCTGCGCCAGGGTCAGCCCCAATCCGCTTCCGCCATCCCGTCCGGAAACCAGCGGATGGAAGACCCGGTCGTGGATCTCCTCCGGGATACCCGGTCCATTGTCGATGACATGCAAATCCAGTGCCAGTTTGCAGCGCCGCCGCGCAATCGTCGTCTGGCGGGCGATCCGCGTTCGCAGCACGATGCGTCCGTGCCCCTGCATCGCCTGCGCCGCGTTGCGCATCAGGTTCAGCAGCACCTGGACCATCTGTTCGCGGTCACCGCGAAATTCGGGGAGGCTCGCGTCGTAATCGCGCAGGATCTCGAGCCCTTGTGGATATTCGGCAAGCAATAATGATCGCACCCATTCACAAACTTCATGAATGTTCACGTCGTCGACGACGTGCGTGCCCCGATGCGGGGCGAGCAATCGGTCGACGAGCACCTGCAGGCGATCGGCTTCCTTGACGATCACCCGCGTGTACTCGCGCAACGTCGTCGATTCGAGTTCGGAGTCGAGCAGCTGCGCGGCGCCGCGGATGCCGCCGAGCGGGTTCTTGATCTCGTGCGCCAGGTTGCGGACGAGTTCGCGATACGCGTTGGCCGATTCGAGCAGGTGCTCCTCGCGCTCGGCGCGCGAGCGCTGGTCGGTCTCCTGGAACTCGAGCAGCAGCGTGCCGGGCAGCTCGGGAGGCAGCACCGCGATTGTCGACAGGTGGCGGGCGTCGCGTCCCGGCCGGGCGAGCACGACTTCGGTGCGCTTCTCTTCGAATCCGCCGCTGCGCGCACCTTCGAGCAATCCCTCGATCGGTGCCGGGTCCACGAACAGCTGCGCGAACGGCTGGCCGGCGGCGCGTCGCTGCGAAACCTCGAACAGCTGTTCGGCGGCGGCGTTCAGGAACAGGCAGTCGCCGCGCGCATCGAGCACGACGACCGCGCTCGCGAGCAGGTCGAGGGCGGCGAACGCGGGCCGGTTACGGCGTTGCCTCGGCGCCTCGGCCGCAGGACTGCGCGCGGGCCCGGACGTGATCGCCGTCAGTCCTTGATGGTGCCGAGTTCTCGGCGAATCGACGCGATGTTGCCCTCGGCCTGCGCGATGTCGCCCTTCAGGCGCTCGACGCGGTCGAGGTAGCGCTGGTAGTTGCGCTCCTCGCCGAGGCGGTCGGGTTCGCCGTCCTTGTAGACGCTCTTCAACTCGCCCAGCCGCTCCTCTTCCTTCTTCAGTTCGTCTTCGAGGATGCGCCGCCGGTCGCTGTCCCGCGAACGCTGCACGGACGCGTCGACCCTCGGGAAGTTCTCGGAAGCTCCGCGCGACGCCGCCGCGCCCGCTCCTGCGGCACCGCCTCCAGCGGCCGGGCTCCGCGCCGACGACGGCAGCTTCGGTGAGGGAATCGTCGTGAGCGGCTGCAGGTCGATCGCCTGGCAGTTGCGGCCGTTGGGCGTGCCCTGGTAGACGGGAACCCCGTTGTCGGACTGGCAGCGGTATACCTGCGCCGACGCCTCGGAGGCGACGAACATCGTCAGGGCCATCGAGGCGGCGAAAGCCGCGCAGCCGATCGGGGATGGCAGCTTTGCGAATCGATGCAGGAACATGAGGCGGTGCGGTTCCGGTGGGCCGAACGGATCCGGTCCAGTGTAAGTCAGCCCGTACGGCGATTCAAACCCGCCGTACGGCCGACCGACCTGTGGAGCGTCGCACCCGATCCGCGACGCGCTTTCTCTTAGATGCTGTAGTACATGTCGAACTCGACCGGATGCGTCGTCATCCGGATCCGGGTGACTTCGTCCATCTTCAGTTCGATGTACGCATCGATGAGGTCGTTGCTGAACACGCCGCCGCGCGTGAGGAACTCGCGATCCTGGTCGAGCGCCTCGAGCGCCTCGTCGAGCGATGCGCAGACGGTCGGGATTCTCGCTTCCTCCTCGGGCGGCAGGTCGTAGAGGTTCTTGTCGGCGGCCTCGCCCGGGTGGATCTTGTTCTCGATTCCGTCCAGGCCCGCCATCATCAGCGCCGAGAACAGCAGGTACGGGTTCGCGGTCGGATCGGGGAAACGCACCTCGATGCGCCGGCCCTTCGGGCTGCTGACGTACGGGATGCGGATCGACGCCGAGCGGTTGCGCGCCGAATACGCGAGCTTCACCGGCGCCTCGAAGCCCGGTACGAGCCGCTTGTACGAGTTGGTGCCGGGGTTGGCGATCGCGTTGAGCGCACGCGCGTGACGGATGACTCCGCCGATGTAGTACAGCGCGAAATCCGACAGGCCCGCGTACTTGTCGCCGGCGAACAGGTTCTGGCCGTCCTTCCAGATCGACTGGTGCACGTGCATCCCCGATCCGTTGTCGCCGACGATCGGCTTGGGCATGAAGGTCGCCGTCTTGCCGTAGCTGTGCGCGACATTGAAGACGACGTACTTCATCAGCTGCAGCCAGTCGGCGCGCTGCACGAGCGTGGAGAACTTCGTGCCGATCTCGTTCTGCCCGGCGCCTCCCACTTCGTGATGGTGCACCTCGACCGGCACGCCCATCTGCTCGAGGATCAGGCACATCTCGGAGCGCATGTCCTGGAACGAGTCGACCGGCGGGACGGGGAAATACCCGCCCTTGACGCCGGGCCGGTGCGCGAGGTTCCCGCCCTCGATCTCCCGGCCGGTCGACCACGATGCTTCCTCGGAGTTGATGCGCACCGAGCAGCCCGACATGTCGGCATGCCAGGTCACCGAATCGAAGATGAAGAACTCGGGCTCGGGACCGAAATACGCGGTGTCGCCGAGGCCGGTCGACTTCAGGTACGCCTCGGCGCGTCGGGCGAGCGATCGCGGGTCGCGCGCGTATCCCTTGCCGTCGGAGGGCTCGACGACGTCGCAGCTCATGATCAGCGTCGCCTCTTCGCGAAACGGATCGAGATTGGCCGTCTCGACGTCGGGCATCAGCAGCATGTCGGACGCCTCGATGCCCTTCCATCCGGCGATCGACGAGCCGTCGAAAGCGTGGCCGGTCTCGATCTTGTCGGCATCGAACACCTTCGCCGGAACCGAGACGTGCTGTTCCTTGCCGCGCGTATCGGTGAAACGCAGATCGACGAATTTCACCTCGTTGTCCGCGATCATGCGGATCACGTCTTGGGCGCTGGCCATGCTGGAACTCTCCTGGGATAAGCGATTCGAAGGGGTCGGTACGCGCCGCCGCCCCGGCGGACGGCGATCGCGCGATTCTGGGCTTTTTCGGATACGGCTTCAAACCGCCCCGCGGCGGCCTGGACGAAAAAGGACATCCCGGATAGAGCATCTTCCGTGCCAGCCGG
>CAYZYC010000117.1:0-7115 GCA_964481165.1 uncultured Limnobacter sp. | reverse complement strand
CCTCGTCCATGCCCTTGCGCGGGTTCGTGCGCTTCATCGGCGTGAGCACGCGATACGGGCTGTAGGTCTTCTGGATCAGCCCGTAGGCCTTCACGCACGGGCGCCCGTCGGCAGGATGGATGCCGATGCCGTCGTGGTTCGGTGACACCGCAGTGGCGACGCCGTCGCGCACTTCGACCTTCAACAGATCCGGCCCGGCGACGCAGTTGTAGCAATAGGTGGTGACGTAGCGCGATCCTTCGCGCGTTGCGTTTGCAGCCATTCCGGTCGGTCCTCGGGTACTGCCGATCGCTCCGGGCGCGATGGCGAGGCGTCGATGGTACGTCTTCCGGATGCTGCAGCGCAAAGAAAAACCGCTGCAAAATCAAAGATATGCAGGCCATACCATAGGCATTTTCTGCATAGGTTCCGGACGCCTGCGGCGCGCGGTTTCAACGCTGCAGCGTGCCCGTCTTCGAGCGCCGCGGCGGATCGATCGCAGCAGGCGTTGCGAGCACGCGCTGGAGTTCGGCATCGACGCGTGCGGCCCATTGCGGCCGGTCGACGGTTCGGGCGCCGGCATGCTCGTCGCACGACGCCGTGCGCGCGGCCAGGTACCTGGCGTCGCCCGCGGGGTCGGCAACGCGCGCGATGCCTTCACCTTCGCCCGCGCCGAGGATCGCTTCGCACAGCAGCGTCCAGTCGGGACGGGACGTCAGCAATCCGGCGGTGACCAGCACACCGGTGCGCCGGCGCTGCTGCGCGAGCCCGACGAGCTTGCGTCGATGCGCATCGACGACTTCCCAGGCGGACAGTCCGCCGAAACACGCCCACCCGGGGGCGGGGTCTGCAGACGCGTCGTGCAGTGGCTGGCGCGCGGGATCCAGCGCCTGCGTCGCGATGCCCGCACCGTCCAGCACACGCACGAACAGTTCGCCGAGCCAGCGATAGCCGTCGGTGAGGCTCGTGCCGAGCAACGGGTGCGCGACGGGCAGGATCGCCGACACGCCGATCATCCACGGCCCTGCCAGCACCGCCCCGCCCCCGGACGGGCGCACGCACACCGGAATCGAAGCGGCCCGCGCGGCGACTTCCGCGAGCAGCCTGCGTTGCGAACATCCGAGAACGATCTGCGGCGCGTCGTAGAGCCACACGCGCCAATGCGGGCGCGTCACCGTCGACGCGAGCACGGCAGCACACCACGCGTGCTCGTCTTCGATCGTCGCGCGCGACGGCATGTCGATCACCGGCGCGCGCAACGATGCAGCGGTGCCCTCGGACCCCGCTGCATCGTGCGTGCCTGCGTTTCGCGCGGCTCGGGCCGGCTCAGGCCGGCTCGGGAACGCTCGGCAACCCGGCGAGCGCCATCGCCAGTTCCTTCTCGTCGTACGACTGGTCGCTCAGCGATCCCGCGCTGTAGGCCATGTACGCGGCCATGTCGAAGTGACCGTGGCCCGAGAGGTTGAACAGGATCGTCTCGGAGCGGCCTTCCCGCTTGCAGCGCAGCGCCTCGTCGATCGCCGCCTTGACCGCGTGGTTCGCTTCGGGCGCCGGAACGATGCCCTCGGAGCGCGCGAACTGCACGCCGGCCGCGAAGCACTCGGTCTGCTGGTAGGCGACCGCCTCGATCAGCTTCAGGTCGAGCAGGTGCGAGATCAGCGGTCCCATTCCGTGATAGCGCAGCCCGCCCGCGTGGAAGCCCGGCGGCGTGAACGTGGAACCGAGCGTGTGCATCTTCACCAGCGGCGTCATGTGGCCGGTGTCGCCGAAGTCGTACGCCAGCTTGCCGCGCGTGAGCGTCGGGCACGCCGCCGGCTCGACGGCGACGACGCGCGATTTCTTCCCGCCACGCAGGCCCTGCCCGATGAACGGGAACACGAGTCCGGCGAAGTTCGATCCGCCGCCGGTGCATCCGATGAGCACGTCGGGCCACGCGTCGGCCATCTGCATCTGCTCGATCGCCTCCTGGCCGACGACGGTCTGGTGCAGCATCACGTGGTTGAGCACCGAGCCGAGCGCGTACTTGGTGTCGTCGTTCTTCGCGGCGATCTCGACCGCTTCGGAGATCGCGATGCCGAGGCTGCCCGGGTGATCGGGGCGCTCCTTGAGCACCGCCCGCCCGTAGTCGGTTTCGTTCGACGGCGACGCCACGCAGCGCGCGCCGTAGGTTTCCATCAGCGCGCGCCGGTACGGCTTCTGGTCGTACGAGACGCGCACCTGGAACACGGTGACGTCGATGCCGAAGAGCGCGCCGGCGAAGGCCAGCGACGATCCCCACTGCCCGGCGCCGGTTTCCGTCGAGAGCCGCGTGATGCCCGCCTCGCGGTTGTAGAACGCCTGCGCGACCGCGGTGTTCGGCTTGTGGCTGCCGGCGGGGCTCACGCCCTCGTACTTGTAGAAGATCTTCGCCGGCGTATCGAGCGCCTTCTCGAGGCGATGCGCGCGCACCAGCGGGCTCGGGCGCCACAGGCGGTAGATGTCGCGCACCGGATCCGGAATGTCGATCTCGCGGTCGGTGCTCACCTCCTGCAGGATGAGCTCCATCGGGAACAACGGCGCAAGGTCGTCGGGCCCGATCGGCTGCATCGTTCCCGGATGCAGGACCGGCGCCATCGGCTTGGGCAGGTCCGCCTGGATGTTGTACCAGCGCTTCGGGATCCGGCTTTCGTCGAGCAGATACTTGGTTTGCGCCCCCATCGACTCCTCCTGTTATTGGATGGAACGCCGGTTCGGCGTCCAAGGATCAAGCATAGCGGACCCACGCGAAGTGGCAACACTTCCGCAGGAAAATTCCCTATGCAGGGCGGCGAAACAGGAGCACGACCGCCTGCGCGGCGATCCCCTCGCCGCGGCCGGCGAAACCGAGGCGCTCGCCGGTCTTCGCCTTGACGCTCACCCGCATCGCGTCGACGCCGAGCGCGTCCGCGACGTGGCGCACCATCTGCCCGACGTGCGGAGCGAGTCGCGGCGCCTGCGCGATCACCGTCGAGTCGACGTTTCCGACGTCCCAGCCGTGCTCGCGAACGAGCGCAGCGACCGCGCGCAGCAGCTGCATGCTGTCGGCGCCGCGCCAGCGTTCATCGTCGTCAGGAAAATGCCGACCGATATCCCCGAGCGCTGCAGCGCCGAGCAGCGCATCGGTGATCGCGTGCAGCAGCACGTCGGCGTCGGAGTGGCCGAGCGCGCCGCGCGGATGCGCGATCTCGACGCCGCCGATGCGCAACGCGCGCCCGGGCACCAGCGCGTGGATGTCGTATCCCTGCCCGATGCGGAAGTCCATGGCGCGGTTACCGTTCACGTAGCAGGCTGCGCATCAACGCCACGTCCTCGGCGGTCGTCACCTTGAAGTTCGACCGTCCGCCTTCGACCAGGCGTGGCGCGTGACCCGCACGCTCGATCGCCGCCGCCTCGTCGGTCACGCCCGCGTGTGCGGACAGCGCTTCGAGCAGCAACCCGAGACGGAACATCTGCGGCGTCTGCGCGACCCACAACCGGTCCCGATCGAGCGTGGCGGCGACCGAGTTGCGGTCGCCTGCGGTCTGCTTGACGGTGTCGCCGACCGGCATCGCGAGCAGCCCGCCGGCCGGCGAACCGGCCAGCTCGCTGCGCAGGCGCTCGAGCATCGCCAGGCTGAGCCCCGGACGCGCCGCGTCGTGCACCAGCACCCAGTCGTGCGCGCGCGCGCCCTGGCGCCGCATCGATTGCAGTCCGGCGAGCACCGTGTCGCGGCGGCTCGCACCGCCTTCGCGCAGCACCTCGACGCGCGTTCGAGCCCCGAGCAGCGTCGACGCCCGCGAATCGTCGGGCGCGACGACGACGATCACCCGATCGATCCACGGCGCGGCGCGCAACGCGTCGACGCTGTGCTCGAGCATCGTCTGCCGGCCCAGCGGCAGATACTGCTTCGGCAACGCGGCGCCGACGCGCGAGCCGGTTCCCGCCGCGGGAACCAGCGCGAGGAATCGTGTGCCGTCCGGATTCCCGTCCAAGGCGTGCTTCCGGTGCCGTCATGAGCGAAAAGATAGAATTGTAGTCTTGCGTACCAGGTCCTCGATGACGCCGGGCGCCGTTGCGGGGCGCGAACCCATGCACGGCTCGCATGCGCCTTCCGCGCAGGACGCGTCGCGCGCGCCGCACGCCGCCGAGCGTTCCGCCGGACGCCCCCTCCCGGCCGATCCCGACACCGATCCGCTCGGCGAACACGCCGACACGCTGCGTTCGATCCCTGCCCCGCGCGCCGGGCAGGTGCGCACGCTCGCGCGTTGTCGCGGCTCGGGCGATGCGCTGCTGCTGGCCGCGCTCGCGCGACGCGAGCGCGACGCAGCCGTCGGCTCGGCCGGCGGAGCGCCCGAGGCGCAGCGCACGCCGGGCGCGACACCGCGTTCGGGACGCGCACTGGCGATCGTCACCGCGCGCGCGACCGACGCCGCACGCCTGGCCGTCGAAATGCGATGGTTCGCGCCCGCGCTGCGGGTGCTGCTGCTGCCCGACTGGGAAACCCTGCCCTACGACGCGTTCTCGCCGCACCAGGACCTCGTGTCCGAACGGCTGTCGACGCTCTACGCGCTGCAGCAGCACGATTGCGACGTCGTGCTGGCACCGATCACCACGGCGCTGCAACGCCTGGCACCGCCGCAGTTCCTCGCGTCGCACACGTTCTTCTTCCACAAGGGACAACGTCTCGACGAAGCGAGGCTGCGACGCCAACTCGTGGTGGCCGGCTACGAGAACGTCACGCAGGTCGTGCGTCCCGGCGAATACGCGGTGCGCGGCGGATTGATCGACCTGTACCCGATGGGCTCCGCGCTTCCCTACCGGATCGACCTGTTCGGCGACGAGATCGACTCGATCCGCACCTTCGATCCCGATACGCAACGCAGCCTGTATCCGATCGACCGCGTTCGCCTGCTGCCCGGGCGCGAGTTCCCGATCGACGAAGCGGCGCGCACCGCGTTTCGCGGGCGCTGGCGCGAACGATTCGAGGGCGACCCGTCGGCGAGCACGATCTATCGCGACGTCGGCAACGGGATCTCCCCGGCCGGCATCGAGTACTGGCTGCCGCTGTTTCACGAACACACCGCGACGTTGTTCGACTACCTGCCCGACGCGGCGATCGTCGTCTCGCACGGAGACGTCGACGGCGCCGCGCGCCGTTTCGCGCAGGAAACCGGCGAGCGCCATCGCTTCCTGTCGCACGATCCGCAGCGGCCGCTGCTGCGTCCGTCCGAGCTGTACCTGGACGGCGAGGAACTGTTCGCCCGGGCGCGGGATTTCGGACGCTGGTCGATCGCCTCGCCCTCCGACGAAGAGACGGCGCCTTCGCGCGGCGCGGGGGTCTTCGCCGAAGCCTTGCCCGACCTGGCGATCGACCGGCGTTCGAGCGACCCGGTCGCGCGGATCGGCGCGTTGCTGCGCACGGCGGGCCAGCGCACGCTGATCGTCGCCGAATCGCCGGGGCGTCGCGAAACGCTCGAGCAGTTGCTCGCCGAACACGGCCACGCGTCGACCGCCGTCGACGGCTGGAGCGCCTTCGTCGGCGGCAACGCCGGCGCGGCGATCGCGGTCGGGCCGTTGCACGACGGCTTCTCGCTCGCGCAGGCGGGATTCGCGGTGGTGACCGAAGCGGAGCTGTTCGCCGGGACCGTGCGGCGCACGCGGCGCGGCCTGCGCGAGACGCAGACCGACGTCGACTCGATCATCCGCGATCTCTCGGAGCTCCAGCCCGGCGATCCCGTCGTGCACGCCCAGCACGGCATCGGCCGGTACGAAGGCCTGCGCACGATGGATCTCGGCGACGGACCGACCGAGTTCCTGCACCTGCAGTACGCCGGTGACGCGACGCTGTACGTGCCGGTCGCGCAGCTGCACGTGATCGGCCGCTACAGCGGCGCGGCGCCGGAGGACGCGCCGCTGCACCAGCTCGGTTCGGGCCAGTGGGAGAAGGCGCGCCGGCGCGCCGCATCCCGGGCGCGCGATGCGGCCGCCGAACTGCTGAACCTGTACGCGCGGCGCGCGGCGCGCAGCGGACACGCGTTCGACTTCGCGGCGAACCACTACGAGGCCTTCGCCGACGGATTCCCGTTCGAGGAGACTGCCGACCAGCAGTCGGCGATCCAGGCGGTGATCGGAGACATGGTCGACGGCAAGCCGATGGATCGACTCGTCTGCGGCGACGTCGGATTCGGCAAGACCGAGGTCGCGCTGCGTGCTGCCTGGGTGGCGGTGGCCGACGGCAGGCAGGTCGCGGTCCTGGCGCCGACGACACTGCTCGCCGAACAGCACTTCCGCACCTTCAGCGACCGCTTCGCCGAGTTTCCGGTGCGGATCGCGCAGCTCTCGCGTTTCCGCTCGGCGAAGGAAGCGAAGGCCACGATCGAAGCGCTCGCGCAAGGCACGGTCGACATCGTCATCGGAACGCACAAGCTGCTGTCGCCGGACGTCGCGTTCTCGCGGCTGGGACTCGTCGTCATCGACGAGGAACACCGTTTCGGCGTGCGGCAGAAGGAGGCGCTGAAATCGCTGCGCGCCGAGGTCGACGTGCTGACGTTGACCGCGACGCCGATCCCGCGCACGCTGGCGATGAGCCTCGAGGGAATCCGCGACTTCTCGGTGATCGCGACCGCACCGCAACGGCGGCTGGCGATCAAGACCTTCGTGCGCCGCGAAAGCGACGGCACGATTCGAGAAGCGCTGCTGCGCGAACTCAAGCGCGGCGGACAGGCGTACTTCCTGCACAACGAAGTCGAAACGATCGAGAACCGGCGCGCGCGCCTCGCCGAACTCGTCCCGGAAGCGCGCATCGCGGTCGCGCACGGGCAGATGCCCGAACGCGAGCTCGAGCGCGTGATGCGCGACTTCCTGCAGCAGCGCTTCAACGTCCTGCTGTGCACGACGATCATCGAGACCGGCATCGACGTGCCGTCGGCGAACACGATCGTGATCCATCGCGCCGACCGTTTCGGGCTCGCGCAGCTGCACCAGTTGCGCGGGCGCGTCGGGCGCTCGCACCACCAGGCCTACGCATACCTGCTGATTCCCGACGAGGACGCGATCACGCGCGATGCCGGCAAGCGGCTCGACGCGATCCAGGCGCTCGAGGAACTCGGCTCGGGCTTCTACCTCGCGATGCACGACCT
>CAYZYC010000116.1:0-7157 GCA_964481165.1 uncultured Limnobacter sp. | reverse complement strand
CGCGTGCCGTCCTCGCGCTCGGCCGACTCGATCGTGATCGCCAGCGCCGGGCACACCGCCTCGCACAGCTTGCAGGCGATGCAGCGCTCTTCGCCGTTCGGATAGCGGCGCAGCGCGTGCAGGCCGCGAAACCGCGGCGACAGCGGCGTCTTCTCCTCGGGGTACTGCAGCGTGATCTTGCGAGCGAACAGGTACCTGCCCGTCAGCCGCAGGCCGTCGAGCATCTCGCGGAGCATGAAACTGGAGAGGAAATCCTTGACGGCGGACATGGTCGCTCCTGCGCCGGTCAGTACCAGATGTTCCAGGGCGTCTGCATCCAGACCGCCACGAGAACCAGCCAGAACAGCGTGACCGGGATGAAGATCTTCCAGCCGAGCCGCATGATCTGGTCGAAACGGAAGCGCGGGAAGGTCGCGCGGAACCAGATGAACATCGACACGACGACGAAGGTTTTCAGGCCGAGCCAGATCCACCCCGGGATCCAGTTGAAGACGGCCGAATCGATCGGAGGCATCCAGCCGCCGAGGAACAGGATCGAGGCCACCGCCGACAGCAGGATCATGTTCGCGTATTCGGCGAGGAAGAAGATCGCGAATCCCATTCCCGAGTACTCGACCATGTGTCCGGCGACGATCTCCGACTCGCCCTCGACGACGTCGAACGGATGGCGGTTCGTCTCGGCGACCGACGAGATCACGTAGACGACGAAGATCGGCAGCAGCGGCAGCCAGTTCCACGACAGGAAGTTCAGCCCGCGGTCGGCGAACCAGCCGCGATCCTGCGCGAACACGATCTCGCTCATGTTCAGGCTGCCCGAGACCATCAGCACGATGACCAGCGCGAAGCCGATGCCGAGTTCGTACGACAGCATCTGCGCCGCGGCCCGCATCGCGCCGAGGAACGGGTATTTCGAGTTCGACGCCCAGCCGGCGATGATCACTCCGTAGACTTCCACCGAGGTGATCGCGAGCAGCAGCAGCAGGCCGGCGTCGACGTTCGACAGCGCGACCTCGGGTCCGAAGGGAATGACCACCCAGGCGGCCATCGCCGGCATGATCGTCATGATCGGGCCGAGGATGTAGAGCCCCGTGCTCGCCTGCGACGGGACGATGATCTCCTTGAACATCAGCTTGAACGCGTCGGCGATGGGCTGCAGCAGCCCGCCGGGCCCGACGCGGTTCGGCCCGAGCCGCACGTGCATGAACGCGATCAGCTTGCGTTCCCACAGCGTGAGGTACGCCACGCATCCGAGCAGCGGCACGACGAGCGCGACGATCTTCGTCAATGTCCAGACGACCGGCCAGGCGCCGCCGAGCGTGCTCTCGCCCCACAGGGTCACGTCGTTGAGCAGGTTCTCCATCGGGTGACCTCAGCCCTGCGTGCCAGGAGCGAAACGCTCGACCGCGATCGGCGCGAACCCGCCGAGCAGCGCCGCCGTTTCGGCCAGTGCCGCCGGCACGCGCACCACTCCGTCGGGCAGGCCGTCGTCGATCTCGACCTCGAGCACCGCCTCGCCGCGGAGCGAAGCGTCCGACTGGTGCAGCATCGCGCGATCGCCCGAGCGCAGCCCGAGGCGCGCCATCGTCGCCGCGTTGATCCGCGCGCGCGGCGCGCGCAGCGCGTCGGCGGTCTGCTGCAGCGGCGGCGAACGTCGCACGATCGGATCGGCGGCGTAGATCGGGACTTCGGCAAGCCGCTCGAGCGCCGGCGCAGCCGCGGCGCCGGTCGACGACGGCGCCTGCGCCGCGGAGCCGTCGGCCGGCGGAGCGCTGCGCATCGTGTTGTCGAGACGCGCGAGCACGTCGTCGTCGCCGAGCGCCTGCGCGCGCACCGCTTCGGCGCTGTCCTGTTCGAAACCGTCGAGCTCGAGCAGGTTGCCGAGCACGCGCAGCACCTTCCAGCCGGGGCGCGCGTCGCCGAGCGGCGCGACGACTCCGTTGAACGACTGCACGCGCCCTTCGCAGTTGACGAAGGTGCCCGCGGTTTCGGTGAACGGACCGACCGGCAACAGGCAATCGGCGAGTTCCATCAGTTCGGGCGAACGCCACGCGGTCAGCGCGATGACCGACTCGGCCTGCGCCAGCGCAGCGCGCGCCAGCCCCGGCATCGCGTGGTCGAGCCCGGGTTCGACGTTGGCCAGCAGGTACAGCTTGCGCGGCTGCGCGAACATCGCGAGCGCGTCCAGCCCGCCGTCGCGCGGAGTCGCTCCGGCGAGATAGCCGCCGACCGAGTTCGCACCCTCGCCGATCACGCCGAAACGCGCGCCCGCGGCGTCGGCGATCGCCTGCGCGAGCATCGCGATCCGCGCGTAGTCGGGATGCTGCACGGCGGCGTTGCCCAGCAGCACCGCGCGCTTTTCTCCGGAGACGAGCGAGGTCGCGATCGCCTGCGCGGACTCGCCCGGCGAGACGCCGTCGAGTTCGCCGGCGACCGCCGGACGGGCGGCGCTGCCGCGCTGCTGCAGCACGGCAGCCAGCACTTCGCGCAACACGCCGACCCACTGCGACGGTGCGACGATCGCCTTGCCGGCGAGCGGCATCAGCAGGTCGTCGTCGGCGGCGTGCAGCACCGAGACCTGCGCGCCGCGGCCGGCCGCCTTGCGCACGCGCGCGGCGAACAGCGGGTGGTCCTTGCGCAGGAAGGATCCGACGAGCAGCAGCCGGTCGAGCGATTCGACGTCGGCGATCGGCATTCCGAGCCAGGGGGCGCCGGCGCGCACGCCGTCGGCGCGGAAGTCGATCTGCCGCGTGCGGAAATCGACGTTGTCGCTTCCCAGGCCGCGCATCAGCGCAGCGAGCAGGTGCAGTTCCTCGACGGTGTTCTGCGCGCTGCCCAGCGCGGCGATCGCCTGCGCGCCGTCGGACTGGCGCACGGTGCGCATCGCGTGCGCGGCATAGTCGAGCGCGGTGGCCCAGTCGACTTCCTGCCAGGCGCCGTCCTGCCGGATCATCGGCGTGGTCAGGCGTTCGTCGCCGGCGAGCGCCTCGTACGAGAACCGGTCGCGGTCGGACAGCCAGCATTCGTTGACCGGCTCGTTCTCCAGCGGCAGCACGCGCATCGCGCGATTGCCCTTGACCTGGACGATCAGGTTCGAGCCGAGCGAATCGTGCGGCGAGACCGACTTGCGACGGCCGAGCTCCCAGTTGCGCGCCGAGAAGCGGAACGGTGCGCTGGTGAGCGCGCCGACCGGGCAGACGTCGATCATGTTGCCGGAGAGTTCGGAATCGACCGATCGTCCGACGAAACTGAGGATCTCCGCGAACTCGCCACGGTTGGCCATGCCGAGTTCCATGATCCCGCCGATCTCGATGCCGAACCGGATGCACCGCGTGCAGTGGATGCAGCGCGTCATGCCCTTGGCCGAGATCAGCGGGCCCATCTCCTTGGCCGAGACGACACGCTTGCGCTCGTTGAAGCGCGAAGCCGAGTAGCCGTAGCCGACGGCGAGGTCCTGCAGCTGGCACTCGCCGCCCTGGTCGCAGATGGGGCAGTCGAGCGGATGGTTGATCAGCAGGAACTCCATCACGCCCTTCTGCGCGCGCAGCGCCATCTCGGAGCGCGTGAACACCTTCATGCCGGCGCTCACCGGCGTCGCGCACGCCGGCAGGGGTTTCGGCGCCTTCTCGACCTCGACCAGGCACATGCGGCAGTTGGCCGCGATCGACAGCTTCTTGTGATAGCAGAAATGCGGCACGTAGATGTCGAGCTTGTGCGCCGCATGCATCACCATGCTGCCCTCGGGCACCTCGACCTCGCGGCCGTCGACTTCCAGCTTGACCATCTTGATTCCGTTCGTTGCGCTGCTTCGCGCTCTCAGAGATACGTCGGCACGATGCAGCTCTTGTGCTCGACGTGATGCGCGAACTCGTCGCGGTAGTGCTTCAGGAACGCGCGCACCGGCATCGCCGCCGCGTCGCCGAGCGCGCAGATCGTGCGGCCCTGGATGTTGTAGGCGATGCGGTCGAGCTCGTCGAGGTCCTCGAGCGTGCCTTCGCCGTGCTCGATCCGGTGCACGATGCGCCACATCCACCCGGTGCCTTCGCGGCACGGCGTGCACTGGCCGCACGACTCCTCGAAATAGAAGTACGACAGGCGCATCAGCGAGCGGACCGCGCAGCGCGTGTCGTCCATCACGATGACCGCGCCCGAGCCGAGCATCGACCCGGCTTTCGCGATCGAGTCGTAGTCCATGTCGGTGGCCATCATCACGTCGGCGGGCAGCACCGGCGCAGACGAGCCGCCCGGGATGACCATCTTCAGCGGTCGTCCGCCACGAACGCCGCCGGCGAGTTCGAGCAGCTTCGCGAACGGCGTCCCCAGCGGGATCTCGTAGTTGCCCGGGCGTTCGACGTCGCCCGAGACCGAGAAGATCTTCGTTCCGCCGTTGTTGGGCTTGCCGACTTCGAGGTATCGCTGGCCGCCGTTGCGGATGATCCACGGCACCGCGGCCAGCGTCTCGGTGTTGTTGATCGTCGTCGGCTTGCCGTACAGGCCGAAGCTCGCCGGGAACGGCGGCTTGAAGCGCGGCTGGCCCTTCTTGCCCTCGATCGATTCGAGCAGCGCGGTTTCCTCGCCGCAGATGTAGGCGCCGTAGCCGTGGAACGCGTGCAGCTGGAACGAGAACCCGGAGCCGAGGATGCGATCGCCCAGGTACCCCGCGGCACGCGCCTCTTCGAGCGCCTCTTCGAAGCGCTCGTAGACCTCCCAGATCTCGCCGTGGATGTAGTTGTAGGCGACGCTGATGCCCATCGCATACGCGGCGATCGCCATTCCCTCGATGACGATGTGCGGGTTGTACCGCAGGATGTCGCGGTCCTTGAAGGTGCCCGGCTCGCCTTCGTCGGAATTGCAGACGAGGTATTTCTGGCCCTCGAACTGCCGCGGCATGAAGCTCCACTTCAGCCCGGTCGGGAAACCGGCGCCGCCGCGTCCGCGAAGCGACGACGCCTTGACTTCGGCGATCACCTGCTCGGGCGCGATGCCTTCTTCGAGGATCCTGCGCAGCGCCTTGTAGCCGTCGCGCTGCTCGTAGTCCTTCAGGCGCCAGCCGTCGGGCGAGTGCAGCCCGGCGTAGATCTGCGGCTCGATGTGGCGCCCGTGGAAGCAGGTCTCCTGCGCACGGGAATCGATGAGGAGATCCTTGGCTCCCATGTCACTCCTTTCCCGTCGCGTCGACCGCGGCCTCGGCGCGCAACCCGGCAATCAGCGCATCGAGCTGTTCGTTGTCCATGAAGCTGCACATGCGCTCGTTGTTCACCAGCAGCACCGGCGCGTCGGCGCACGAACCGAGGCACTCGCTCTCCTTCAGCGTGAACAGCCCGTCCTCGGTGGTTTCGTTGTAGTCGATGCCCAGGCGGCTCTTCAGGTATTCGCCGGCCTTCGTGCCGTCGCGCAGCGCGCACGGCAGGTTCGTGCAGACGGAGATCTTGTACCGGCCGACCGGACGCGTGTTGTACAGCGTGTAGAAGCTGGCGACCTCGTGGACCGCGATCGGAGGCATGCCGAGATACGCGGCGATGTCCTCGATGACGTCCTTCGAGATCCATCCGCGCTCGCCCTGCGCGATCGCCAGCGCGGCCATCACCGCCGACTGCCTGCGATCGGCGGGAAACTTGCCGATCTCGCGATCGATGCGCGCATACGCGGCATCGCTGAGCAGTCTCTTCGCCGGAATTGCGTTCATCGATCGATCTCGCCGAACACGATGTCCAGCGTCCCCATCATCGTCGTCACGTCGCTCAGCATGTGGCCGCGCACCATCTCGTCCATCGCCTGCAGGTGCGCGAACCCGGCCGCGCGGATCTTCAGCCGGTACGGCTTGTTCGCGCCGTCGGAGATCAGGTAGATGCCGAACTCGCCCTTCGGGTGCTCGACCGCGGCATACGCCTCGCCTTCGGGAACGTGCATGCCTTCGGTGAACAGCTTGAAGTGGTGGATCAGTTCTTCCATCCCGGACTTCATGTCGACGCGCGACGGCGGCGCGACCTTGAAGTTGTCGACCATCACCGGGCCGGGATTGTTGCGCAGCCACTCGACGCACTGCGCGATGATCCGGTTGCTCTGGCGCATCTCCTCGACGCGCACGAGGTAGCGGTCGTACGAGTCGCCGTTGGTTCCCACCGGGATGTCGAAATCGACCAGGTCGTAGACCTCGTAGGGCTGCATCTTGCGCAGGTCCCAGACGACCCCCGAGCCGCGCAGCATCGGCCCGGTGAAACCGAGCGCCTTCGCGCGATCGGGATCGACGACACCGACGCCCACCAGCCTCTGCTTCCAGATGCGGTTGTCGGTGAGCAGCGTCTCGTATTCGTCGACGTACCCCGGAAACCGCGTCGTGAACGCCTCGATGAAATCGAGCACCGAGCCTTCGCGGTCGCGGTTCATCTCGCGCACCGCCTGGTCGCTGCGCAGTTTCGACGCGCGGTAGCGCGGCATCGCGTCGGGGAGGTCGCGATAGACGCCGCCCGGGCGGTAGTACGCCGCGTGCATGCGCGCACCCGATACCGCCTCGTAGACGTCCATCAGGTCTTCGCGCTCGCGAAACGCGTACAGGAACACCGCCATCGCGCCCACGTCGAGCCCGTGCGCGCCGATCCACAGCAGGTGGTTCAGGATGCGCGTGATCTCGTCGAACATCACGCGGATGTACTGCGCGCGCAGCGGAACCTCGATGCCGAGGAGCTTCTCGACGGCCATCACGTAGGCGTGCTCGTTGGACATCATCGAGACGTAGTCGAGACGATCCATGTACGGCACGTTCTGCAGGTACGTGCGCGTCTCGGCCAGCTTCTCGGTCGCACGATGCAGCAGCCCGATGTGCGGATCGGCACGCTGGACGATCTCGCCGTCGAGCTCGAGCACGAGCCGCAGCACCCCATGCGCCGCCGGATGCTGCGGGCCAAAATTGAGCGTGTAGTTCTTGATCTCAGCCACGACGCGTACCTGACAGCGAACGGTGTTCGCAGTGCGTTACACGCTCAATTTCGGCGAAGGCTAACGTCCGCGTCGCGGACGTTAAGGCCGGCAAAGCCGGCCGGCCGAAGCCAAAATTCAGCCCCACGCAGGCGCCCTCGAAAGAAGTCACTCGACCTTTCTCCCCACGCCATACGAAGGCCCGTACCCCTCCTCCCGAATCACCCTGGGCACGATCTCCCTCG
>CAYZYC010000115.1:0-7172 GCA_964481165.1 uncultured Limnobacter sp. | reverse complement strand
AGCAGCGCCACGGCGAGCAGTCCGGCAACGCGCGACACTGCATTGTTGATTCCGGAAGCCGTCCCGGCGTGCCGATCGTCGACCGCGCTCATGACGGTCGTCGTCAACGGCGCCACGCTGATCGCCATGCCGAAGCCAAGCAGCGCCATCGGAACGAAGAACGTCGTCCAGTACGACCCGCCGATCGCCGGCACTGCGAACAGCGCCAGGCCGACTCCGGCGACGCAGGGTCCGACGATCAACGGCGTGCGTGCGCCGTGGCGGGCCACGAGCCCGCCGGACCAGCGCGACAGCAGCCCCATGACGAGCGTCAGCGGCAGGAACGCGGCGCCCGCGCCCGTCGCCGAATAGCCCTGGGCGCCGATGAGGTTGAACGGAAGCAGGAACATCGCGCCGCTCAACGCGCAATACAGCAGCAGCGTGATCGCGTTCGCACCGCCGAAGGTGCGCGACGAGAAGAGTTCGAGCGGAATCATCGGCGAAGTCGCGACACGTTGCGACCACACGAATGCCGCCAGCGCGATCGACGCTGCAGCCAGCGTGCCGATCACCGCCGGATCGGCCCAGCCGCGATCGGGTGCGGCGGTCAATCCGTATGCCGCCGATCCGAACGCCACGGTGGCCAGCAGCGCACCCGGCCAGTCGATGCGCGCGCCTTCGGGCGCGCCGCGGCTGCCGGTGCCGTCCCGGGGAACGCGCAGCAGCGCCAGTGCGAGCGCGACGGCCGCGACGGGGACGTTGACGAAGAAGATCGTGCGCCACGACCACGTGTCGACGAGCCATCCGCCGAGCACGGGCCCGAGCGCAGTCGTGAGCGCCGAGAAGCCCGCCCAGGTGCCGATCGCCCGGCCGCGTTCGTCTTCCGGATACGCCGCGCTGATCAGCGCGAGACTGTTCGGGACGAGGAGCGCGCCGCCGATTCCCTGCGCCGCGCGCGCAGCCACGAGCGTTTCCGCGTCCGGCGCCAGCCCGCAGGCGACCGACGCGAGCGTGAACACGACGATGCCCGCCACGAAGACGCCTCGCAGGCCGAAGCGGTCGCCTGCGGACCCGCCGACCAGCATCAGCGCACCGAGCATCAGCAGATAGGCATTGACGACCCACTGGACGCTGCTCATCGGCGCGTCGAGCCCGCTCTGCATCGCGGGCAGCGCCACGGTCACCACCGACCCGTCGATGAACGCCATGCTCGAGCCGATGATCGACGTCGCCAGCACCCACGGCCGCGCGCGCGGCGGACACGCCGGCGCGGCCGAGGCGGCGGCGCGGATGAACGCTTCGTCGCATGGCGCGCGACCCTGCGCGGTCATCGTGTTCGCACCGTGGTCGTGTCCATCGCGATGCCGCTGTTGCGGCTAGATCGTCCGGTACGCGAACGAAGCGAAAGCCCCGAAGTCCGCCCAGGCCGACGCTTCGCCGGCCAGCGTCTCGTGCGACAGCGGGCAGTGTCGTGCCCATTGCTTCGTCATTTCGATTCGCAACGAGCGGCGCTGCAGGAACAATGCGGGCATCGGCACTTCCTCGCCATCGCGTTTGCGGTGCAGGATCGTCGCGATGCGCAGCGCGACGACGGACAACCAGCCGAGGTCGTCGTCGATCGACCCGCGCAGCTTGCGCAGGCCGCCGACCTGCGCGAGGGCGAGTCGCGCGAGCGTGTCCTGTTCGCCCTGCGAGAAGCCCGGCATGTCCGCGTGGCCCAGAATGTACGCGGAGTGCTTGTGGAAACCCTCATGCGAGATCGACCTGCCGACTTCGGCGAGTTCCGCGGCCCAGCCCAGTTGCTGGCGGCGCATCGCGAGCACCTCGCGCGCGCCGCGCGCACCCTGGTCGAACAGCCCCAGCGCGGTATCGCGCACGCGGCGCGCGTGATGCCGGTCGACGCCGTAGCGGCGCAGCATGTGCTCGATCGTGATCAGGCGCGTGTCACGGCCTTCGTGCCGTCCGAGCAGGTCGTACAGGACGCCGTGGCGCAACGCGCCTCCGCAATAGCGCATCGACTCGATCCGCAGTTCGTCGAATGCCGCCATCATGACCGCGAGCCCTCCGGCGAGAACCGGACGGCGGTCGGCCCTGAGCCCTGCGAGCTCGAGCAATCCGACGTCGCCGGCGGCGAGCAATGCTGCGTGGATGCCGGCCAGCGACGCGCGGTCGATCTCGTCGACGCCCCATTGCGCCTGCGCGATCTGCCACAGTGCCTTGGCCGTGCCCGAGGTGCCCGAGGCATAGCGCCAGCGACTGCTCGCGAACGAATCGGCAACCTGCGCGAAGGCAGCGCGTGCTTCGTAGTACGCGCGGTCGAAGGTCTTGTAGCGCACGCGGCCGTCGGCGAAGTGTCTCGTCGACAGTACGACGCAACCGATCGGAACCGACTCCAGCACGTCGGCCTGCATGTCCGTACCGACGATGCATTCGGTCGATCCGCCGCCGATGTCGATGACCAGACGCGGCTGCCCGTCGCAGGGCAGCGAGTGCGCCGCGCCGAGGTAGATCAGGCGCGCCTCTTCGAGCCCGGAGATGACCTCGATAGGAAAGCCCAGTGCGGCTTCGGCGGTGTCGAGGAAATGCGCGGCATTGCGCGCGACGCGCAGCGTGTTCGTCGCCACCGCGCGAACCGTCCCGGGAGCGAACGAACGAAGCCGTTCGCCGAAGCCGGCCAGCGCCAACAGCGCGCGCTTGCGCGAGAGCTCGTCGAGCCTGCCGTCGGCGCCGAGGCCGCTGGCCAGCCGCACCGTCTGCTTGACGTTGTCCAGCGGATGCACGAGTTCGCCGGCGGGCGAACGCTCGACGCGGCCGATCATCAGGCGAAAGCTGTTCGAGCCGAGGTCCACGGCCGCCAGCAGGCGGTTCGCGGACGTCGCCCTGGCCGGCGACCGAAGCGGCAGAGGATGCATTCCGGGTTGCACGCGTCGAAGTATGACAAACCCGAAGCCCGCATCGGCGTCGAAAACTCGCCACGCGGCGCGAAACGCAGCGTGTTGTCATGAAACGGTCAAGAAAGCGGGCCAAACTCGCGCGCATGGACGAACAGGCCGGTTCAGGGGCGCGGCTGCTCAATCGCGAACTCGGAATCCTCGCATTCAACGAGCGGGTCATCGCGCAGGCCGAAGACGACGACGTGCCGCTGCTCGAGCGGCTGCGATTCCTCACGATCGTCAGCAACAACCTCGACGAGTTCTTCGAGATCCGCGTCGCCGAGATCCAGCAACTGCTGCTCGCCGGGCGCGAGTCGGGCGGATTGCGCGAGAACCTCGCGGCGATCCACGAGCGCGCGCGAAAACTCGTGGCACGACAGTACGCAAACCTCAACGAGGTGATCCTGCCGCGCCTGGCGCAGAAGGGAGTGGTCATCCACACGCGCGTCGACTGGAGCGATGCGCAACGCCGGTGGGCGCAGGGCGTTTTCGAGACCGAGGTCGAGCCGCTGCTCACGCCGATCGCGCTCGATCCGGCGCATCCGTTCCCGCGCATCCTGAACAAGAGCCTGAACTTCATCGTCGAGCTGCACGGCCGCGATGCCTTCGGCCGTCGCGCGGGCGTCGCGATCGTGCAGGCGCCGCGCGCATTGCCGCGCATCCTGCGCGTTCCCGGGGCGATCTCGGGAGCGCCGCACGGGATGATGCCGTTGACCTCGATCGTGCAGGGATTCGTCGATCGCCTCTTCCCGGGGCTGACGGTGCGTGCGGTCTACCAGTTCCGGCTCACGCGCAACAGCGAACTGTTCGTCGACGAGGAGGAAGTCACCGACCTGCGGGTCGCGCTGAAGGGCGGGCTGCTGCAGCGCCACTACGGCGATGAAGTCCGCCTCGAGGTCTCGGCCGACATTTCCGAATCGCTGAAGTCGCGGCTGCTGCGCGAGTTCGAACTCGGCGAAGACGACTGTTACCGGGTCGACGGCCCGGTCAACCTCGTGCGCCTGCAGCAGGTCATCGACCTGGCCGACGCGCCGGCGCTGAAGTACCCCCCGTTCGTGCCGTCGGTCCCCGCCGCGCTGCGCGACAAGGACCTGTTCGCCGCGATCCGCAAGGGCGACATCCTGCTGCATCACCCGTACGAATCGTTCGAACCGGTCCGGGACTTCCTCGCGAGCGCGGCGCGCGATCCGGACGTCGTTGCGATCCGGCAGACCGTCTATCGCACCGGCGCCGACTCCGAGCTCATGCAGGCGCTGATCGACGCGGCGCAGGCCGGAACCGAAGTCACGGTGGTCGTCGAGCTGATGGCGCGTTTCGACGAGGAAACCAACATCAACTGGGCTTCGAGGCTCGAGCACGCCGGCGCGCACGTCGTCTACGGCGTCGTCGGCCACAAGACGCACGCGAAAATGGCGATGGTGGTGCGTCGCGAGACCGTCAAGGGCACGACGGTGCTGCGCCGCTACGTGCACCTCGGCACCGGCAACTACCATTCGCGCACCGCCGCGCTGTACGAGGACTTCGGCCTGTTCACCGCGAACGAGGAGATCTGCGCCGACGTGCACGAGGTGTTCATGCGGCTCACGGGCGTCGGCCAGCGCGGCACGCTGCGACAACTCGTGCAGGCGCCGTTCACGCTGCACGAGATGGTGCTCGCGTCGATCCGGCGCGAGACCGCGCATGCGAAGGCCGGCAGGAAGGCCTACCTCGCCGCGAAGGTCAATGCGCTGCTCGAGAAGAGCGTGATCGACGCGCTGTACGAGGCAAGCAACGCCGGAGTGAAGATCGACCTGATCGTGCGCGGGGTCTGCGCGCTGCGCCCGGGCGTCACGGGGCTTTCGGAGAACATCCGCGTGCGCTCGATCGTCGGCCGGTTTCTCGAGCACAGTCGTGTCTACTACTTCCTCGACGGCGGAAAGAAGAACGTCTGGTTGTCGTCGGCCGACTGGATGGACCGCAACCTGTACCGGCGCGTCGAGATCGCGTTTCCGGTGCGCGATCGCAGGCTGAAGGAACGCGTCATCGACGAGGCGATCCGCGTCCACCTGCGCGACAACGTCGGCGCGTGGAAAATGAACGGCGACGGCAGCTATACCCGGCGACGCAGTCGCGCGAAGCAGTACTCGGCGCAGCGCACGCTGCTCGCACGCCTCGGCGCGGCGCAGTGAGCGGCGTTCGCCACCGAACCGTCATTTGCGCTTCGTAGCATGGGTTCCGGCCAATCCGGCCGGCAACAGTGAGCGAACCCATGAAGCTCGACGCGCAGGATGTGTCGGTGAATCCGTCAGGCAATTCGAGCCTGGAGCAATTCGTCGATCGCGCGATTTCCCGGCGTGCAGTTCTGAAATCCGGTCTCGGAATCGCGACGTTGCCTTTCTTCGGCGCGCTCGCAGCGTGCGGCAGCGTGACCGACGATCCCGCAGCCGCGGACGGCATCGCAGCGGCCGGCATCGATGCGAAGGCAAGGCCGCTACGCAACGCATTCGTTCCGGTCGCTTCGTGGACCGGCGATTCGATCGTCGTCGCCGAAGGCTACGTGGCCGAGGTCCTGTATCGATGGGGCGACCCGCTGACCGACGCGGCGGCGCACCGCTGGCGCGGCGATGCGTCCGAGAGCTGGATCGAACAGGAGAACCAGGCCGGCGACAACCACGACGGCATCTCGTTCTTCCCGTTTGCGAGCAAGGGCCGCAGCCCGTCGGAGTCGGGACTGCTCGCGATGAACCACGAGTACGTCAACTACGAGTACTTCTTCGCGCCCGGCGACGACGCGAACGACTGGCTCGCGCCGTGGACCGCCGACAAGGCGAAGAAGGCGCTTGCGGCTCACGGAGTCTCGATCGTCGAGGTGCTTCGCCAGGCCGATGGCCGCTGGGCCTGTGCCCGGGGATCGCGGTACAACCGCCGCATCACCGGTTACACGCCGATCGAATTGACCGGACCCGCGGCCGGCGCCCCTGCGCTGCGAACCGCGGCGGACCCGACAGGCATGCGCGTGCTCGGCACGCTGAACAACTGTGCCAACGGCCGCACGCCGTGGGGCACCTACCTGACGTGCGAGGAGAACTTCAACGGATACTTCGGCTCGACCGACTCCGCGCACGCACGCAGCGATCTCGACCGGCGCTACGGGGTGGGAATGACCAGCTCGTATCGGTGGCACGAGGTCGACGAGCGTTTCGACATCAGCCGCAACCCGAACGAACCCAACCGTTTCGGCTGGGTCGTCGAGATCGATCCGCTCGATCCTTCGGCGACGCCGAAGAAGCGTACGGCGCTCGGACGCATGAAGCACGAGAACGCCGAGGTCGTCGTGGCGAAGGACGGGCGCGTCGTCGTCTACATGGGCGACGACCAGGCGTTCGAGTACATCTACAAGTTCGTCTCCGAGGGCCGGTACGACAAGCGCAATCCGGCGGCCGATCGCGACCTGCTCGACCGCGGCACGCTGTACGTCGCGAAGTTCGAGGACGGCGCGATCGGCGGCGACGCCAAGGGGAACGGCGAGTGGATCCCGCTGATCCACGGCAGGACGGTGAAAGGCGCGGCGTTCGCCAACCAGGCCGACGTGCTGATCAACACGCGCGCCGCGGCCGACGAGGTCGGGGCGACGAAGATGGACCGCCCCGAGTGGATCGCCGCGCATCCGAAACGTTCGGGCGAGGTCTATTGCACGCTGACGAACAACAGCTCGCGCGCGGGCGCCGGCCAGCCCGGAGTCGACGACGCGAATCCGCGCGCGCAGAACCGCTACGGCCAGATCGTCCGCTGGATCGAGGAAGGCGGCGATCCGACCGCGCTGAAGTTCGCCTGGGACCTGTTCCTGCTGGCCGGCAATCCCGTCGCGCACGCGGACCGCAGCGACCTGCGCTCGGGCTCGCCGCTGATCACCGCGGCGAATACCTTCAACAGTCCCGACGGCCTGGCGTTCGACGACGACGGTCGTTTGTGGATCCAGAGCGACGGCAATTTCTCGAATGTCGGCGACTACGCGGGCCAGGGAAACAACCAGATGCTGGTCGCCGACCCCGATCGCGGCGAACTGGTGCGCTTCTTCGTCGGACCGAGCGGGTGCGAGGTGACCGGGCTCGCGTTCACGCCGGACATGCGCGCGATGTTCGTGAACATCCAGCACCCGGGTGAAACCGGAAAGCACCCGAACGCGCCGAAGCGCGCCGACGGGTCGGCGTATTCGCCGAACGACATCGCCCGCGATCCGACGCGCTTCTCGCGCTGGCCCGACGGCGACAGCGCCGGCCG
>CAYZYC010000114.1:5336-7411 GCA_964481165.1 uncultured Limnobacter sp. | reverse complement strand
GCCCGAGTCGAAGGCCCGAGTCATCGAACCCGGGTTCCGGACAATGCGAAATCGATGACGTCGCGCCACCAGCCCGGATCGACATGGACCGGCCAATCGTTGTGGTCGCTGCCCTCGATGACGACCAGGCGCCTGGGCCCCTGCAGCGCATCGTGCAGCGCGCTCCCGAATCGTGCCGGCACGATCCGGTCCTGCGCGGCGACGGCAACGACGATCGGACGATCGAAGGCCGACAGGCTCTGCACGTTGTCGTAGCGGTCGCGCAGCATCCACTGCACCGGCAGCCAGCGGTAGTGGTGCGCCCCCACGTTGGCGAGTCGATCCCAGGGCGTCACGAGCAGCAGGCCTGCGACGCGTTCGCGGTGGTGCGCGCCGGCAGCGGCGGCGACCGCAGCGCCCAGCGATTCGCCGACCAGCACCAGCCTGCCGCCGTAGTCGCGATGCACGCGCTCGACGGTCTCGATGGCGTCGGCGACGAACGCGCGTTCGCCGGGCTTGCCGTCGCGCGGGCCGTAGCCGGGATATTCGGCGAGCACGACGCGCACGCCGAGCGGGACGAGCGCCCGCGCGTAGAACGCACGATGGCCCGCGTGCCCCGCGTTGCCGTGGAAGACGATCGCGGTCGCACGCGCGGGCGCGTCGGGTTCGGCGACGAGGCCGCGGAAGTCTTCGGGCGACGGCCACGCGCGCAGGCCCGCCGGGACGACCTGCTCCACGGTCGCCGGCTCGGGGAAGTAGAGCAGGCGATCCTGCATCAGGTACATCGCCGCGGGAAACGCGAGCAGTGCCGCGGCGATCGTGAGGAAAGTGGCCATCGGCGATCGGCTTCCGGTACGTGACGATAGCCGAATCGGCGTCGAAGCTTCATCCGGACTCCGACCGTCATGCGGACCTCGATCGTCATACGGACCGGCGACTCTTCATCCGGACGACGATTCGCGCTACGGTGCACCCGAGGGCCGCTTGCGGCCGCTTTCCGGGGAGGCGCGATGAAGCAGCGCAGGCTGTTCCTGCTCGACACGATCACCGCGATCGACGCGTCGTGCGCCGGCGGCGTCATCGTCAGCGGTTCGCACGGCGGCGCGTCGTCGACGGGCTTCGTGACGGGCGCTCCGTCTCGTCCGCACGCGGTGTTCTTCAACGACGCAGGCATCGGCAAGCAGCGCGCGGGGATCGTCGCGCTCGAACTGCTCGACGAGATCGACGTCGCCTGCGCCGTGTATTCGCACGATTCGGCGCGCATCGGCGATGCGCGCGACGGCTTCGAATCGGGCGTCCTGACCGGGGTCAACGGATGCGCGCGCGCGGCCGGACTCGCCATCGGGCAGACCGTACGCGACGCAGTCGGAATGCTCGGGCGCGAGAGCGGGACAGTGTAGGCTGCGGGGACCTGCCCACGATCGCGGCGGGGAACCCTGCCCAGGGTGCCGCGGGAACCTGCGGGCTGCCGCGAAATCGCCGGAGTCGTCGTGCTCACGCCCTTCGTCCAGTTCCTGATCACGGCCAACGTCGTCGTGTTCTTTCTCCAGAGCTTTCTCGGCCGGGGATTGTTCCTGTGGTTCGCGCTGTGGCCCGATCCGTGGACGAACGTGATCCTGGCGCCGTGGACGCTGGTCAGCTACAGCTTCCTGCACGGCGGGCTGATGCACCTGCTGTTCAACATGTTCGCGCTGTGGATGTTCGGCTCGGACCTCGAGCGTGTCTGGGGCGCCCGGCGGCTCGCGTTCGGCTACTTCCTGGGCGTGGTCACCGGTGCGATCGCGCAGGTCTTCGTCGGCGAGGCGTTCGGCGGCGGCGGACTGCCCGTGGTCGGTGCGTCGGCGGGCGTGTTCGCGGTGCTGCTGAGCTACGCGATCGTGTTCCCGAACCGCACGGTGATGCTGCTGTTTCCGCCGATCCCGATGCCGTCGCGCATGTTCGTCTTCCTGTACGGGGCGCTCGAGCTCGTGCTCGGCGTCTCGGGCACGGCGTCGGGCGTTGCGCATTTCGCGCACCTGGGCGGGATGCTCGGCGGTTGGATCGCGTACAAGTTCGGCGGGTCGATGTCGGGGTGGAACCGGCGGCGGTGATTTGCG
>CAYZYC010000114.1:0-5236 GCA_964481165.1 uncultured Limnobacter sp. | reverse complement strand
CCGCATTCCCTCTGCTCCTGTCGGACATTGCCCGAATCGGCGGCGCGCCGGGCGAGAGTCGCGGCGTAGAGGAACGGCTGCGTTCCCCCTCCCCGTCGACGGCACCGTCGCAGGCGACTGCTCGGGGTCGTCGACGCCCTGAGGCCTCGTCATGGAGGAATCCGCCATGCTGAAGAAAGTGCTCGTCGCGGCAACCGCGCTCGGCGCGCTCGGTTGCGCCCCCGCATTCGCCGCGTGTACCGGCACGATCGGCAGCGTCATGTCGCTCACCGGTTCGTTGGGAGTGCTCGGACAGGAAATCGCCAAGGGCGCGCAGTTGGCGGTCGCCGACCTGAACGCCGCCGGCTGCAAGCTCGAGCTCTCGCTGCTCGACGACCAGACCAGCGCGTCGGTCGGGGTCGACGCGGCCAAGAGGCTCGTCGACGTGCAACGGGTGCCGGCGATCGTCGGCGCGCTGTCGAGCGGCGTGAGCGCCGCGATCCTCACGTCGGTCACGGCGCCGAGCAAGGTCGTGCAGATCTCGCCGGCCTCGACTTCGCCGACCTTCACCGAGCTCGCCGAACAGGGCAAGACCGACGGCTACTGGTTCCGCACGACGCCTTCCGATGCGCTGCAGGGCGTCGCGATGGCGAAGCTCGCGATCGACGCGGGCATGAAGAACGTCGCCGTGCTGTACCTGAACAATGCCTACGGCCAGGGGCTGAGCAAGGAGTTCGCCGACGCGTTCGGCAGGCTCGGCGGCTCGATCACGCAGAACGTCGTCTACAACCCGAGCCAGCCGTCGTATCGGTCGGAGGTGAACAAGGCCGCGAATCCGAAACCCGACGGGTTGTTCCTGATCGGCTATCCGGGCGACGGAACGACGATCGCGCGCGAATGGATCGCCGCAGGCGCACCGCAGAAGTTCCTGCTGCCCGACGGACTGCAGTCGCAGGACTTCGTCGACGACGTCGGCGCGCAGTACATGAAGGACGTCGTCGGCACGGCGGCGGGCTCGGTCGACACGCCGTCGCTCGAGACCTTCCGCAAGGCGTTCCAGGCGAAACACGGAGCGCTGCCGGCGCAGCCCTACATCACCAATGCCTACGATGCGACGGTGCTGATCGGACTGGCGATGATGCGGGCGAAGACCGCCGACGCGGCCGCCATCCGCGACGGCATCCGCAAGGTCACCGATCCGAAGGGCGAGAAGGTATACGCCGGCGCCGACGAGCTGAAGAAGGCCGCGAAGCTGCTGTCCGACGGCAAGGCGATCCAGTACATCGGTGCGTCCGGACCGTTGCAGTTCGACAGGAACGGCGACATCGACGCGCCGATGGTGGTGTGGAACGTCGCCGGCGGCAAGGTCAGCCCGACCGGCATGGTCACGGTCGAGCAGATCGCGGAACTGCGCGCGAAGAAGAAATAGCGGCGCGCAACGACCGCGGCGGCGCGCATCCGCACACGCGCTTCGACCATGCTCGAAGTCGGCGGGCTGGTGAAGGAGTTCGGCGGGCTGCGCGCCGTCGACGGGGTCTCGTTCACGCTGCGGCCGAACACGATCACCGGCCTGATCGGGCCGAACGGCGCGGGCAAGACGACGCTGTTCAACACGATCGCCGGAGTGCACCGGCCCGACGCGGGCGAGATCTCGTTCCACGGCCGGCGCATCGGCGGCCTGCCCCCGCACCGGATCTTTCGCGAGGGGCTGGTGCGCACGTTCCAGATTCCGCGCCCGTTCGCGCGCATGACGGTGCTCGAGAACTGCATGCTCGTGCCGACCCGC
The DNA here is from genome assembly GCA_964481165.1 of uncultured Limnobacter sp. Lineage (GTDB taxonomy): Bacteria > Pseudomonadota > Gammaproteobacteria > Burkholderiales > Burkholderiaceae_E > Zeimonas. Next base: position 3,471 of record CAYZYC010000114.1, on the reverse strand, counting down.
CAGGCCGGCGAACGCTTCTGGAACAACTGGTTCTCGCGCGCGCGCGTGCGTGCGCAGGAGCGCGCGTGTCGCGACCGCGCGATGGAGATGCTCGAGTTCGTCGGGCTCGCGCGCCTGTCGGGCGAGTTCGCGAGCCACCTGTCGGGCGGACAACAGAAGCTGCTCGAGCTCGCCCGCGTGCTGATGGCCGAACCGAGCCTGATCCTGCTCGACGAACCGGGCGCCGGCGTCAATCCGACGCTGCTCGTGACGATCATGGACAAGCTGCGCGAGCTGCATGCGCGCGGCATCACCTTCCTGATCATCGAGCACAACATGGACCTGATCATGACGCTGTGCGATCCGGTGCTCGTCATGGCGCAGGGCAAGCTGCTCCTCGAGGGTCCGCCCGATCGCGTGCGCACCGACCAGCGCGTGCTCGACGCGTACCTGGGCGGGGTGCCTGCGTGAGCGCGGGCGCGAACAGGGGCGTGAGCGCGGGAGCGAACAGGGGCGCGAGCGCGGGCGCGAACAAGGACGCGGACGCCGGCGCCGGCGTGGTTCCGGCCGCGGTCGAAGACCCAGCGCTCGCGGTGCGCGGCCTGCGCGCCGGCTACGCCGAGGGCGTCGACATCCTGCGCGGCGTCGGCCTCGAGGTGCGCCGCGGCGAGATCGTCACCGTGCTCGGCCCCAACGGCGCGGGCAAGTCGACGCTGATCAAGACCATCGCCGGCCTGGTGCCGGTGCGCTCGGGCGACGTGTCGCTGTTCGGCGAGAGCATCGTCGGCGTCGCCGCGCACCGGATGGTGCGTCGCGGACTCGCCTACGTGCCGCAGACCGGCAACATCTTCGCGCGCCTGTCGGTGCTCGAGAACCTCGAGATCGGCGCCTTCGCGCGCGACTCGCGCGCGACGATGGACGCCGACCTCGACCGCATGTTCGCGCTGTTTCCGCGCCTGGGCGAGCGACGCCGCCAGCCGGCGGGAACGCTGTCGGGCGGCGAGCGGCAGATGGTGGCCGTGGCGCGCGCGCTGATGGCGCAGCCCACCGTGCTGATGCTCGACGAGCCGTCGGCGGGTCTGTCGCCGATGCTCGTCGGCATCCTGTTCGCCAAGGTGCGCGAGGTGCGCGAACTCGGCGTCACGATACTCATCGTCGAACAGAATGCGCGCGCCGCACTGGCGATCTCGGATCGCGGCTACGTGCTCGCCGAGGGAGTCGACCGGATCAGCGGCGACGCCGACGAACTGCTCGGCAACCCCGAGGTCGGCGAGCTCTACCTCGGCGTGCGCAGGGGGCTCGCATGATCGCGCAGTACGTCGCCGACGGCATCGTGCTCGGCGTGACGCTCGCGCTCGGCGCGATCGGGCTCACGCTCACCTACAACATCCTGCGCTTCGCGAACTTCGCGCACGGCGAGTTCCTCACCTTCGGGGCGTATTTCGCGCTGCTGTTCGCGGCGTTCTTCGCGGGCGGCCAGACGCTGGGGCCGCTCACCTTCGGCTGGCGCTTCCTGGTGGCGATCGCGGCGTCGCTCGTGCTGACCGCGGTGCTCGCGCTCGTCGTCGACTGGCTGCTCTTTCGGTCGCTGCGCAGGAGCGACGTCACCGTGACGCTGGTCATCGCGTCGTTCGGCGCGTCGCTGATGCTGCGCAACGTGGTCGTCTTCGCGTGGGGATCGCAGCCCGAGTACTACTCGCGCAACATCGCGATCTCGCGCGAAATCCTGCCCGGCGTGCGGATGAGCGCCGACGAGATGTTCGTCGTCGTGCTGACCGCGTTGCTGATGCTCGCGCTGCACCTGTTCCTGAGCCGCACGCGGCTCGGCAAGGCAATGCGCGCCGTCTCCGACGACCCTTCGCTCGCGCGCGTCACCGGCATCGACGTCGCGGGCGTGATCCGCTGGACGTGGATCGTCGGCGGCGGGCTGGCCGCGGTCGCCGGCATTCTCTTCGGGCTCACCGTGCAGATCTCGCCCGAGATGGGCTTCAACCTGATCCTGCCGATCTTCGCCGCGGCGATCCTCGGCGGAGTCGGCAGCGTCTACGGCGCCGTGCTCGGCGGCCTGATCATCGGGCTCGCACAGTCGCTGTCGGTGCCGCTGATCGGCGCGGCGTACAAGCCCGCGGTGGCGTTCGCGCTGATGTTCCTGATCCTGCTCGTCTATCCGAAAGGCATACTCGGAGAGCGCGCGTGAGCGGGATGACGTCCTACCTGGTGTTCTTCCTGATCCAGGCGCTCGTCTTCGTCGTCGTGTGCCTCGGGCTGAACCTGCAGTGGGGCTACACGGGGCTGTTCAATATCGGCGTCGCGGGCTTCTTCCTCGTCGGCGCCTATGCGTTCGCGATCCTCTGCGGCCCGCCGTATGCGAGCCATCTCGGCGGGTTCGAACTGCCCTATGTCGCGGGCCTCGTGGGCAGCGCGGGGGCCGCCGCGCTGATCGCCTTCGTCGTCGGCATACCGACCTTGCGCCTGCGCGAGGACTACCTCGCGATCACGACGATCGGCATCGCCAGCACGCTGCAACTCGTCGCGCTGAACGCCGGCTGGCTGACCGGAGGAAGCCAGGGCGCGACCAGCATCCCGCGTCCGTTTCCGGGGCTCGTCGATACCGTGTTCGGACGCAACCTGGTGATGCTCGCGCTGCTCGTCGTGGTGGTTGTCGTCGTCTACGCCGCGCTCGAGGCGATGGTGCGCTCGCCGTGGGGACGCGTGCTCAAGGCGATCCGCGAAGACGAGGTCGCCGCGTCCTCGCTCGGCAAGAACGCGTTCGGCTTTCGCCTGCAGTCGTTCGTCATCGGCTCGGCGATCATGGGGCTCGGCGGCGCGCTGTACGCGAGCTTCATCGGGTTCATCAGCCCCGAGGACTTCCTGCCGATCCTCACGTTCCAGATCTGGACGATGCTGATCGTCGGCGGCAGCGGCAACAACAAGGGCGCGGTGCTCGGCGCACTGATCATGTGGGCCGTATGGACGTTGAGCGGAAGCGCCGCGCAGTTCCTGCTGCCGGCCGGCCTGCAGGTGAAGGGCGGAGCCGCGCAGATCATCCTGATCGGGCTGATCCTGATGTTGACGCTGGTGTTCCGGCCGCGCGGGCTGATCGGCGAGGAGGCGGTGGTGTCTCGGGGGGCGGCGGCGGCCGAGGAGGTCGAGGCGGTTCGCTGAACCGGGCGGGGCGCCACCCGGCGGCGCGCGGCTTCGGGGCCGCGGGGGCCGGTGCAACTGCCTGGCCGCGTGCCGGCTGCCCGGCCGCGTTGCCCAGCTGCCCGGCCGCGTTGCCAGCTGCCCGGCCGCGCGCCAGCTTCCTCGCCGCGTTCCAGCTGCCTCCCCGCCCCGCGGAAATCGCGAAGACCGCAACGAAATGCTGCGTTCGTGCGCGTGGAAACCACCCGGCTGCCCGCAACCACCAGGCCGCGCCGCGGACACAACCGAAGATCGCAACGAAACGTTGCGTTTGTGCGCGTGGAACGCGTTCCACGCGGGTAAACGCGC
>CAYZYC010000113.1:0-7421 GCA_964481165.1 uncultured Limnobacter sp. | reverse complement strand
CCACTTCGATATCGTGCTCTCTGGGGCGTAGCACGTGGCGGAAAGGGTGGGATTCGAACCCACGGTACGGATTGACCGTACACCGGATTTCGAGTCCGGCGCATTCGACCACTCTGCCACCTTTCCGGGATCCCCGCGAAGGCCCGCGGGAAGCCGGCGAGTATAGCAAAGCAGATCCTGGGCGATCTGCGGCAAAGCAGATCCGGGGGCGATCCGCGGCAAGGCAGATCAGCCGCCGATTTGCGTCGCTCCCGCGCAGTAGGGAACGAGTGCCTCCGGAATGCGCACCGTACCGTCGGCCTGCTGGAAGTTCTCCAGCACCGCGACCAGCGTGCGGCCGACCGCGAGCCCCGATCCGTTCAGCGTGTGCACGAGACCGGTCTTTCCGTCGGCGCCGCGATGGCGCGCGTGCATGCGCCGCGCCTGGAACGCCTCGCAGTTCGACACCGACGAGATCTCGCGGTACGCGCGCTGCGACGGCAGCCAGACCTCGAGATCGTAGGTCTTCGCGGCGCCGAAGCCCATGTCGCCGGCGCACAGCAACACGACACGGTACGGCAGCGAAAGCCTGCGCAGGATCGCCTCGGCGTGGCCGACCATCTCCTCGAGCGCTTCGTACGAAGCATCGGGGTGCACGATCTGCACCATCTCGACCTTGTCGAACTGGTGCTGGCGGATCATTCCGCGCGTGTCGCGTCCGTACGAGCCGGCTTCGGACCGGAAGCACGGCGTGTGCGCGGTGAGCCGGATCGGCAGCGACGCCGCCGCGACGATCTCGTCGCGAACCAGGTTCGTCAGCGGCACCTCGGAGGTGGGAATCAGGTACAGCGGGTCGCCTTCGCCTTCCTGGCCCCCCTTCGTCGCGGCGAACAGGTCCTGCTCGAACTTCGGCAGTTGTCCGGTGCCGCGCAAGCTGTCGCGATTGACGACGTACGGCGTGTAGCACTCGGTGTAGCCGTGTTCGGTCGTCTGCACGTCGAGCATGAACTGCGCGAGCGCACGATGCAGCCGGGCGATCGCACCTTTCATGACGACGAAGCGCGAACCCGAAAGCTTCGCTGCCGATTCGAAGTCCAGGCCGAGCGGCACGCCGACGTCGACGTGGTCTCGCGGCTCGAAATCGAAGGCCGCCGGTTCGGTCCCCGACGGGCTCCAGCGCCGGATCTCGAGGTTCGAGCGCTCGTCGCCGCCGTGCGGAACCGACTCGTGCGGCAGGTTCGGCACCTGCAGCAGCCAGTCGCGGACGCGCGCCTGCACGACCTCGTTCTGCTGCGCGACGAGCTTCAGTTCGTCGCCGATCGCCGCCACCTCGTCGAGCAACTGCGACGCGTCTTCGCCTTTCGCCTTCGACTGCCCGATCGATTTCGAGAGCGCATTGCGGCGCGCCTGCAGTGTCTCGGTGTGCACCTGCAGCGCCTTTCGCTGCGTCTCGAGCGCACCGAATGCATCGAGGTCGAGCGTGAAACCGCGCAGCGCGAGTCGTGCCGCGACGGTTTCGGGGTCCTTGCGAAGCAGCGCGGGATCGATCACGGGAACGGGTTGCGGGGGTCGGCGAAGATCGGCGGAATTCCGCGAAGCCGGCGCACGGGGCGCACGACGGCGGTCGAAGGCGAGTGTATCAAGGCGCGGGGCGCTCGAGCCCCGCTCACGGGGCGGGACGTTCGAGCTCCGACGCGCCGGAGGCATCGGCGTCCCGGCGGCGCAGCCACTCGAGCTTTTCGCGAATGCGCGTCTCGAGCCCGCGGTCGACCGGTTCGTAGAAGCGCGGAGGCTCGACACCGTCGGGGAAATACCGCTCGCCGGCCGCGTACGCGCCCTCCTCGTCGTGCGCATACCGATAGCCCTTGCCGTAGCCGATGCCCTTCATCAGGCGCGTCGGCGCATTGCGCAGGCGCATCGGCACGGGTGCCGATCCGTGCTCGGCGACGAAGGAACGCGCTCGCTTCCAGGCGACGTAGACCGCGTTCGACTTGGCCGCGCACGCCAGGTAGACGACGGCCTGCGCGAGCGCAAGTTCTCCTTCGGGAGAACCGAGCCGCTCGTAGACCTTCGCCGCCCCGAGGGCGAACTCCTGCGCGCGCGGATCGGCAAGCCCGATGTCCTCGTTGGCCATGCGCACGATGCGTCGCGCGAGGTAGCGCGGATCGGCGCCTCCGTCGAGCATTCGCGCGAGCCAGTAGAGCGCGGCGTCGGGGTCCGAGCCGCGCACCGACTTGTGCAATGCGCTGATCTGGTCGTAGAAGGCTTCGCCGCCCTTGTCGAAACGACGCAGGTTCTGCGACAACGCAGTCTCGAGGAACGCAGCGTCGATCGACTCGCGCGCGCCTGCCCGCGCGGCATCGGCGACGACCTCGATCGCATTGAGCAGCCGTCGCGCGTCGCCGTCGGCCCAGCCGATCAGCCGTTCGCGCGCGGCCGCGTCGAAGCCGATCTTCCGGCCGTCGGCCGCCTCGCGCGCGAGCGCGCGTTCGAACAGCACCATCAGTTCGTCGCCCGACAGCGGCTCGAGCACGTAGACGCGCGCGCGCGAAAGCAGCGCGCCGTTGACCTCGAAGGACGGGTTCTCGGTCGTCGCGCCGATGAACACGAACAATCCGCTCTCGACGTGCGGAAGGAACGCGTCCTGCTGCGCGCGGTTGAACCGGTGCACCTCGTCGACGAAGACGATCGTGCGCTGGCCCCGCTCCTGCGCGGCCTGCGCCGCGACGACCGCTTCCCGGATGTCCTTGACCCCGCCGAGCACTGCCGAGATCGCGATGAACTGCGCATCGAACGCGTCGGCCATCAATCGCGCGAGTGTCGTCTTGCCTACCCCGGGAGGCCCCCAGAAGATCATCGAGTGCGGGCGGTGCGACTCGAATGCGACGCGCAACGGACGTCCGGCGCCGAGCAGGTGCGACTGCCCGATCACCTCGTCGATCGTCGCCGGGCGCAGCCGCTCGGCGAGCGGCGCATTCTGCGTCACACGGTTTCCGGCGCGACGCCCGTCACGCGTGACGCCCGGCCTGCCCGGAAGGCGCCGACGATCAGCGCGGCCTGCGCAGCGGCGATTCCGAACCAGACGAGCTGCGGCGAGCGCGCATCCATCATCATTCCGAAGATCAGCGGCGACGTCGACATGCCGATGTCGAGCCCCGAGTAGACGACTCCGTAGACGCGCCCGGTCGCCCCGGGGGGCGTCGCACGCTTGATCAGCATGTCGCGCGGGGGATTGGCGATCCCGGCCGACACGCCCATCGCCGCGAACAGCAGCGGCACGCTCCATCCCGGCCACGGCAGCACGGCGAGGCTGACGGCAACGAGCGCGGCAGCGCCGAAAGACACGCCGATGATCTGCTCGGCCCGGTCGGGGTCGCGCGCAACGAAACCGCCGATCAACGTTCCCACGGCGCTGGCCAGCATGTACGCGGTCAGGCAATACGCGACCCACTGCAGCGGAACGTCGTGCAGCAGGCGTGCGGCCTCCGGGGCGAAACTCTGGATGCCGCCGAGCGCGAACGCGAACGCACAGAAGAACGCGAATCCGAGCCACACCGCGGGCAGCCGCAGGAAATCGAAGGTGCCCGAGGAACCGCCCGCTGCGGCGATCACGGCGCTGCGCTGCCGCGGCGATTCGAGCGCGTGCCGGTTGTACCAGACGATCGCGAGCACGACGAGTATCAACACCGACGCGCTTGCGAGCGCGGCGCGCCAGCCGGCGAACTGCGCGATCGACACCAGGAACAGCGGCGCAAGCGCCCAGCCGAGGTTGCCGGTAACGCCGTGCACCGCGTACGCGTGGCTGATGCGACGCAAGGACACCTTCGAATTGAGGACCGAGAAATCGACAGGGTGGAACGACGCGTTGCCCACTCCGGCGATCACCGCCCCGGCCATCAGGCCCGCGTAGCCGCCGGCCGACGCCATCACCGCCGCGGCCACCGCGAACAATCCGATCGAACCGAGCATCACCGGAACCGGGCCGACCCGATCGACGAGGAAACCGGCGAGCGACTGGCCGATCCCCGAGACGATGAAGAACACGGTCATCAGCAGGCCGAGCTCGGCGTACGACAGCGCGAACGCGTCCTTGAGCCACGGAAACAGCGGCGCAAGCAGCAACTGCGAAAAATGCGAGATCGAGTGCGCGATCCCGACGACGACGATGACGCGCGTGTCGTCGCTCTTGCGCGACGGGAGCGCAGGCGCCGCGAGGCTCATTCGGGGAAATCTCCGCAGGACGCGAAACGCACGAGCTTACACCGCCGAGGTACTACTGCTCGACGATATCCGCACCCGCCGGCGGCGCGAAGCGGAACGTCTCGGGCGGCAAACGCGCGTCGCGCACGATATCGCGGAACTCGAAGCGCGTCGTGCGGCCGAAAGCGTCGAGAATTTCCATCACCACCGGAAGCCCGTCGCGGAATCCGAAGTCGATGCGCTGGAAACCCGAGTCCCGCTCGCGCGGCAGGGCTTCGAGCCACGCGAGGCCGTTGCGCGCCGGCATCTCTCGCAGCACGAAACCCCGATCGAGGTCGGCCGATCCGAAGAGGATCGCGGCGGGCGTCGACTCGAGCGCGGTGTGCAGGCTGCGCACCGTGACCTGGTTCAGGTCCTTGTCGTAGAAGTACAGCCGCTCGCCGTCGGCCACGAGCAGTTGTTCGAAGGGCTCGCGCACCTCCCAGCGGAAGCGCCCCGGTCGCGAGAACGCAAAGGTGCCGCTGCCGGACTCGGTCACGCGCCTGTCCTGCTGCAGCAGCTGTTGCGTGAACGCTCCGCGCGCCGATTGCGTCTGCGTGAGGAACGCCTGCAGTTCGTCGAGGGCGCCCGCGAACGCCGGAACGGACACGCCGACGACGGCGGCGATCAGCAACGACCGTACGAAAACCCGAACCGACACATCAGGCGTCCTGCGATGCCGGAACCAGCAGTTCGCGATTGCCGTTGGTCGCCATCGCCGACACGAGCCCCGAGCGCTCCATCTGCTCGAGCAGCCGCGCCGCGCGGTTGTAGCCGATGCGCAGGTGCCGCTGCACCAGCGAGATCGACGCGCGTCGATGCTTCGTCACCACCGCGACCGCCTGGTCGTACAGCGGGTCCGACTCGCCATCGACGCCCGCATCGGCCAGAGTCTGCGACAGGCCGCCGAATCCGACGGCGCTGCCCGCATCGACTTCCTCGGGCACGCCGCCCTCGAGGATGCCCTCGACGTATTGCGGCTCGGCCAGTTGCTTCCAGTGTTCGACGACCTTGTGCACTTCGCCGTCGGCGACGAAGGCGCCGTGCACGCGCATCGGCACGCCGCCGCCCGGCGGCAGGTACAGCATGTCGCCCTGGCCGAGCAGCGACTCGGCGCCCATCTGGTCGAGGATCGTGCGCGAGTCGATCTTCGACGAAACCTGGAACGCGATCCGCGTCGGAATGTTCGCCTTGATGAGCCCCGTGATGACGTCGACCGACGGCCGCTGCGTCGCGAGGATCAGGTGGATTCCCGCGGCGCGCGCCTTCTGTGCGAGCCGAGCGATCAGTTCCTCGATCTTCTTGCCGACGACCATCATCAGGTCGGCCAGTTCGTCGATGACGACGACGATCTGCGGCAGGCGGCCCAGCGGTTCCGGCTCGTCGGGCGTCAGCGAGAACGGATTCGGGATCGACTCGTCGCGCCGCGCCGCGTCATCGATCTTGTGGTTGTAGCCCGAGAGATTGCGCACGCCGAGCCGGCTCATCAGCCGGTATCGGCGCTCCATCTCGGCGACGCACCAGTTCAGCGCGTTGCCGGCCTGGCGCATGTCGGTCACCACCGGCGCGAGCAGGTGCGGAATTCCCTCGTAGGTGCTCATCTCGAGCATCTTCGGGTCGATCAGGATCAGCCGGACCTGCGACGGGTCGCTCTTGTAGAGCAGCGACAGCAGCATCGCGTTGATCCCCACCGACTTGCCCGATCCGGTGGTGCCGGCGACCAGCAGGTGCGGCATCCTGGCGAGGTCGACGACGATCGGCAGCCCGGCGATGTCCTTGCCGAGCGCCAGCGTGATCGGCGAGGAGCTGGTCGCATAGACCTGCGACGCGAGGATCTCCGAGAGCCGCACCGTCTGGCGGCGCGCATTCGGAAGCTCGAGTCCCATCAGGTTCTTGCCCGGAATCGTCTCGACGACGCGGATCGAGACCAGCGACAGCGCGCGCGCGAGATCCTTGGACAGGTTGACGATCTGGCTGCCCTTCACTCCGGTCGCCGGTTCGATCTCGTAGCGCGTGATCACCGGGCCCGGATAGGCGGCCGCGACGTTGGCGGCGACGTTGAAGTCCGACAGCTTCTTCTCGATCAGCCGCGACGTGTACTCGAGCGTTTCGGCGGAAACCGTTTCGGTCGCCACCGGCGGGTCGTCCAGCAGCGAGATCGGCGGCAGTTGCGTGTCGGCAGGCAGATCGACGAACAGGATGGTCTGGCGTTCGGCCTCGGCACGCTCCGAGCGCTCGATGCGCGCCGGCGACGCTTCGATGCGCACCGGTTCGGGATCGTCGTCGAGGATGCGCCGCTTGACCTGCACCTGCTCGTCGCGCACCGTCGCGGCGACCTCGCCGATGCGCCGGTCGCGACGGTCGGCGATCGCCTGCACCAGCCGCTGCGCGCTCCACTCGAGCGCGAAACCGACCCGCTCGAAGATGGTCAGCCACGACCAGCCCGACCACAGGCTGAAACCGGCTGCGACGAGGACGAGCAGCGCCAGCGTGGCGCCGACGGGACCGAGCGCAACGAACATCGGATCGGTGATCACCGCTCCGACGATGCCGCCGGGGCCCATCGGCAGGTCGACCGGCATCGTGTGCAGCCGCGCCGATTCGATTCCGACGCAACCGAGCAGCAGCAATGCGAAACCGAGCCAGCGTTCCCACGCGAAGCGCTGCGCGCCGACCGCCTGCGGCGCTTCGCTGCGCAACGTCCTCAGCCCGCGCAGCACCGCAACCGCCAGCAGCACGACCAGCAGGTATGCGCTCAATCCGAACAGATAGAGCAGCAGGTCGGCGAACCACGCACCGACGCGTCCACCGACGTTGTCGACACCGGCACCGGCGATCGCGTGCGACCAGCCCGGATCGGACCGGTCGTACGAAAGCAGGATCACGAGCAGGAACACGCCGAGCGCGGCCATCGCGATCCATCGCGCCTCCTGCAACAGGCGCAATGCGCGTTCGGGAATGCCGAAATCCGTCTCCGCTCCTCGCGTCGTGCCCGAACGCCGTGATGCGGTTGCTGCGGTCATGCGTGCCATCGAATCCCTTGGAAGCTCAACTGATGTATGCGCTGATCTTCTCGCGCAGCATCAGGCGGCCCTCCGGCATCGGCACGATGTAGCCGTCGATCTCGAGCCCCTTCATCACGCGCGAGACCATCTCGCGCGACGCACCGATCATCTTCGCGATTTCCTGGCGCGGCAGCTTGT
>CAYZYC010000112.1:0-7511 GCA_964481165.1 uncultured Limnobacter sp. | reverse complement strand
GTGCACGCGAACCGGCTGCTGCATCTCGACCTGAAGCCGGCCAACATCTACCTGCGGCTCGACGGCACGCCGCTGCTGCTCGATTTCGGCGCGGCGCGCCGCGCGCTCGACTCGCAGCCGCAGAAGCTGTTCCCCATGTACACCCCGGGGTTCGCGGCGCCCGAGCTGTACCGGCGCAACCAGCAGCTCGGCCCCTGGACCGACATCTACGGGCTCGGCGCGAGCATGTTCGGCTGCATGGCCGGACAGCCGCCGCAACCGGCCGACCAGCGCGAACTCGAGGACAAGGTGCCGGCCGCACTCGATGCATTGGCGGGAGGCTATTCGCGCGCGCTGCTCGATCTCGTCGCCTGGTGCCTGAAGCTCGATGCGCTCGAACGCCCGCAGAGCGTGTTCGCGCTGCAGCGTGCGATGCGCCGCATCGAAGTGCCGGCCGATACGTTGTCGAAGCCCAATACCGTCGGCCGATGGCTCGATACGCTGACCGGGCGCGCTGCGCTGCGCCGGCGCGACGACCTCGACGTCAGCGCACCGGGCTGAACGACGACGCAGGTTCGTGCGGAGACACGATGCGTTTTTCGATCTACCAGGACAGTCTGTGCGGTGCGCGTGCCTCGAACCAGGACCGCATGGGCTACTGCTTCACGCGCGACTGCCTGCTGATGCTGGTGGCCGACGGCATGGGCGGGCACCTGCACGGCGAGATCGCGGCACAACTCGCGCTGCAGGCGGTCGCCGCGTGCTTCCAGGCCGAAGCGCGGCCGGCGCTGGCCGATCCGCACGCGTTCCTGGACCGCGCGTTGCGCCATGCGCACCACGAGATCCTGCGCTACCAGACGCTGCATCGGCTGCCCGAAGCACCGCGCACGACGATCGTCGCGGCGGTCGTGCAACTGGGCCGGGCCTGGTGGGCGCATGCCGGCGACTCGCGCCTGTACTGGCTGCGCTCGGGTCGCCTGGTCGCGCGCACGCGCGACCACTCGAAAGTGCAGAACCTGATCGACCTCGGGCAGATCGATCCGGCTGCGGCCGACTCGCATCCCGAGCGCAACAAGGTGCTGAACTGCCTGGGCTCGCCGTTCGAACCGACCGTCGATCCGGGCGGCGACGTGGCGCTCGAACCCGGAGACACGTTGATGCTGTGTTCCGACGGCGTCTGGTCGGGAGTCGACGAGCCGACGCTGTCCGCCTTGATGTCGGGTGCATCGGTGGCCGAGAACGTCCCGCTGCTCGTGCGCCGCGCGATCGAGCAGTCGGGTTCCTTCGCCGACAACGCGACCGCGCTGGCGATGTCCTGGGACGGGGACGACGCGCAGGGCGCGGTGCTGTCGTCGGACGACGTGCCCGATGGCGCGATCACGACGACGATCGCGGTCGGCCTGCTCGACCAGGATTCGCCGGCCGACACGCTGACCGAAGACGAGATCGAACGAACGATCCGGGAAATCCGCGACGCGATCACGCGCACCGGCGGCTGAGCGGCTTCTTCGCTCAGTGCCGCCGATCGTGCGCGAGCGGCGCGGCGAGATCCTCGAGCGCGCGCCGTTCGGCGCGCAGCCCCCAGCGCCATTGCACGGCGGCGGCGAACAGCATCAGCGTCGCACCGAACGCATAACCGGCGAAGATCGACCAGCGGTTGCCCGTGTCGATCAGCGCACCGAAGAGCCACGGACTGACGACCCCGCCGATCGCGGTGCCGAACGAGTAGAACAGCGCGATCGCCAGCGCGCGCATCTCGAGCGGAAAACTTTCGCCGACGGTCAGGTATGCGGAGCTGGCGGCCGCCGACGCGAAGAAGAAGACGATCGACCACGCGATCGTCTGGCCGGTCGCATCGAGGCGGCCCGTCGCGAACAGCCACGCGCTCGCCAGCAGCAGCAGGCCCGACGCGGCGTAGGTCGTCGTGATCATGACGCGCCGGCCGATCGTGTCGAACAGCGGACCGAGCACGATCGGGCCGAGGAAGTTCCCGGCGGCGAACGGCAGCAGGTACAGGCCGATCGACGCGGACGGCACTCCGAAGAACCGGCCGAGCACCAGTGCGTACGTGAAGAAGATCGCGTTGTAGAAGAACGCCTGCGAGGCCATCAGCACGATGCCGACCAGCGTGCGGCGCGGATACGTGCGCAGCAGCGTGCGCGCGACGTCGGCCATCGCCAGCGCGCTGCGCCGGCCGCGCCCGGGCGTCGTACGCGAAGCGGCGGGGGGCGCGGTGGAACCGTCGACCGACGACCCGGCGCCTGCCGCCTGCAGCTCGATCGCGCGCACGATCGCCTCGGCTTCGGCATGGCGGCCGTGCACGACCAGCCATCGCGGGCTTTCCGGAACGAAGCGGCGCAACAGCAGGATGAACACGCCCAGCGCGGCGCCGAGAAAGAACGCGGCGCGCCAGCCCATGTCCGGGGGCAGCACGCCGGGCGCGAGCAGCACGACCGAGCCGAGTGCGCCGAACGCTGCGCCGAGCCAGAAACTGCCGTTGACGATCAGGTCGGTGCGCCCGCGGTATCGCGCGGGGACCATCTCCTGGATCGCGGAATTGATCGCCGTGTATTCGCCGCCGATTCCCGCGCCGGTGACGAAACGGCAGGCGGCGAAGAAGACGAAATCGTACGAGAACGCAGTGGCGGCCGTGCCGGCCAGGTAGACGACCAGCGTCGCGAAGAACAGCTTGCGGCGTCCGACGCGATCGGTGAGCCAGCCGAAGAACAGCGCGCCGAGCACGGCGCCGAGCAGGTAGACGCTGGCCGAAAGGCCGACCTGCGCATCGGTCAGTGCCAGCGCCGGACTTTCCTTCAGCGCACCGGAAACCGCGCCGACGAGCGTCACCTCGAGTCCGTCGAGCACCCACGTGATGCCCAGCGCGAGCACGATGCGCGTATGGAACGGCGACCAGGCAAGTGCATCCAGCCGTGCCGGAATGCCCGAAGCCCGCGGGTCGGCGCACGGGTCGGTGTGCGCGTCGGTGTGCGTCCCGGTTGCCGCGGTCATGGTGCCGTCATGCGTCGTCGTCTCGTCGTTCGCTCTCCCGCGGGCCAAGGGTAACCGCTGACCCGCAGTCGAGCGCCGCGCAGGGCAAGTCGCCCTTCCGGCAACCGGCCCCCGGCGCACGCTGTCGTATGCTTCGCCGATGTCGAATGCGAGGAGCACTGCGATGCCGATCCGCCCCAGCGGACGCGCCCCCGATGCGCTGCGAACGGTCCGGATCGAGCGCGGATTCACGAAGCACGCCGAAGGTTCGGTTCTGGTCGAGTTCGGCGACACGCGCGTGCTGTGCACGGCCAGCGTCGAGGAGAAGGTGCCGCCGTTCCTGCGCGGACTCGGACGCGGCTGGCTCACCGCCGAGTACGGGATGCTGCCGCGATCGACGCACACGCGCAGCGACCGCGAGGCTGCGCGAGGTCGCCAGGGCGGTCGCACGCTGGAGATCCAGCGGCTGATCGGCCGCAGCCTGCGCGCGGTCTTCGATCTCGAGCGTCTCGGCGAACGGACGATCACGCTCGATTGCGACGTGTTGCAGGCCGACGGCGGCACGCGCACCGCGGCGATCACCGGTGCGTTCGTCGCCGCGCACGACGCGGTCGCTCGACTGCTCGCCGACGGCGCGTTCGAACGGACGCCGGTGCGCGACTTCGTCGCCGCGGTTTCGGTCGGGCTCTACGAGGGCACTGCCGTGCTCGATCTCGACTACGTCGAGGATTCCTCGTGCGATACCGACCTGAACGTCGTGATGACGGGCGCGGGCGGCTTCGTCGAAGTGCAGGGAACCGCCGAAGGCGAACCGTTCACGCGCGAGCAGATGGACACGCTGCTCGATCTCGCGGCCGGCGGAATCCGCCGGCTGATCGAGCTGCAGAAGTCGGCACTCGCGGGTTGACGCGATGAAGCTCGACCGGATCGTGCTCGCGTCGACCAACGCCGGCAAGCTCGAGGAGTTCGCCCGGCTGCTGAAGCCGCTCGGACTGACGGTGCAACCGCAATCGGTGCTCGGCGTCACCGAGGCCGAGGAGCCGTACGCAACCTTCGTCGAGAACGCGCTCGCCAAGGCGCGACGTGCGAGCCGGCTCACCGGATTGCCGGCGCTCGCCGACGATTCGGGCCTTTGCGTCGATGCGCTCGGCGGTCGGCCGGGCGTGCTGTCGGCACGCTGGGCCGCCGCCGGCGGCGGGGAAAAGAGCGACGTCGCCAACAACGCGAAGCTGGTTGCCGAGATCTCGGGATGCACCGATCGTTCGGCGCATTTCTACTGCGTGCTGGTGCTGCTGCGCGCCGCCGACGATCCGCAGCCGATCATCGCCGACGCGAGCTGGCACGGTCGCGTCATCGACGAGGCGCGCGGTACCGGCGGCTTCGGCTACGACCCGCATTTCCTGGTTCCGTCGCTCGGATGCACGGTGGCCGAGCTCGATCCCGAAACGAAGAACCGGCAGAGCCACCGCGGGCGCGCGGTGCGCGGGTTGATCGATCGACTGCGCGAGGCGATGATCGTTTCATGAGCACGGCGGGACAGGCGCGGCAGGCAGAACAGGCCGGGCAGGGCGGACACACGACCTTGCACGGCGTTTCCGTGCGGCGCGGCGACGAAGCGAGCGTTGGCGTGCAGGAGGCGCCGCCGATGTCGCTGTACCTGCACCTGCCGTGGTGCCTGCGCAAGTGCCCGTACTGCGACTTCAACTCGCACACGCTGCCGCACGGCGAGGCGCTGCCCGAGGACCGGTACGTCGCCGCGGTGCACGCCGACATCGAGCGCGCGCTGCCGCAGGTCTGGGGCCGCACCGTGCACAGCGTGTTCATCGGCGGCGGAACGCCGAGCCTGTTCTCGCCGGAGGCGATCGATAGCCTGCTCACCGGAGTGCGCACGCTGCTGCCGGTAGCCCCCGGCGCCGAAGTGACGCTGGAGGCGAATCCGGGCACCTTCGAAGCCGCGCGCTTTCGTGCGTATGCGCAGGCCGGCGTCACGCGCTTGTCGATCGGCGCGCAGAGTTTCTCCGACGATGCGCTTGCGCGCATCGGCCGCGTGCACGACGCGTACCAGGCACGGCGGGCGATCGAGACCGCCGCCGACGCGTTCCATACCTGGAACCTCGACCTCATGTACGCGCTTCCCGGGCAGACACCCGAGGCGCTGCGCGCCGACCTGCGCGAGGCGCTCTCGTTCGATCCTCCGCACCTGTCCTACTACCATCTGACGCTCGAACCGAACACGCATTTCGCGCTGCATCCGCCGCCGCTGCCCGACGAGGATGCCGCGGCCGATATGCAGACGCTGATCGAGGAAGAGACCGCACGCGCGGGGCTCGATCGCTACGAGATCTCGGCGTACGCGCGCCGCGGGCATCACTGCGAGCACAACCTGAACTACTGGCAGTTCGGCGACTATCTCGGTGTCGGTGCGGGTGCGCACGGCAAGCTGTCGTTCCGTGATCGCATCGTTCGCGAGACCCGCGTGCGCAACCCGCGCGAGTACCTGCGCGCGATGCTCGACGCCGCGCCGCAGGGCACGAACGGCCCGATCGATGCGTCGCGCGAGGTGTCCGCAGCCGATCTGCCTTTCGAATTCATGCTCAACGCGCTGCGCCTGGTCGGAGGCGTTCCGGCTGCGATGTTCGTCGAGCGCACCGGGCTTTCGCCGATCGCGATCTCCGGTCGCGTCGCGAAGGCCGTCGAGCGCGGACTGCTCGATCCCGATCCCACGGTGCTGCGCGCCACGCCGCTCGGGCTGCGGTTCCTGAACGACCTGCAGTCGATGTTCCTGCCCGACCGATAGCCCGGGACCGGGCGAGCCGACGCGAAGAACCAACGACGAACCAACGACGAGCCGAGCGAGGAGGCGAACGATGGAATCGATCCGCACGACGATGATGCCGCTGCCGTTGTCGCTGAACCGGCTGCTCGAACACGCGGGGAAGCTCTTTCCCGAATCGGAGATCGTCTCGCGGCTGCCGGACAAGTCGCTTCGCCGGCATCGGTATGCGCAGTGGTACCGGCGCACGCGCGCACTGTCGGCGGCGCTGCAGAAGCTCGGCCTGCGTCGCGGCGAACGCGTCGCGACGCTGTGCTGGAACCACCACGCGCACCTCGAGGCGTACTTCGGGATCCCTGCCGCGGGCGGCGTCATGCACACGCTGAACCTGCGCCTGGCACCCGACGACATCGGCTGGATCGCGCATCACGCCGGCGATCGATTCCTGATCGTCGACGACACGCTGTTGCCGCTCTACGAGAAGTTCGCGCACCTGCATCGTTTCGAGCGCGTGATCGTGTTCCCGTTCTCGGGCGCGCCGGTCGCCGTCCGGGAAGCCGACGCGAAACAGGCGCTCCCCCCGATCGACGACTACGAGCAGCTGCTCGCGCAGGCGCCGTCCGGGTTCCGCTACGTCGAGCACGACGAGAACGATCCGGTGGCGATGTGCTACACGTCCGGCACGACCGGGCGTCCCAAGGGCGTCGTCTATTCGCACCGTTCGACGGTGCTGCACTCGCTGGCCTGTGCGTTGCCCGACTACGTGGCGGTGTCTTCGGCCGACGTCGTGCTTCCGGTCACGCCGATGTTCCATGCGAATTCGTGGGGAATTCCGTACACCGCGGTGATGCTCGGCGCGCGGCTGGTGTTCCCCGGACCGCATCTGGCGCCCGACGATCTGCTCGACCTGATGCAGCTCGAACCGCCGACATTGACACTGGGCGTGCCGACGATCTGGCTCGGCTTGATCCAGGCCTACGAGGCGAACCCGGGACGCTGGAAGCTCCCCGTCGGAATGCGCAGCATGGTCGGAGGCGCCGCGGTTCCCGAATCGATGATCCGCGCGTTCGCGCGCCACGGAATCCGCATCGGACAGGGCTGGGGCATGACCGAGACGTCGCCGATGGCGTCGCTGTTCTTCGAGAAGCCGGAGCTGCGCGGCAAGCTCGACGACGACGCCTGGTTCGCGCGCAAGGCGATGGCCGGGATCCCGGTGCCGATGATCGAGATGCGCATCGTCGGCGACGACGGCGAGTGCGCCTGGAACGGCCGCGACGTCGGCGAACTGCAGGTGCGCGGACCCTTCGTCACCGGGTCGTATCACGACGAAAACCGCAATCCGGAGAAGTTCACCGACGATGGATGGTTGCGAACCGGCGACGTTGCCGCGATCGACGAGCACGGCTATGTCCGGATCGCCGACCGGACGAAGGACCTGATCAAGTCGGGCGGCGAATGGATCAGTTCGGTCGATCTGGAGAACGCGATCATGGCGCACCCGGCAGTGGCCGAGGCGGCGGTCATCGCGGTAGCCCATCCGACGTGGACCGAGCGGCCGCTCGCCTGCGTGGTTCGCAAGCCCGGCGCCACGCTCGAAGCAGCCGAACTGCGCGAATTCCTTGCGCCCCGGTGCGCACGCTGGCAACTGCCCGACGTGATCGACTTCGTCGATGCGATCCCGCGCACGGCGACGGGGAAGTTCTGGAAGGTCAAGCTGCGCGAACGCTACGCCGACTGGACGTGGCCCGACGATGCGATGACCCCGAAGCGC
>CAYZYC010000111.1:0-7672 GCA_964481165.1 uncultured Limnobacter sp. | reverse complement strand
GCTATGCGGGCATCGGCGACATCATCAAGGTGTCGGTCAAGGAGGCGCAGCCGCGCGGCCGCGTCAAGAAGGGCGAGATCTACAACGCCGTCGTCGTGCGCACCGCCAAGGGAGTGCGCCGCCAGGACGGTTCGCTGATCCGGTTCGACGGCAACGCCGCCGTGCTGCTGAACGCCAAGCTCGAGCCGATCGGCACGCGCATCTTCGGCCCGGTGACGCGCGAGCTGCGCACGGAGCGTTTCATGAAGATCGTTTCGCTCGCGCCGGAGGTGATCTGAATGCGCAAGATTCG
Organism: uncultured Limnobacter sp.; assembly: GCA_964481165.1. GTDB lineage: Bacteria > Pseudomonadota > Gammaproteobacteria > Burkholderiales > Burkholderiaceae_E > Zeimonas. The sequence goes on along the minus strand of CAYZYC010000111.1, from coordinate 7,380 downwards.
CAAGGGTGACGAGGTGATCGTCATCGCAGGACGGGACAAGGGCAAGCGCGGGACCGTGCTGCGCCGCGTCGACGACACGCATCTGGTCGTCGAGGGCATCAACATGGTGAAGAAGCACGTGCGGCCGAACCCGATGAAGGGGCAGACCGGCGGCATCGTCGACAGGACGATGCCGATCGACCAGTCGAACGTGATGCTGCTCAACCCGGCCACCGGCAAGGGCGACCGCGTCGGAGTGCGGACGCTGGAGGATGGACGCAAGGTCCGTTTCTTCAAGTCCGACGGCGAACTGGTCAACGCGTGAGGAAAGAATGGCTCGTCTGCAACAGCAGTATCGCGAGAAGGTGGTGCCCGAACTGATCAAGCAGTTCGGCTACAAGTCGGTGATGGAAGTGCCGCGCCTGACGAAGATCACGCTGAACATGGGCGTCGGCGAGGCCGTCGCCGACAAGAAGGTGCTCGAGAACGCGTCGGCCGACCTCACGAAGATCACCGGCCAGAAGGTCGTCACGACCAAGGCGAGGAAGGCGATCGCCGGGTTCAAGATCCGCGCGGGTTATCCGATCGGCTGCATGGTGACGCTGCGCGGCCGGCGCATGTACGAGTTCCTCGACCGCCTCGTCACCATCGCGCTGCCGCGCGTGCGCGACTTCCGCGGGATCTCCGGCAAGTCCTTCGACGGTCGCGGCAACTACAACCTCGGTGTGAAGGAACAGATCATCTTCCCCGAGATCGACTACGACAAGGTCGACGCGCTGCGCGGCCTGAACATCAGCATCACGACGACGGCGAAGAACGACGAACAGGCGAAGGCATTGCTCGCGGCGTTCAAGTTCCCGTTCCGCAACTGAAGCAGGAAACGACACAAGTGGCCAAACTCGCCCTGATCAACCGTGACCTGAAGCGCCAGCTGACGGTGCGCAAGTTCGCCGCCAAGCGCAAGGCGCTCGAGGCGATCATCGACGACCAGTCGCTCAGCGAGGAAGAGCGCTACCAGGCTCGCCTGAAGCTGCAGGCGCTGCCGCGCGATTCCAGTCCGACGCGCCTGCGCAACCGTTGCGCGATCACCGGCCGCCCGCGCGGAACCTTCCGCAAGTTCGGCCTCGCGCGCAACAAGCTTCGCGAAGTGGCGATGCGCGGCGAGGTGCCGGGGCTGACGAAGGCGAGCTGGTGAGCGGCGCGTCGGGAACTAGCGAGTTATGAGGAAACCATCATGAGCATGAGCGATCCGGTCGCCGACATGTTCACGCGCATCCGCAACGCGCAGCGCGTCGAAAAACAGACGGTGTCGATGCCGTCGTCCAAGCTGAAAGTGGCGATCGCCCAGGTGCTGAAGGACGAGGGCTACATCGACGGCTTCGCGGTCAAGGGCGAGGGGGTGAAGAACCTGCTCGAGGTCAGCCTGAAGTACTACGCCGGCCGCCCGGTGATCGAGCGTCTCGAGCGCGTCTCGCGCCCGGGATTGCGCGTGTACAAGGGGCGCGATGCGCTGCCGCAGGTCATGAACGGCCTGGGCGTCGCGATCGTGACCACCTCGCGCGGCGTGATGACCGATCGCCATGCGCGCGCCAACGGCGTCGGCGGCGAAGTCATCGCCTACGTCGCCTGACGGGGAGCGAGCCATGTCCCGAGTAGGCAAGAGCCCGATCCCGGTTCCCGCCGGAGTCGAGGTGACGATCGATCCGCAGCGCATCGCCGTGAAGGGGCCGCTCGGTTCGCTCGAGCAGCGCCTGAACGCGCTGGTGAAGGTCGCGCGCGAAGACGGCAATCTCGTGTTCGAGCCGAGCGACGCGAGCACGGCAGCCAACGCGATGAGCGGAACGTACCGCGCGCTGGTCGCCAACATGGTGCACGGCGTGTCGAAGGGCTTCGAGAAGCGGCTGCAGCTGGTCGGCACGGGCTTTCGCGTGCAGGCGCAGGGTTCGAGCCTGAACCTGTCGCTCGGCTTCTCGCATCCGGTGGTCTACCAGTTGCCGGCGGGTGTGAAGGCCGAGACGCCGACGCAGACCGAGATCGTGATCAAGGGGGCCGACAAGCAGGTCGTCGGCCAGGTCGCTGCCGAGATCCGCGGCTATCGCGAACCCGAGCCGTACAAGGGCAAGGGCGTGCGCTATGCCGACGAGCGGGTGGTGTTGAAGGAAGTCAAGAAGAAGTAACGGGCGCCGACGAGCCCACTGCTTCACAGGATTCGAGCGATGGACAAGAACGAACCGCGCGTACGACGTGCCCGCCAGACCCGGCTGAAGATCCGCGAGCTGCGGGTGCGCCGGCTCACGGTGCACCGGACGAACACGCACATCTACGCGAGCATCTTCGACGAGAGCGGGCAGAAGGTGCTCGTGTCGGCGTCCACGGTCGAGCAGGAAACGCGCACGGCGCTCGCCGGCAAGCAGGGCCGCGGGGGCAACGTAGACGCCGCGGCGCTGGTCGGCAAGCGGATCGCCGAGAAGGCGCTCGCCGCGGGAATCGACAGCGTGGCCTTCGATCGGGCGGGCTACCGCTATCACGGGCGCGTGAAAGCGCTCGCCGAAGCGGCCCGCGAAGCCGGCCTGCGGTTCTGAGCGGCACCGCGCGGCGTCTGTACTGAGGAACGGAATCGAAGATGGCAAAGATCCAGGCAAAGATCGGCGGAAAGATCGGCGAAGAGCGCGACGACGGCCTGCGCGAGAAGATGATCGCGGTGAACCGGGTGACCAAGGTCGTCAAGGGCGGCCGGATTCTCGGGTTCGCGGCGCTGACCGTGGTCGGTGACGGCGACGGCCGCATCGGGATGGGCAAGGGGAAGGCGCGCGAGGTGCCGGTCGCCGTGCAGAAGGCGATGGACGAGGCGCGGCGCAAGCTGGTGAAGATCCCGCTGCGCGGCGGCACGCTGCACCATCAGGTGATGGGGCGCCACGGCGCGGCGGTCGTCATGCTCAAGCCGGCGAGCGAAGGCACCGGGATCATCGCCGGCGGCCCGATGCGCGCCATCTTCGAGGTGATGGGTGTCAGCAACGTCGTCGCGAAGAGCCACGGCTCGTCGAATCCGTACAACATGGTCCGCGCGACGATCGACGCGCTGCGCAACCTGAACACGCCCGCGGAGATCGCGGCGAAACGCGGCAAGTCGGTGGAGGAGATCCTCGGCTGAACCCGCGCGCGGCATCCTGCGCGCGGCCGATGGAGCGAATGCGATGAGCAAGAAGACGTTGAAGGTGACCCTGGTACGCAGCCCGATCGGCACGCGCGGCACGCATCGCGCGACCGTGACCGGCCTCGGACTGCGCAAGATCAACGACACGCGCGAGCTGGAAGACACGCCCGCGGTGCGCGGAATGATCAACAAGGTCTCGTACCTCGTGAAGGTGCAGTGAGCCGATTGCAGGAAACGCAATGAAACTGAACGATCTGAAACCGGCCGAAGGCAGCCGTCCCGTCGGCAAGCGGGTCGGCCGCGGCATCGGCTCGGGCCTGGGCAAGACCGCAGGCCGGGGCCACAAGGGACAGAAATCGCGCTCGGGCGGCTTTCACAAGCTCGGCTTCGAGGGCGGGCAGATGCCGCTGCAGCGCCGGTTGCCGAAGCGCGGCTTCCACTCGATGACGCGCGACGACACCGCGCAGGTGCGCCTGTCCGATCTGGAACGCCTCGAGGCGTCCGAGGTCGACCTGCTCGCGCTGAAGGCAGCCGGCGTCGTGCCGCAACTCGCGCGCGGCGCGAAGGTGTTCCTGTCGGGAACGCTGTCGCGCAAGGTGACGCTCACCGGCGTGGCGGCGACCAAGGGCGCGAAGGCGGCGATCGAAGCCGCCGGCGGCTCGGTCGCCTGACGGCGCGTCGGGCAGCAACGCACAGAACACGGAAGGATCCAGGCAGCAAGTGGCGACCAATCCCGCATCGCTGATGAAGTCGGGCAGGTTCGGCGACCTGAAGCGCCGGCTGTGGTTCCTGCTGCTCGCGCTCGTCGTCTACCGGATCGGCGCGCACATCCCGGTGCCGGGGATCGACCCCGACCAGCTGTCGCAGCTGTTCCAGGGCCAGCAGGGCGGCATCCTCGGCATGTTCAACCTGTTCTCCGGCGGCGCGTTGTCGCGTTTCACCGTGTTCGCGCTCGGGATCATGCCGTACATCTCGGCGTCGATCATCATGCAGCTGCTCGCGGTCGTCGTGCCGGCGCTCGAGGCGAAGAAGAAGGAAGGCGAAGCGGGCCGGCGCGAGATCACCAAGTACACGCGCTGGTTCACGCTCGGCCTGGCCACGTTCCAGGCGATCGGCATCGCGATCGCGATCGAGGCGCAGCCGGGGCTCGTGATCGACCCGGGTCCGGCCTTCCGCTTCACCGCCGTGGTCTCGCTGGTCACCGGCACGATGTTCCTGATGTGGCTCGGCGAGCAGATCACCGAGCGCGGGCTGGGCAACGGCATCTCGATCATCATCTTCGCCGGCATCGCCGCGGGGCTGCCCAGCGCCATCGGCGGCATGGGCGAGCTCGTGCGCACCGGGTCGATGAGCGCCTTCATCGCGCTGGTCATCGTCGTGCTGGTCTTCGCGGTGACCGCGTTCGTCGTCTTCGTCGAACGCGGCCAGCGCAAGATCACGGTCAACTACGCGAAACGGCAGGTCGGCAATCGCGTCTACGGCGGCCAGACCTCGCACCTGCCGCTGAAGCTGAACATGTCGGGCGTGATCCCGCCGATCTTCGCGTCGTCGATCATCCTGTTTCCGGCGACCATCGCGCAGTGGTTCACGTCGGGCGACGTCGCCAACCCGGTCGTTCGCTGGATGCGCGACATCGCCGCGACGCTCGCTCCGGGGCAGCCGGTCTACATCCTGCTGTACGCGATGGCGATCGTCTTCTTCTGCTTCTTCTACACGGCGCTGGTGTTCAACAGCCGCGAGACCGCCGACAACCTGAAGAAGAGCGGGGCGTTCGTTCCGGGAATCCGCCCCGGCGAGCAGACCGCGCGCTACATCGACCGGATCCTGATGCGGCTCACGCTCGCCGGCGCGATCTACGTCACCGCGGTGTGCCTGCTTCCGGAATTCCTGATCCTCGAGTGGAACGTGCCGTTCTACTTCGGGGGAACGTCGCTGCTGATCATCGTCGTCGTGACGATGGATTTCATGTCGCAGGTGCAGGCATACGTGATGTCGCACCAGTACGAGAGCCTGCTGAAGAAAACCGGTGTGAAGGGAGCCCGAGCGTAGCGGCGGTCGCGCCGCCGGAACCAGGGATTGATGTCGACAACGCGAACGACGCCGATCGATGAGCAAGGAAGACGTCATCCAGATGCAGGGCGAGGTCGTCGAGAACCTCCCCAACGCGACGTTCCGCGTGAAACTGGAGAACGGGCACCAGGTGCTCGGGCACATTTCCGGAAAGATGCGCATGCACTACATCCGCATCCTTCCGGGCGACAAGGTAACCGTGGAGCTGACGCCCTACGACCTGTCGAGAGCGCGGATCGTTTTCCGCGCGAGATGACTGGACAACGAGGTGAACGATGAAAGTGATGGCATCCGTGAAGAAGATCTGCCGCAACTGCAAGGTGATCAAGCGGCACGGCGTGGTCCGGGTGATCTGCACCGACCCGCGGCACAAGCAGCGTCAGGGCTGAGAAAGGAAGAGCGATGGCACGTATAGCCGGCATCAACATCCCGGACCGTCAGCACACCGAGATCGGGCTGACGGCGATCTTCGGCATCGGTCGCGCGCGCGCCCGCCACATCTGCCAGGCGGCGAACGTTCCGTTCGACAAGAAGGTCAAGGACCTCAACGACGCCGAAATCGAGCGCCTTCGCGACCAGATCGGGCGTTTCACGATCGAGGGCGACCTGCGCCGCGAAGTGTCGATGTCGATCAAGCGGTTGATGGACCTCGGCTGCTATCGCGGGGCGCGGCATCGCCGCGGACTGCCGGTGCGCGGACAGCGCACGCGCACGAACGCGCGCACGCGCAAGGGCCCGCGCAAGGCCGGCGTCGCGCTGAAGAAATAAGGGATCGAACACATGGCAACCAGGGCTCAATCGTCGTCGGCAGCGGCTGCGGCTTCGCGCGCGCGCAAGAAGGCGCGCAAGAACGTCTCGGACGGCATCGCGCACATCCACGCGTCGTTCAACAACACGATCATCACGATCACCGACCGCCAGGGCAACACGCTGTCGTGGGCGTCTTCGGGCGGCGCGGGGTTCAAGGGATCGCGCAAGTCCACGCCGTTCGCAGCGCAGGTGGCGGCCGAGGCGGCGGGCCGCGCCGCGCAGGAATGCGGAATCCGCAACCTCGAGGTGCTGATCCGCGGGCCCGGGCCCGGCCGCGAGTCGTCGGTGCGCGCGCTCAATGCGCTGGGCATCAAGATCATGCAGATCCAGGACGTCACGCCGATTCCGCACAACGGCTGCCGTCCGCCGAAGAAGCGGCGCATCTGAGGAGCGCCGCGACGCAGTACGTCGTTCCCGCGCCGCAACGGTCCGCCACGGCGGACCGCGCGGCGCGGTCAAGCCCACCGTTCGTCACCCGAAAGGCCGTCCCGGCCGGGTCTCCAGAGACGAACTGACCGCGAAGCGATTCGCGTACATCGAAGGAAATCAAAGTGGCACGTTATACCGGTCCGAAAGCCAAGCTGTCCCGTCGCGAAGGAACCGACCTGTTCCTGAAGAGCGCGCGTCGCGGGCTCGACTCGAAGTGCAAGCTCGACAGCAAGCCGGGACAGCACGGTCGCACGTCGGGCTCGCGTCCGTCCGACTACGGCCTGCAGTTGCGCGAGAAGCAGAAAGTCAAGCGCATGTACGGGATCCTCGAGCGGCAGTTTCGCCGCTACTTCGAGGAAGCCGAGCGGCGCAAGGGCAACACCGGCGAGAACCTGCTGCGCCTGCTCGAGAGCCGGCTCGACAACGTCGTCTACCGGATGGGCTTCGGGTCGACGCGCGCCGAAGCGCGGCAACTCGTCGGCCACAAGGCGGTGCTGGTCAACGGCCGCGCGGTGAACGTCCCGTCGCTGGTCGTGCGTCCGAACGACATCGTCACCCTGACCGAAAAGGCCCGCAAGCAGGCGCGCATCCAGGACGCGCTGAACCTGGCCGAGCAGACCGGCTACCCGGGCTGGGTTTCGGTCGACAAGAACAAGATGGAAGGCGTGTTCAAGGCGATGCCCGACCGCGCCGACCTGGCGGGCGACATCAACGAGAGCCTGATCGTCGAGTTGTACTCGCGTTAATCGAGAGGATATCTATGCAGACTGCCATGCTGAAGCCGCGCATCGTCGAGGTGGAGCAAATGGGTGCATCGCACGCCCGTGTCGTGATGGAGCCGTTCGAACGCGGATACGGCCACACGCTGGGCAACGCGCTGCGCCGCGTGCTGCTGTCCTCGATGGTCGGCTATGCGCCCACCGAGGTGCAGATCTCGG
>CAYZYC010000110.1:1489-7702 GCA_964481165.1 uncultured Limnobacter sp. | reverse complement strand
GGCATCTGGATGTCGAGCAGCACGATCTGCGGCTGCGCGACCTCGATCTGCGACAGCGCTTCGGGCGCGTTCGGTGCCTCGCCGACGATGCGGTGCGGAAACTGCGGCGCCAGGTCGGCGAGCAGCTCGCGCAGTCGCGAGCGCGCCACCGGCTCGTCGTCAACGATCAGGATCGATGGAACGTCTGACATCACGGCTTCTTCTCTCTTTTCGGTAGGGAAACTGCACGATCACGCGGAACCAGCCATCGGCGCTGACCGTCTCGAGCTGGCCCTCGACGTCGAAGGTCAGGTCGAGTCGTTCGCGCACGTTGGACAGGGCCATGTGATTTCCCGGGCGGCTCGGCCGCGCCGCGGGAATCGGGTTGACGATCTCGACGCGCACGCGGTCACCGGACTTGCGGATCGCCACGACGATCTCGCCGGACCCCGAATGCGGTTCGATGCCGTGATGCACCGCGTTCTCGACCAGCGGCTGCAGCAGCAGCGACGGCAGCAGCGCGTCGCCGGGCATGTCTTCGATCTCCCAGCGCACCGACAGTCGTTCGGCAAGGCGCAGCTTCTCGATCGTCAGGTACTCCTTGCACAACAGCACCTCGTCGTCGAGCGGCACCAGTTCGCGACTGTCCTTCATGAACACGCGGAACAGGTCGGCGAGGTTCTCGAGCGTGCGCTCGGCCTTGCGCGGATCGCTGCGCATCAGTCCGAGGACGGTGTTCAGGCTGTTGAACAGGAAGTGCGGACGGATGCGCGCCTGCAGCGCCTGCAGGCGGCCCTCGGCCTGCGAAGGCTGCAGCGAAAGCTGCCGCAGCCAGAGAAACTCGATCATCGCCCACGCCACCGCGACGGCGCACAGCACGCGCGGGACGATCCACCCGGCGTAGGCCGCAGCCGACTCGAAATGCGCTGCGCCGGTGTCGAGCAGCGACACGGCGACGGTCAGCAGCGCCGGAACGCCCAGCGCGATCGTCCACTGGATGCGCCTCGGCGAACCGTTGGCGATCCGGCGCAGGGCGCACAACAGCAGCAGCGACGCCGCGGCCACGGCGTTCACGTGCAGCACGGTTTCGAGCAACGGCCACGGTTCGGCCTGCGTCGTCTGCAGCAGCCACAGCAGCAGCAGCACGATCGCGTTCAGCGGGACGAGCACGCGCACGACGGTGCCCAGGTTGCAGCAATCGGGCAGGACCGGGAAATCGGCGCCGTCGGTCACGCGCCGACGCGGCAGTTCGATGCCGCCGTCGAGCGCGCCTGGGGTGCGTCGACGCCCCGACGGATCCGGCGCGGCACCCGTCCACTGTCCCGGGCCCAGCTCGCTCATCGACCTCCCTCTCTGCAGCGCCCGCGCCCGGCCGGGTGCGCGAACGGCGAGCGGGCCTGCAAGCGGCCCGTATCGAGCCTGGATGCGGCCCGTATAATTCCCGGCTCCATCACGCTCTGCCACGGGCCGGCCGGACGATTATGACAGATCAGCTTGCGAAGAAATCCGAAGCGTGGTCTGCACGGTTCGACGAACCGGTCGACGAGTTGGTGAAACGCTACACTGCGTCGGTCTCGTTCGATCGTCGGCTGGCTTTCGCCGACATCGAAGGGTCGCTGGCGCACGCGGCGATGCTCGAAGCGATCGGCGCGATCGGCGCCGACGACCTGAAGGCGATCCGCGCCGGGATGGCGACGATCCGCGGCGAAATCGAACGCGGCGAATTCGCCTGGTCGGTCGACCTCGAGGACGTCCACCTGAACATCGAGCGGCGCCTGACCGAACTCGTCGGCGACGCCGGCAAACGACTGCACACGGCGCGTTCGCGCAACGACCAGGTCGCCACCGACATCCGGCTGTGGCTGCGCGCGACGATCGACGAGATCGTCGGGCAGGCGGTCGGCCTGCAGCGGTCGCTGGTCGCGCTCGCCGATGCGCATGCCGACACGATCCTGCCGGGATTCACGCACCTGCAGGTCGCGCAGCCGGTGACCTTCGGCCACCACCTGCTCGCGTACGTCGAGATGTTCGCGCGCGACGTCGAGCGTTTCACCGACTGCCGCCGGCGCGTGAACCGCCTTCCGCTCGGTGCCGCGGCGCTTGCCGGGACCTCGTATCCGATCGACCGCGAACACGTCGCGCGCGCGCTCGGATTCGAAGGCGTCTGCGCAAACTCGCTCGACGCGGTTTCCGATCGCGACTTCGCCATCGAGTTCTGCGCCGCCGCGAGCCTCACGATGATGCACGTCTCGCGGCTGTCGGAAGAACTCGTGCTGTGGATGTCGCCGCGCGTGGGGTTCATCGACCTGCCCGACCGCTTCTGCACCGGCTCGTCGATCATGCCGCAGAAGAAGAACCCCGACGTACCCGAGCTTGCGCGCGGCAAGACCGGCCGCGTCTACGGGCACCTGATGGCGCTGCTGACGCTGATGAAGGGCCAGCCGCTCGCGTACAACAAGGACAACCAGGAAGACAAGGAGCCGCTGTTCGACACCGCCGACACGGTCGTCGAGACGCTGCGCATCCTCGCCGACCTGGTCGCCGGCATCCGCGTCGATGCGCAGCGGATGCGGCTCGCCGCCGCCGAGGGCTTCTCGACGGCGACCGATCTCGCCGACTACCTGGTGCGCAAGGGCCTGCCGTTTCGCGACGCGCACGAAGCCGTTGCGCGCGCCGTGCGTTGCGCCGCCGATCGAGGCGTGGGCCTGGCCGATCTCGACCTCGACACGCTGCGCGGCTTCAGCGCACTGATCGATGCCGACGTGGCTGCGGTACTGACGCTGGAGGGTTCGGTCGCTTCGCGCGATCACGCCGGCGGAACCGCGCCCGCGCAGGTGCGCGCGGCGATCGCGCGCCACCGCGAGCGCCTGGCGAACAATTCTCGCTGAACGGCGAAGCGCGGGTGCCTGCGCGGCAGGCACGCGCGAACGCGACGCGCGTGCCGCCCGCGGTGCCGGTTCACCCGGCCGGAGTGGCCTGTGCCCGATGCCGGCGACTGCGCAGGAACTGCGAAGCGAGCGCCGCCGCCACCAGCGACAATCCGATCGTGTCGGCCATCGGGTGCGGATACACGAGCAGCAGCCCTGCCGCGACGAGCGCCAGCCGCTCGGCAAGCACGCAGCGCACCAGCACCCAGTTCTGCGCACCTCCGGCGAGCGCGGTGATTCCCACGGTCGCGGTGAGAACGATCCAGGACACGCGTGCCCATCCGACGTCGGGCGGCGGAGTCAGCAGCAGGCCGGCCCCGGCCGGATCGAGAACGAACACGAACGGCAGCAGGAACGCCGGCAGCGTGTACTTCCACGACTGCAGCGTGGTGCGGTACGGGTCGCCGTCGGTAATCGCCGCCGCGGCGAACGGAGACAGCGCCGTCGGCGGCGAGACCTCGGAGAGCACCGCGTAGTAGAAGATGAACATGTGCGCCGCGAAATCGGGCACGCCGAGACTGGTCAATGCCGGTGCGGCGATCACCGCGCAGATGATGTAGCTCGCGGTCACCGGCACCGCGAGCCCGATGATCCAGACGATCAGCGCGGTGTACACGGCCGTCAGCAGCAGGCTGCCGCCCGCGTAGGCGATGACGATCGAGCTGAACTTCAATCCGAGCCCGGTCTTGCCGACGACGCCGACGATGATCCCGGCGGCCGCGCAGGTCGCCGCGACATTGAGCGCCTGGCGCGAACCGTCGGAGAGCGCGGCGATTAGCTTGCGCGGCCACATCGCGGTCTCGCGCGTGAAGAAGCTCGCCACGAACGCGACCACCGTCGCCCAGAACACCGACATCAGCGGCGAGAAGCCGTAGACCATGAAGCCGATGATCGCCACCAGCGACAGGAAGTGGAACCAGTAGCGCCGCGCCAGTTGCCCGGCGGTCATCTTCAGCACGATCTCGGTCGCCGCCGACTGGTACTTGCGCGCGTCGATCTCGACCATCACGAACAGCGACAGGTAGTACAGGCAGGTCGGAATGACCGCCATCTTCAGCACGTCGAGATACGAGATCTTCAGGAACTCGGCGATCAGGAACGCGGCGGCGCCCAGCACCGGCGGCGAGATGATCGCACCGAGCCCGCCGGCCGCCAGCAGTCCGCCGGCAGCGTTGCGCTCGTAGCCGGCCTTTTCGAGCATCGGCCAGGCGACCGTGCCGATCGTCACCGTCGTCGCGACGCCCGAACCCGACGGCCCGCCGAGCAGGAACGACGAGAGCACGACGGTGCGTCCGGCACCCGAACGCCGTCCGCCGAGCAGCGCGAAACTGAAATCGAGGAAGAACCTGCCCGCGCCCGAGTGCTGCAGGAAGGCGCCGAAGATCGTGAACATGATGATCAACGTCGCCGACACGTCGATCGCGGTGCCGAAGACGCCCTCGAGCGACATGTACATGACGCCGACGATGCTGGCGACGTCGTATCCGCGATGCGCCCAGTGTCCCGGCAGCCACTGGCCGAGGAACGCGTACGCTCCGAACACCATCACCACCGCCGGCATGATCCACCCGGTCGTGCGCCTCGCGGCCTCGAGCACGAGCACGATGAACAGCACGCCCATGGCGAGGTCCAGCCGGGACGGGAACGTGCTGCGGTCCCAGAAGTCGTAGCCGCCGGCAAGGATGTGCACGATCGTCGCGACGCCGAGCAATGCGAGCACGACGTCGAACCACATCAGCCGGTTGCGGAAGCGCGGCGATGCCGGAAAGATCAGGAAGACCAGCAGCAGCATGAATCCGACGTGGACCGGACGCAGCGTCAGCGTCGGCACGATCCATGCGGCCGCGTACAGGTGGAACAGCGACATGATCACCAGCAGCGTGGTGATCAATACCTGCAGCGCGCCGCGGTAGCTGCTGACGGCGCCTTCTTCCTCTTCGATGAAGCGCTCGACGTCGTGCAACCGCTTTTCGTCCGCCGCAGCGTCGGGTCCGGCGCGTTCGCTATCGGATGTCATGCTTCGGTTCGGGCGGCGACTCGGGCGCAGCCCGCGCGGGAGGTCCCGGGGAGCCCGGGGAGCCCGGGCCCCGAACGGATCCGGGGCCCGTGGCGTGGCTCGGCAGGCCGATCAGTTGGCGAACTTGACGCCGCGCTCTTCGTAGTACTTGCGTGCCCCCGGGTGCAGCGGGATCGGAGATCCGCCGGCCTGCGACTCGAGCACGATGTTGTTCGCCTCGCGGTGCACGGCGACCAGCTCGTCCTTGTGCTCGAACAGCGTCTTCACGATCGTGTAGGCCATCTCGTCGGACATCCTGGCGTCGGCGACGAGCAGGTTCCAGACGTCGAGGTTCTGGACGTCGGCTTCCTGGCCCTTGTACGTGCCCGCCGGCGTCTTGCCCTTCACGTAGAGATTGCCCCACTTCTTGTTCATCGCATCGGCGTATTGCGCGTGATCGATGAGCTTGATCGTCCGGTTCGGCGTGGTCGCCAGGTCGGTGATCGCGGCGGTCGGCAGCCCTCCGACCCAGATCAGCGCATCGATCTTGCCGTCCTTGATTCCGTTGACGCCCTCGGCCACCGACAGGCGCTCGCGCTTGAAGTCGGTGCCGACGCCGGCTGCGTCGAGCAGGCGCATCGCCATGACCTCGGTGCCGCTGTTGGGCTCGCCGACCGATACGCGCTTGCCCTTCAGGTCGGTCACCGACGAAATGCCGCTGCCCTCGGTGGTGACGACGTGCATCTTGTTCGGGTACATCACGATCAGCGTGCGCGCGTCGACCTTGCGATCCTTGAACTTGGCTTCGCCCTTGACCGCGTCCAGCGCGGCATCGGCCATCGCCAGTCCGATGTCCTGCTTGCCTTGTCCGATCAGCTGCAGGTTGGCCACCGACGCGCCGGTGACTTCGGCGGTCGCTTCCCATCCCGGAACGTGCTTGGACAGCACGGCGGCCATGCCGCCGCCCAGCGGGTAGTAGACGCCCCCGGTGCCGCCGGTTCCGATCGACAGGCGGGTCGTCTGCGCCTCGGCATGGGAACCGACGCCGAAGGCGGCGACGGCAAGTACTGCGAGAAAGGCTTTCTTCACTTCCGTTCTCCATCGAGTTGGGATGAGTGATGACAGGCGAACGACGGTTCGCCGCTGCGATGCGCCGATGATATAGGCGGCGGGGACGCGTTCACGGCAAGGGATATCCCGAGCATGGCTACCGACGGGCGCATCGCGGAGCCCGACGCAGACCAGGGCGCACACCCCACGCAGACCCTTTCGCGCGCAGGGACGACGGATATAATCGGGCCGTCTCCAGCA
>CAYZYC010000110.1:0-1389 GCA_964481165.1 uncultured Limnobacter sp. | reverse complement strand
CACGCAGACCCTTTCGCGCGCAGGGACGACGGATATAATCGGGCCGTCTCCAGCACCGAGCAGGTCCCTGCAGGCGGCCGCCCAGGCGCCGGCCTGCCCCACTGAATGAACGACTCCGAGTCTCGATGGCGCCGCTGCGGCGCCGACCCCTTCCCGCCTGACCGAACGGTGCGAGTCCCTTGACGGAAATCGCCATCCTGTTCGGGTTGATCCTGCTCAACGGGCTGTTCGCGATGTCCGAGATCGCGCTGGTGACCGCCCGGAAAGCGCGACTGCAGAAACTCGCCGAGGACGGCGATCGGTCGGCCGCGGTGGCCCTCGCGCTCGGCTCGGACCCCAACCGCTTCCTGTCGACGATCCAGATCGGGATCACGTCGATCGGCATCCTGAACGGCATCTTCGGCGAGGCCGCGCTCGCCGCACCGTTCGCCGACTGGCTGGAGACGCTCGGAGCGACGCAGCCCTGGTCCGACCGTGCGGCGACCGCGCTGGTGGTCGTCGTCGTCACCTACGTGTCGATCGTCGTCGGCGAACTCGTGCCGAAACGCCTCGGCCAGTTCAACCCCGAAGGCATCGCGCGCATGGTGGCGCTGCCGATGACGGTGCTCGCCACCGTTTCGCGGCCCTTCGTGCGCCTGCTCTCGGTGTCGACCGAGCTCGTGCTGCGGCTGTTCGGCGGCAACCGCACGCTGCCGCCGTCGGTGACCGAGGAAGACCTGCACGCGATGCTCGCCGAAGGCTCCGACGCGGGCATCATCGAGCAGTCCGAGCACGTGATGGTGCGCAACGTGTTCCGCCTGGACGACCGGCAGATCTCGTCGCTGATGACTCCGCGCGCCGACATCGTCTGGCTGGACGTCGACAGCACGGCCGAGGCGAACCTCGCGAAGGTCGCCGATTCCGAGCATTCGCGTTTCCCCGTGTGCCGCGGCGGCCTCGACGAGGTGCTCGGCTTCGTGCACACGAAGCAGCTGCTCGCGCAGTCGCTGCGCGGCGGGCCGATCGACCTCACGACCGGCCTGCACGAGATGCTCTACGTTCCGGAAACGCTGACCGGAATGGAACTGCTCGAGAACTTCCGCAGCTCGAACACGCAGATCGGGCTGGTGATCGACGAATACGGCGAAACGCAGGGCCTGATCACGCTGCAGGACCTGCTCGAGGCGATCACCGGCGAATTCGCCACCGGCGACATCGACGACAGCTGGGCCTATCAGCGCGAAGACGGCTCGTGGCTGCTCGACGGGCTGATTCCGACGCCGGAACTGAAGGACCGCCTCGGCCTGCGCTCGCTGCCCGAGGAGGAGCGCGAGCGCTACCAGGCGCTCAGCGGAATGCTGATGCTGATGCTCGGGCGCATGCCGCAGACCGGCGACACCGTCGTCTGGG